>JBCCNJ010000117.1:0-14054 GCA_039025905.1 Pseudomonadota bacterium | reverse complement strand
CGCGCAAAACCCCAGCAACTCTACGGCGCAGCGTTGGCACAGGCAGGTCGGACCCACGAGGCTGCAGCGGCGTATCGCGCAGCCCTTGCGCTGCAGCCAGAGCATGCAGGTGCACTGCTTGGATTAGGTCATACGCTCAAAACCCTGGGCGACCAGGAGGATGCCATCAAGGCCTACCGCGATTGTATCCGCGTAAGGCCAGACAATGGCGAAATCTATTGGAGCCTGGCGAACCTGAAGACCTACCGCTTCTCAGAAGAGGACATTTCGACCATGGAAGCCATGGTAGACGGTGATAAGGGTATTTCTGATCAGTCGAGAGTGAACTTTCTGTTCGCATTGGCCAAGGCCCGCGAGGACGCGGGAGATTACAACAGCGCTTGGCAGCACTATCAGCGGGGCAACCAGGAACAGCGCGAGCTGGAGCACTACGATCCGGTACAAACTGAGCTCACAAACGATAGCCTGATCGAAGTCTTCAACGAAAGACTTATGCAGCGCCTGGCAAACCAGGGAAACCCGGATCCAAGCCCGATTTTTGTAGTCGGCCTGCCTCGCTCGGGATCAACACTGCTCGAGCAAATCCTCGCCAGCCACTCTCAGGTAGAGGGCACAGCGGAGCTACCCTATCTAGGTCGGGTAGCGACATCGCTAAATCGCAACCGCGCCGATGGCATCAATTATCCACAGGCCGTGCGCGAGCTGAAATCCCAGCACCTACAGGCCCTTGGGCAGTACTACCTGGATCTTGCAGAACCTCACCGCGAGCTAAAGCGTTCGAGATTCATCGACAAAAACCCTAACAATTTTCCCTCCGTCGGGTTCCTTAAACTCATTCTTCCGAACGCAAAAGTGATCGATGCCAGACGCTATCCCCTGGACTCTACCTTGAGCTGTTATCGCCAGCTATTCGCCAAAGGCCAAACCTTTGTCTATGACCTACAGGACGTGGGAGAGTACTACATGCAATACCAGCGCATGATGGATCACTGGCATAAGGTGATTCCGGGTCAGGTGTACACAGTGCAGTATGAGGCGCTGGTCACTAACTTCGAAGCCGAAGTGCGCAAGCTGTTGGAGTTTTGTGAGTTGCCCTGGGAAGACAACTGCATCGACTTCTACCGTACCCAGCGTCCCGTGCGAACCGCCAGCTCCGAACAGGTACGCCAACCTGTTTACACCCGCTCAATTCACTTCTGGCGCAACTACGAAGCGCAACTGGAGGAGCTAATCGAGGTTCTTGAACCCATCCTACCGCGCTATGCTGCCTACGAGGATATCAACCGGCCTGAGTAGCTGGTGGTTCGAAAGGCCAAACTTCGAGCCCATGGATAGCATTGCGGACATCCATTGACAGGTTAATGGACAGGGTGGTCTTCATGGAGTCCAGGTCGTGCAAGGTAATTGTCGAAGGCGAAGAACCGGCAGCGAGTAGACTGTCACTGATTGTACAGAGACCGCGACCGAAGGCCTGTCGCGCGATTTTGCTGTCATCAGAGTCAGCGTGCTCGAGATCCTCAGGCGAATATTCCGGCACGGCGAAGACCCGCCTGGGGCCTTCAGGTTCGGCAAACATCACCGCATTGCGCTGTGTATCGTTATAAACAATCCCCGCCCGATGAGGCCTGGCGTTGTGCGTTCCTTCTGGCAGAGTCGCCAGCCGGTCAATGTAGCGCCCCGAGTAGGCGTACAGCCCGCGACTATGTAAGCCGCTAAAGTAGAGCGCTTTGCTGTTGGCAAAAACACTGTTCAAGTGCAGCCGGTTGGAGAGTGTCGGGCCCTTGTCTCTGTTTGGGTGGAACGGGCTGCCACGCAAGCCACTGCGCTCGTGGCTGATCTGCAAGCCCCAGGTGAACACTTTCTTATCAAGATCAAAGCCCAACAGGGAATCAAAGCCTGTAGATGTCAAAAAAAGACGGCGCTGGTAGATGCAGATCTCGTGACAGTGCTTCAGGTAGTCATTTCGGTAAGAACCGCGCAGGTTAAATTGCGGGTCATACTCAAATAGTTCGTCGCTAGCGGCAATAAACACACTGTCGCCATCAAATGCGATGCCGCGCAGGCCGCGGTCCCAACCGCGACCCTGCCAGTCGATATCCATGGTATCCCAGTCTATGGGCTGGTGCACTCGGGAATGCTTCAGATCCACCAGATAGACTCCACCGTGGCTCTCACCTTGTTGGCTGCCGCGCACAACAGACGTGGCAATTAATGTGGTCAAATTAAGGAACTCCCTGAAAAAACATACGAACACCTTAGCCCAAGCCAATCGGGGGTTGGGAATGCATGTGGAGGCGACTCGAGATGATACCCGCTGCGTGGACCATTTGTCGCCCAACCAGGAGAAAAATCCGGGCCTATAGGCAGGCTTTTCGCTATGGCTATGTTACCGTAGTATAAAATCTCGCTGAAAAAACCGGGCACGTATCATGGCGCAATCCTCGAAACACAAAGAAGCTAAACTCAACTTAGAGACGAAGCGCTTGTCGCTGAGTTTAGCGGTCTCCGCCGCTCTGGCGGGTGCTACAGGGACGCAGGCGGAAACCCTGGGTCAGTTGGAAGAGGTAATCGTGACCGCGTCGAAACGCGAGATGAACCTCCAGGATACCCCTATCGCGATCACCGCATTCACAAACGAGCAAATCACGCTCCAGCGCTTTAAGAATTTTTCTGACTACGTGGGTCAGATCCCCGGTCTGGCGGTCAGCGAACGTCAGCCAGGCGCGAACTCCGTCATCATGCGCGGCTGTGCCGCCCAGGGTTTATCATTCAGTGATTCCGCCACCACCTCGGTTTATTTGGATGAACAGCCAATAACGGCAGCTGGGCAAAACCCCGATCCACGCCTAATCGACATCGCTCGCATCGAAGCGCTCTCGGGGCCGCAGGGCACGCTGTTTGGAGATGCTGCTCAGTGCGGTACGCTGCGCGTGATCACCAATAAACCCGATGCTACCGTTACGACTGGCTGGGTCGATGTGACTGGCTCCAGCATCGATGGCGGCGACGAGGGTTATGACCTTAGCGCTATGGCCAACATACCGCTGATAGAAGACACACTAGCCATGCGTATTGTCGGCTTTTATGCCGATGACCCGGGCTGGATCGACAATGTATTTTCGATCTCACCGGGTCGAACCTTCGATAACGGCTCGCAGGTCGACGAAAACGTCAACTCCTCCACCTGGTATGGTGGTCGCTTTGGCGTCCGCCTACAGCTTAACGACCAGTGGACTGTCGACTTTTCCAGCATCTATCAAAAGTATGAGCTCGATGGCTTCGGTGATATCGACCTGAATCAGCAGCAGTATGAAGACGTTGGTTTGTACCCCAGATTCGGTCGAGACGGCCAGGCACGCTTTAGTGACGATAGCTGGGAAGATGAGTGGTACCAACTGGCAGTAACGGTAGAGGCCAACCTGGATATCGGTGATTTCGTGCTCACGGGGGCTTACTTCGATCGGGAGGCGGAGTACTTTGCCGACGCCACCTCCTATCTCCAGACGTTCCAGCAGCTGGGAGACTACTTTAGAGAATATGATCCCTATCTCACCCAATACGATTTTGGCGGTGATCCCCTTTCCACTAACTTTGATAGGCGCGAAACCACCTCCTGGACTTTTGAAGCACGCTACGCCACCCCAGAAATAGGCCGCTGGTCGGGCTTGATCGGCGCGTTTTACAACAAACGCGACGTGGATGAATTATTCATCGCAAACGTAGTGAACGACTTCAGTGACTCGGACGCCTTCTCCTACCTCAACAATGCGGGCTACTATTTTTACGGCGCTCCACTGAAGGAAACTTCAAACAACTGGTTTTCTGGCACTTATGAAAGTGAATTAGAGCAATGGGCGATTTTCGGTGAGGTATCGGTAGATATCACAGAGCAGTTCAATATTCTGGCGGGCGCACGCTACTTTGAAATAGAGAACGACTACAACGTGATCAACGGTACCCTGATTGGTGAGAATGGCGGGCCTCCTGACTGCGTTCAAACAGGTGGTGTTGACTACTGCTATGCCCCAGGCGACCCCGGCGATGCCGACGAGTCTGATTGGGTTCCCAAGTTAACGCTGAGTTACTCCTGGGAAAACCAGATGATTTATGCAACTTACTCAGAAGGTTTTAGGCGAGGTGGCGCTAACTCGGCCAGACCGCAATCGGTTTATGGACCACCAACCGGGCAGTTTCCACCGCCAGCGGGTACCTTGAATCAGTATGACGCAGATACGGTGGATAACTACGAGATCGGCGCAAAAACCGAGTGGTTCGACAACAAGCTGCGTTTCAATATCACGGCGTACCATATGATATGGAACGATATCCAGGTGCAGGCGGAAGATCCGCAGCCGGACTTGTTTACACTGGGCATTGTGAACTTCCCAGAGGCGGAGATAAACGGCTTCGAGTCCTGGATTAGCTGGCTGCCGACCCCGAATATCAATATTGAGATGTCGGTAGGTTACAACGACGGCGAACTGTCAGACAGCAGCACACTCTTCCCCGACAGCGATAATCCTCTAACGACGCCGGAGGGGACGCCGCTGCCCATTGTTCCAGACTGGAAAGGTAACCTGAACGCCAGCTACTCCTTTGACACCTTGCTGTTCGAAGCCTCTCCCTATGTGTTAGCGCGATACACTTACACAGGTTCGTCGGTGAATTCCTTGGATGGCATCGAATCCAGTAGTTTCAGCTTTCCACCACGGAAGCAAGAATCCTGGGATACCCTGGATCTTCAGGTCGGGCTCGAAAGCACCAGTTGGACAGCAACCTTGTTTGTAGACAATGTATTTGATGAAGAAGCCGAGTTGTTCTACAACAACCGCTGGTCGCAACAGCGACTATCGGTAAACCAACCGCGTACTTTCGGCGTTAACTTCCGCTACATCTTCGGGGAATAGCGCTGCTTGTCGTGATTACGACGTGGACATAGAAGGACGCATTCGAGACTTGGGGCCTGTTGACTCAGGCCCACTGTCTGATCGCATCCTCGCTCAGGACGAAGAAGCCTGGCTGGAAGAGCAATATCGACAGAACGCTTTCGAAGTCCACAAAGACACCAGCTCCATGGTCGTCCTCTTTCTTAACGAGTCGTCCTGGCCTGAGGTCATTGTCGATCGCAGACCCGGTTGGGATCGCCTGGCAGACGTTGCCGTCCCTCTGATGGACAGTATCATCGAAACGCACTACGAACCCGGTGGCACCGTTATTCGTGCCATGGCCGCTCGCCTGCGCGCGGGTGGCAGAATTACGCCGCATGTAGATAGACACCCCTCTTTCCACTTAGGCCATCGAATTCATGTGCCTATCACCACCAACTCCCGTGTTCGCTTTACCGTCGAGGGGCGACCTATTCCGCTAGAGGTGGGTCAGGCATTCGAGATCAACAATCAAAAGCAACACAGTGTCACGAACAAAGGGCGTGAAGACCGCATTAGCTTTATCTTTGACTACATTCCGCCGGGGAAAAAACTCGCTAGCGAAGCACGACAATGAACTACCACCCAGCCGTTGCGCGGTCTCTAACGACTGTGCTCCTTCCTTCTGGCAGCGCTTTGCAAGCCCACTGAACAAACACCCTAGAGAGCAATCATGAAGTGGCCACTCTTTACCAGTGCGCAAGCAATGGCGTTTATGGTGGCAGCCATGCTGGCGCCAGCACATTTATTTGCAAACCCCATGCAAACCACCACTCCCAACGTGCAGCGAGAGCCACTTGTGGAGCAGCATGAGTCCGCCTACGTTACGGACCCGTCTCGCTGGGGCCAATTAGTTATTGATCCAGATATCTTGGCGAGGCAGTCAGAGCAATCGCCCGACCACAGAGCCATTACCGACCTAATCGTGCAAATTCACCAACACTGGCTGCAACGAGAGGATGAGCAGATAGGTCCGCTGCTATCAGAGGATAGCAGTCGAATCATGGACGATGAGTTCGCCTACGGCCGCGAGGCAGTCATTGCCATGATCAAAGGCGAGTCGCGTGGAGAGCGGCCCGAAGGCTACCCGTCCTCTTTACAGCTCACCCTTCGCGATCTTGAGCTTCAGTTTCAGGGTGATATGGCAACCGCTTTTTACCGCATGGACATCAGAGGAGGCGCTCGTTGGGAATTTGCCGACCTCGCCACCGTGTTACAGGTATTTCGAAAGCGCGACGAGCAGTGGAAACTGGTCGCTCAAGTCCAATCCTTTGCACTGGACGACGCCACCGCGCCACCGGTTCCCGACAACGTACCCAATCGCATAGCACCCATCCGTTTTGATTTTGTTTACCCGGCTGCAGATATCGACCGCGCGGTCGATTTTTACGCGCCGCTGCTGGGACCGCCGGTAGTCCACAATAAGGACCGGGCAGCCTTTCGCTTTGCCGATGCCTTTTTTGTGCTCAGCGCTGCACCCATGGACAAACGTATTATGATCAAACCGGGTATGGCTAACGGCTATGCGTTGGTAGATGTTGAGTCCATCGATGAGTTTCGCAAACGCCTGAACCAGGCAGGGGCAATGAATCTCGCTGAAACGCGATGCGACAACGCATCCTGCCTGGTAGCCGAAGACCCATCAGGTAACGTTTCCGTGTTTCGTGAGTCACCTAAGACATCGTTCCGCGAAGAAGGAGAAAGTCCGTCTTCACTGGTACTCAGCGTGGACGACAAAAGCGTCGAAGGACATCCAGAGGCAATCGAAGTTGTGCAAGCCTGGGCTAGCAATGACGAGCAAGCATTACGCCAATGGCTGGATGAGGCCACGCTCTGGGTTGATACCACCGGCGTCGCTCGCGGCGCTAACGCCATCGCAGCGCTACTAGGCCAAAACCGAAATCAGCTGGATACCGCGAAAGACCAGACCAAGCAACTATCCATCAGTGACGCCCGGTTGCGCAACGTGGGTGACGGCACGTTAATCACATTTCAGGCATCGCTTGAGGTGCCCGCACAACCCAAACTTAACTCAACACTTCTAGTCACACAACTCTGGCGAGACACGGGTGATAAGGCCGTGCTTGAAAATATGTTCACAGTTGATATAGAGCCCTACCGAGATGTGCCCGTAAGCTCAATGGACTACACCGCCTACCCTGTCGTAAACCTCGGCCTGGCCGGGCGCTATTACAAAACGCTTTTTGGCTCGGAACCCTATCGCGATGACAACTGGTTCGGTTTTTGGTCTACCACCAGCGTATTCGGCTTGGTAGGCGAATACCCTGATGTCGAATCATACAGTCCCGTCGCGCACCGCAGTAACGGCTATGCCGATTTCAGCATCCGCTCAGCAGAAGAGGTGTACGAGTATCTCAAGAGCCGCAACGCAGTCTTCCCCCAAGAAAACGGTATCAATGACCAGCCAGGTATTGATCCGCAACCTGGGTATCGTCAGATTTTGGCAGTGGACAGCGAGGGCAATCTGGTTAATTTCAGTCAGTATCTGGAGTACTAAGGTCCGCTCTAAAAGTGCATAAGACCTTTCCGAAGTATCGCATGAGATCTGCCAGAGTCTTTAGCTAGGCCAGTAACGCCTTCATCAGTCGCGACCAAGTGTGACGCACCCTAATTTGCCATTGCCGCAAAGCCCATGTAATTCGTGATCAACGCCCGATTCTTAGATTTCCACAAGCTACAGTTACGGGTTCTTTTTCGCCTTGCTTCGATTGCATGTCGAACCCGTACCGCCTCTGTCCTTTGTCTCACATCGGTTGCCGTCAGAAACAGCGCGAGTATGGGGCAATGACACGTCCCGCTCGGATACTGTAATCCAATGTAATTGAAGAAGATCTGCCTCAAACACATGCTGTTGTCGCCGCGAGGAGTATTTCGCCGCGATTGATTTTGACGACAACACTTATGGAATTGAGGTAATCATCATGACGTACAATCGACGCGAAGAGTCAAGAAGTGCGCGCATCAACGCAGCGGAGATGGCGTTTAACCGCCATCACGAACCACATGCCGCCAACGGTGACGAGCAGCGCTATGCATCCGCAAACTACGCGATGTCATTCACGAAAGGCCTGGAACACGACTACAAAAATGGCCTGATTAAAAATGCAGGAGATTTTGAAGCGTTCCGCTTGTGTGTGGACGAGGGCTTTATTGAGCCATTCACCACCCGTGTGCCGGTGCCAAGCAAGGAGGCCCGCCGCAAGTGGGAAGCGCCCACCGCAGGAGTCGCCTACGACCTGCAGGGGCCTGACGCGCAAGCGGTCACCATGGCACCTGCGCCAGCGCTATGCAGCGACGAGCTCGCCTTCGAAATGGCGGAGGTGTATGAGCTCGCCCTATTGCGAGACGAGCCTTTCAATACATTCGACAGCCTTGCCAGCGGTAGTTCAAGCAAGTTGGCCAAGGCTATTGATCGCCTCAACGCGCTGCCCTACGCATCAAGTGGTTTTGACGGACGCCCGCGAATAACCGAGAGCGATCTGCTGACACCGCAGACGGTTTTTCGTGGTTCATCGCCCGGCGTCGAACAAGGCCCCTATCTCTCACAGTTCATGTTGATCGGCAACACCGATCAATCCGGCAGCAACGACGCCACTGACGGAAACATCACCTACGGGCCGCAGCAGATCAGTCAGAAAGTCCTAGTAGCGAAAAAAGGTCAGGACTATATGGATACCTGGAAAGAGTGGCTGAGAGTGCAGGATGGCTATGACGTCAATGTCGCGGCCGGGGATGCTGGCCAGGAGTTCGACGGTTCGCGCCGCTTTATCCACACGCCGCGCGATCTTGCCACCTATGTGCACTACGACGCACTCTATCAGGCCTATCTGAATGCCTGTTTGATCATGCTGGCGAACGGCACGCCATTTGATCCGGCCTTTGACAGTCTATCTGGTGTGCCTGGATCAGAGTTAATGATCGCGCCGTCGACGAAGCTGGCGCTAAACGCCGGCGGTTTTGCGCTCTATGGTGGACCGCACATTCTGACCCTGGTGACCGAGGTTGCCACCCGTGCTCTTAAAGCGGTTAGGTATCAGAAGTTCAACAACCATATCCGCTTACGACCCGAAACCCTCGCCGGACGCATCACTATGGCAGAGCACATCGACAAAGCCTTCCCGAGCACCTGCGGTACATTCACAAAGCTCCGCGATGCCATCAAACCAACCTTGCATGCCGTCAAGGCCTGCAATCCTGTCGATAAAAAGCTCAAGGCGAACTATCTGTTGCCCATGGCGTTTCGTGAGGGCTCCCCCATGCACCCGGCCTACGGCGCAGGCCACGCTACGGTTGCTGGCGCATGTGTAACGATATTGAAAGCGTTTTTCGACACCTCGGCTGTTTTTGGCAAGAACGCCAACGACGTACCGGGGTTCTACGCTGCAGACAGTGGCGTCACCCCCATTTGGTACGATACGGTGAAATCGGGCACGAACGTCAAGCTGCGCGAACGAAAGACAAAATGCCCGCTCACTTTGGAAGGCGAACTGAACAAGCTGGCCGCTAACATCTCCATTGGCCGCAACATGGCGGGCGTTCACTACTTCACTGATTACTACGATAGCGTGCGTATGGGCGAAGAAATCGCAATCGGTATGCTAGAGGAGCAGTCGCTTTGCTACCCTACCGACCCGTTTGTGATGTCAATACCGACTTTCGATGGAGACGTGGTTCGAATCGGCGCGCGCTGAAGCCGATGCACGCCCCAGGGGCTTGGCTTTCCGGGGCGCTTTCCCTTTTCTAACAAATGCCGGTTAGGCTCTCAGTATGAATTCGCTTGCCGCCATACCGCTCAGCGTCCGCAAGCGACGTCCTGCATCATCAGTTTTGTGTCGCGACCAAAACGATGTCTAAACCGGCGAGCGCTCTGTTGCTGTGCTAACGTCGCCCCGAAAAACCGTTCATGATCAGCGATATCACAATGGTGAGTAGCACGCTCCCTACGATTGAGATGTGCACACCGTAGTCGACCTCGCTCAGCACAAAATTGAGCACAATAAGAAGCACCACAAAAATGGCGAGGCTCTGAAGATTTAGCATCTATCTATTTCCTTGTTGATGTGGGATATGCTCGCTCTGCGGTGGCAGAATAAACTGACTATTGACCTCTGTCGACTAGACTTCCATTGATGCCTAGCTCACTGAACTTCATCCCCGACCTATCGCATGGCAGGACCGCGCTGCGCTTAGCTCGACAACTCGGAACGTTTTATCGTGCAACACATCTCGCCTGAAAGTCTTTTTCATCATGCGGACCGCGTAAGTTTTTGGCAGCCTCAGCCGCGGCCGCCAGTCCCCTCAAGGAGCCCAGCAAGCGACGAAAGGAGCTCCAAACTAAACGCCAGCGTCCCCGATGCAACAAAAACAAAATCGGGCATTGGCTACTCTTGTTTTGCTTGGCCGGTCGCTTCAGTGAGACCCGCCATTGGGATTTTAGGCTCAGGGCCCTTGAACCTCGCGGGCGAACGCCGTGGAAGCGGCTTGAGCCACCTCGGTGAGGCACTCCTCAACACGCGCCATGTCGATCTGGCGCACCCCAAGCGCCAGCATAATTGAGACAAACAGCGATGCACCAAGTGTCCCGCGCGAGATCTTCATGCGCAGGTTGGCTTCGCTCTGGTGGATGCCTAGCTCTTCCAGGCGCGCCGACAGGCCTCGGTAATCCACGCCCTTCAGCGCCATTTCGGATTTCAGCAGCCGCTTGAGAGTTTCGCCCATGGCGGCGGAATCGAGTGTTGTGATCATACGTTGGAGACGCGTAGAGTTTTCACACATCATACACATATATTTTCTATATGCAATCTATATGTTATTTATTGTAAATAATAAGTGATTATTGTAATATACCTCTTCTCGGCGAATATGCCGGGATACACCCTATACAGGGTGCTTTAAAGGAGGGAAAAACATGGATATTGCAGTAATAGTCTTGGTAATCGTCGCCGTGGGTATTGTCTTTGCCGGCGTGAAAATGGTGCCGCAGGGCCACGTCTGGACAGTAGAACGTTTTGGGCGCTTTACCCAGCCACTGGGCCCCGGTTTGCACGTGATCATTCCGTTCATCGACGGCATAGGCCACAAACTCAACACAATGGAGCAGGTGCTGGATGTCATGCCCCAGGAAGTGATCAGCGCGGACAATGCGATGGTGACAACCGATGCGGTTTGCTTTTTCCAGATCCAAGATGCTGCCCGAGCTGCGTACGAGGTGAACGATCTCGAGCGTGCGCTGCAGAACCTTGTGATGACCAACATCCGAGCGGTACTGGGCTCTATGGATCTCGACGAGATGCTTTCCAACCGGGATTCGATCAACGCCGCCATCTTGTTTAAAGTGGATGAAGCGACCCAGCCCTGGGGGGTTAAGGTCACGCGTATCGAAATCAAGGATATCTCACCACCGCAGGACCTGGTGGACGCCATGGCCATGCAGATGAAATCCGAGCGCGAAAAACGATCCGCAATCCTCGACGCCGAGGGCACTCGAGAATCTGCTATCAAGGTGGCCGAGGGTGACAAGGAGGCGGCTATCCTGCAGGCACAGGGACAGCTAGAGGCCGCGAAGGCCGAGGCAGAAGCACGAGAGCGTCTGGCCGAGGCGGAGGCCAACGCCACAGCGATCGTGTCTAACGCGATCAAGGATGGCGACGTTCGCGCGGTGAATTACTTTATTGCGCAAGGTTACACCGAGGCTTTGAAACAGATCGGCACCGCGGGTAACAGCAAGCTGGTGATGATGCCGCTGGAAGCGGGTAACCTGATCGGCTCCGTCGCCGGTATTAAGGAAGTTCTCGAGAGTACAACTACTTCCCGCGAGACAGTCTGACAAGCCGCGGCGCTCATGTGACAATCCGTCATCGAGCGCCGCAACATTTTGGAGGGCATGATCATGTTCGAATCAATCGCACCGTGGCACTGGCTCACACTCGGTCTGTTGCTGCTGGGCCTGGAACTACTCGGCGCCGGTGGCTTTCTGCTGGGCATCGCGACGTCGGCAGCGGTGATCGCGCTTTGCAGCTGGCTGTTTGATGGCTTTGCCTGGCAGGGCCAGCTCACGCTATTCGCGGTGCTGTCGGTGTTGTACAGCTGGATATGGTTCCAGTTTCTACGCAAGCGTAACTCACCCGATGAAGAGTTTTCATTGATCAATAATCGCGCCGCGCAATTGATCGGAACGGTCATCGAGGTAACCGAAGATATTCCTGCCGGCACGGGCAAGGTGGCCATTGGCGATACGCTGTGGACAGTGCGAACGGCTACTAATGTAACGTCCGGTGATCGCGTCCGCGTCACCGCATCTCAAGGCATGGAATTACAGATCGAACCGGCCCCCTGAGGCCGGTTTTTTTACTCATGCAGCCGCGACGACTTGTGTGAAAAATGGTGTCACCGCTTAGGCTGAAGGCGAGCGGGCTTGAACAACATGAGTGACGTCAAACCACCTACTTCTTCCACTTATAAAACTAAACCTGCAAGACTCAAAACATCTCATACAAACGGCGATACAGATTGCGCTCAAACGTTTCAATCGGCGGGGCGATGACGGGGAGGCTCTCGTCCCGTTCCTGAGGAAAGTAGTTACTGATCATCTGGATAAATAACAGCGTTTGGCCAGATTGGGCCTCAAGCAGGCCAGCGAGGTTGTGAGTGCCGTAGAGTGAACCGCTCTTTGCGCGGATCTGGCCCAGCAATGGTTGCTCACGCATGCTCTGTCGATAGCGCAAGGTGCCGCTTTGACCGCTGACTGGCAGTGCCACCAGCAGGTTGAGCATATCGTCGTAGCGATAAATGTACCGCAGCACCTCCATCATCTGCCGTGCCGTCATCCGATTATCGCGCGAGAGGCCCGACCCATCGACGAGAATCGCCCGATCGAGTTCAATCTCAGCTTTGTCTTTCAATATCGCCTTTATCGCTGCGCTGCCGTTGGCAAAACTGCCAGGCTGGCCATAATAGTTAGCACCGATAGTCTTGGCGATGTTGTCCGAATACAGGTTGTCGGAGTCCTTGATCATGGTATCCAACAGTTCGTGCAGGGGAGCGGAGTCATGACTGGCGATGAGCGTGCCGTGGGCGGCGTCGTCACGAGTGATCTCCCCTTTCAATTCAATACCCAGTCGCGCCAACTCGGCTCTCAAGACACTGCTGATATAAGCCTCGGTATCTTGCACCGCAAAGTTGAGCGGCAACGGCTCCTCACGCTGGACCAGGCAACCGCTCAACTTATAGTGGTTACGTCCCTGGTTTGTAAGTTCCAGGTCGCAGTGTTCCGCTTTCTGACCTTCTTTCGAGGTAACCAACGCACTGCTTGTCACCGTCAGCGGTTGATGGGCTGGGACAGTTACCCGAGTTTTGTCACCAAGCGGGCGATTACTGTAGAGCGCACCTTGTACGCAGTTATTTTCAAGGCTGAGGCTGCTGGACGGCGCACTATAACAGACACCCAGATTATCCCATGGCCAACCCGGAGCCTGTTCGTAGCCGCTGAACCGACCGCCATTAAGTAACAAATCTCCTGTAATGGTGCCGTCAGTATGCGCTTTAAGCGCAACCAAAAGCGTCGCGAGGTGCTGACGAGATAGCGAGGGGTCGCCACTGAATCGCAGTACCACATTGTTTCCCTCTTGCTCGAGCTGTGTGGTAAAGCGGTAGTCCTTGCCGAGATAGAGTACAGCGGCCAAGGCGGTCACCAATTTCTGCATGCTGGCCGGTGGCTGGTACTGTGTATCGCGCTGTGAATAAAAAACCTCACCGTGCTCAGCACCCGCAATCACGAGCGCGGCGTCGTAGCCTTCGGGAAGCGGATAAAAATCAGGTTGGAAGGCTGTGGTTAGAGCGATGGCTGTGTGTTGGCCGTTCTTGAGCTCATCGCAAGTCGCCGTCTGACTGATAGCCAAACACGTGAGCAGTAATAAACTTGCGCAACTACGCATTAGTGAAACGGATAGACGCATCGGCGGAGTATAGGGCTGATCGACAGAGTCTAGAAGCGTTGGCTCGTACAAAATCACGGTGCCGATGCGGACAGGATGTTTTTGCATCGAGAGTTTTATTAATTTGTTGGCGGTTCTAGCCGCTAATTCGATACACCTAGGGCGCAGCCCTAGG
>JBCCNJ010000116.1:0-14235 GCA_039025905.1 Pseudomonadota bacterium | reverse complement strand
CTGTAAGCATCGCGTTATCGTGAAAACAGTCTAAAACCGCATCCAGATCTTTTTTATCGACATTGCCGAAATACTGGTTGATAGCCAGGTCTATCAGTTCCTGTCGATCAAGCTCGCATTGATATTGCATAAATCCCTCGTTCGTCCACTACTTCAATAAATTATCGCCACTCATATAAACATAGACGCGATGAAATTTGTCGCCCTGCAGATAAAACCGGTTGCAGTTTTCGTAGCGCAAACTTTGGGCCTCTCCTGTCGGCGTGACCTCAACGGAGAACTGCGAGCAAATCGCGTTTTCCTGCACATCTGCCGTGTGCACGAAGTTACCATGCCAAATGCGCGAATGGGCATCGAACAAGCCTTCGAACATGGTGCGAATACCTGCATCACGCCCCGTATGAACGGTACTGGACGTCACTTCCTGCAGTACTGCATCCTCAGTAAAACAATCCAGAACTGCGGCGAGGTCAAAGTTATCGACGCCGTGAAAATACCGCTTGGTCACAATGTCGACATAGTAGCTGTAATCTAGCTGGGTCATGCTTCTCTCCGTGATTGCTGGATTCAATTTCCCCGCGATAAAACCGCGTCATCATTCGCCTGTTGCGGGCTGGGAAACGCCTTTTTGCTGTGCGTAAGATTTAAAGCCAGTAAGGTCTCACACAGTTTGTAACTGATTTGACCGGGGTTGATGACAGGTACGTCTAATTCCTCTGCCAGATAGGCATGGGATTGATGCATGGTGGTGGAGCCAAGCACAATGACGTCGGCACCATCTTGCTCAATAGCGGCGATGGATTCGCGCTTGAGTTTGTCGAAAATCACTTCTTCCTTACCATCCAGCAATTCCTTGACGTCCGGACGCGTTTTGATTGACCTCAGTGACGCGCAACGTTCATGCAGTTTGTAATCAGTCAGTATCTTGTTGTAAAGCGCAAACCACTCGTCCCACATCGTGATAATGGAAAACTTATGTCCAAGCATACACGCGGTATACAGCGCAGCCTGGCCAGGTGCCACAACAGGAATATCGAGTTTGGAACGCAGCGCATACAGGCCGGAGTCACTCACCGTATCGATACATACCGCGCTATAGCCCTCTTCCTGCGCTTTTAACCCCGCCTCGAACACGCTCATATCCATTAACAGCGTGTCATAGTAACTATCTCCCAGAGACGCCCCCCATGCCACGGCCACAAAATCCACTTCAAAGCCGTCTTCAACGAGGTGATCAGGCAGCTGTGATGCGCGGTTTGCTACACCCGCTTCATCCATCGGAATAGGAACAATCACTTTGATTCGTCGCAGCTCACCGGCCATTTTGCTCTACCTATGTACGGGTGTTGGGGCCGCAAACGATAGCACCGCGCGCGCTGGCTTGTATAGCGATAATCGCAGGACGCTGGCTTACCGGCGCGCTATAGAACGCAATGCAACCGGCATTATCGAAGGCGCAACTCTTTTCGCTGAGTCTGCGTTTTCCAGCGGCAGCAATCGTCGTGATTTTCGCTTTTCAATCGCAAGCACTCGCCCCTTGCGGGCATACGTTCTAACATCGTGTTTTCAAGGGGGAGGTTATCGGATGAAAACACACTACGATGCAATCGTGATTGGAGGCGGCCCTGCTGGTCTCTCGGCGGCATTAACGTTGGCAAGAGCACTAGTCCCAACACTGGTGATCGATTCACCAACAGCGCCCCGCAATGCTGCATCCTCTTCCGCCGGCGGCGTCCCGGGTCGAGACGGTCTGACCCCTAACGACCTTCGCGAAGCCATTCGAAGAGACATCGCTCCCTATGGACACACCGATTTTCTAGATGCGCAAGTGCGCTCAATCGAAGCCACTTCGGATGAATTCGAGGTGATAACTGAGGGGGACAGCATTCGCGGATCTCGACTGCTATTGTCCTCGGGTATGCTGGACTCTTTACCCGATATAGACGGACTTGCCAGCCGCTGGGGTCATAGCGTGCTGCACTGCCCTTTCTGCGAAGGTTTTCCCTACCGTAATAAACGTTGGACGGTATACGCCTATCGATCGGAAGTGCTCGCCAGCGCTGAGATCTATCGAAAATGGACAGATAAGCTAGCGCTGGTCATCCCAGACGATATCGAACTGACGTCTGAACGAGAAAGCGAATTAAAAGCCCTGGGCATTGAACTGCATCGCGCAGAAATCACAGCGCTAGCCGGTGAGGGCAGCTCGCTGTCACTCGTCACTTTATCGAATGGTGCGGAGCTTGCGTCCGACGCCATGCTGATCTGGCCGCGACAGCGAGCGACGGCGCTTATCCAGCAACTTAATTTAAACTCGGACGACAACGGCTACGTCCAGGTTGATGCACAGTTTCGCAGTTCGCTCCCAGGTATCTACGCCGCGGGTGATCTCGTGTATCGAGATCACCAAAATATTAATACTGCCATGCATATGGGTAACCTTGCGGCCGCCACCATTGTTATGGACCGGTGTTTTGGATAGGCGTAGACGCTTGTTTGAGATTTCGGTCCCTATGCTGGCCGAGCCTGAGGTGACACCCGCTATGCGCTCACTGGGCACGCCGCTGCCGACAATACCGTGTCTTTTAATCTAACCTGGCTTAAACATGGAGGCTAGACGGCTGCTAAGGGCGCACTTTTCGCGAGGCCAAGGCGCGAACTAAGGAGTGTGAGAGAGATCAATTCCGATTACTTTTCGACGCAAGGAGCATATTGACCGATGGCTCGGTTGGTCGGTCGTTTAGACGATATTAAAGTGTCAGTTTATTTTACAGTTTCGTTCCAGGGCGGCTTTCCGCTAACGCAGAATAGTTTATAAGTATATGTACTCATTACTTTTTTTGTTTTCGGCACGGAAACTGCGTTAGTCACTAACAAACTGGGTTTAGCCGTGAGTTGTACCGAGATATGCGCACCAGCACATTAGCAATACTATTCAGCCTTTCACTTCTAAGTTTTGGCAGCCACACTTATGCGGGACTTATCATCGACGAGGTCGATCTCGACACCTACATCCTGGGTGGATCGTTCTTTGTGATTGAAGACGGGGTCGTCGAAGCAGAATTTCTAGGCAGTGATGCAGGCTACTTCAACTCTCTCTATTTGGTGGACAGCGCCAGCGATACAGGGAGTTTTGTCTTCGATAAATCAACTGAGGAAGGGGCGACACTAAGTCTAGGGTCATTCACGGCGGGCACCGAACTGATTTTCAGGCTGGACGTTAGAAATACCGGCTATAGCTTTTTCTCCGGCAGCGCCATTCCCAACCCCGACGGTCTGGCCCACGCTCTGGCCATCACCACGCTCCTGGATGGCATCTACCTGACAACGGTTGGCTTCGAGGATTTGTACGGCGGCGGTGATGAAGACTACAACGACTTTATGTTTTCGCTCACCAATGTTGTCGACCCACCTGATGTTCCGGGAACACCACCAGGTTCTTCAGTGCCAACACCGTCTGCTATGCTTCTGCTACTTGTCGGCTTGGCGAGCCTATCTTTTCAAAAGAAAAGACTTTTAGTTAAAGCGTGAGTCGATCGCCTGGCCGTCCCCGTTCCAGGCGAACTTTTGCACATCTTCCTACTCTGATGATCGCGGACTCAAATGTGGTTCGAGGCTAGCCGTGGAAGCTACGGAGCTGTAGCTGCAACAGTTGCATCACTGGAAAAATTAAATCGGTCATTAATCTCATAGATCCCGCGCACGGTTGTAGCTTCAATCACCTCTTCGATGCGCGCATGTCTAATCGCTTCCTGCTCGCCTACGCGCTCTAGCACAGCGTCAAGTGACGGGCGGTCTGGCAAATCTAGATAAGCGATTGCCACAAGTTCACGGTCATCGTTTACATTCAACCCGATATCAGGCCCCTGCACCGGAATGCCAAACCCTTTCTCGGGATACCAAGCTGCTACAAAGTCTTCATAAGTTTTGCCCGGCTTCAATCTACGAATCAGAATCGCGGCATACATAAGCTTCACCTCTATTCATGCAAGGCTGTTTCACTGTGGCTCAATCAGTTTATCGAAGGCACTGCTATCGTCCTAGTAACTAGTAGTGTTCGTCCCCAAAGAGCTGAATGCTGCTCCAAAACGAATAAACGCTGTTTTTTTCGGCGGTGAGACCGAAGGCATCGCCGGGCTGATATAGAAACCCTGTGAAAGTCGATCATCCATATACGATGCAGCAAGAATAGATTTTTGCCTTGAATGACTGCACACATTGCTCCTGCCGGGCACGCATTCCTTTCTCAAATGCGAGTACTGGGAGCGCGCTCGATTCAACCTGGCAACTGAGTGAGTTCAACCCGACCGCCATCTTTATCGAGCAATCTGGCCCAATAGACGTCTATCGGATACTGTTGCTCGGGTTTAGATTGAGAGAATATGACACCAAACTTTCGTGTCGGTGCACGTTTAGAGGCGCGACCTGCTACCAGGACATCTAGAGGCAGGCCATTCACGGACCGGCACTCGTAGAGTCGCAAAATTTGCATCTGCATGGTGCGACCATTCTTACTGGGAATATCGATGCTACGTTCACTTAACCATCGCGCGATACAGCGCTCTTCATTGTCACTAAGCCTATTTTCAGATCTTGGCATAACACCTTGCTCCCAGTCGCTGTAGCCGAGCACCTGTATACACCGCATCCGTCTCAGATAACAGTCGGCCGTAGTTTGGCTAAGCTACCCTCTCTTGTCATTCCAGTACTTAGATGTTCGCGCACTATTGTGGTGCTTGCTCGTCTCTCGTCATCAGCTTTGCCGGTACTATGATCACCTCATTTGATGACCTCACCCGTCTGCAATTCCCAATATCCCAAGAGTATTTGCGTTGTTCCAGGATGCCGCTAAGATAGAAGCGAGTTCCCACCCTATTACACCGGAGCACAGGGCTAAGTACACAGGCCAACCCTGCTACGGCAAGCGTCATCCCACCGCAGGCGCGCGGGTTCTGAACCTATTTACGACTCGCTGAAAGAGGACGCTATGGCGCAACCGTCTCAACTGAACAGGGACACCCTGTCCAACCAGGATCTAGAACGCAGTGGCTGGCGCACTACGCCCGGCATTCTTGGTCACAACGATGCCAGTCCGCAATCCGTACACGCACTGTTAGGATACTTCCTGAATGACCGGTATTCCCCTACTCCCTTCCCTGGCCGAGATATGCTAGTAGATAGCCGGTTGTTCGAATGGGGCGTGGCGCCACCTCTTGAGAGAGTTATTACCAGCCGCGCTGAGCTCGATTTACTGCTAAGTCTCCCCGAAGTTTACCGGCACAGTGTTTCCGTTGTTGAACCCTGGCAGAACGTAGGTATCAACGTAGAGGGCGAGGAGGTAAGAGCCTCTAAAAATACGGCCTATATTTTGCAGCAAGTTGCCGACGCCGATACAATTTTGTACCCACTCTGGCAAAGCGGCATCAGTAATCCAAAACGGTTATCCAATATTCTGAGTGCCGGTATCGCTACCGTGGTGCAGGGGGGCAATCCCTCGGTTTACGACGCCACGTCTTTCGATGGTTCTCGGGCAGGACTGGATGACATTCTCGGGCTCACCGACGAACTTCTGCTAAAACGATCCAGCCACAGTGGACCAAGTGTATTCATTTGCCTGGGACATCAGCTGGCGGCGGCGTCCCATGTACGGCTGTTAAAACGCGCCTGCCGGGAGGTGGCGAACCTGGATGAGCTTCATCTGGATGCAACCGGCATATCGCTGGCGACATTACAGCGAGTCTGCGCTCACATAGCAGAGGTGGGAGAGAACCTGCCCGTAGTCAAGGACGGCAAAACGCTGGCAACCGGCTGGCACGATACGCAATTCTCAGTAGCACCCAATGAAGCGCAAGAAGTAGGCACTCGGCGCTTGCTGCCCTACAAAAGGAGGGCTTCCGCCAATCATATCCCCGGAGAAATACACGACGCGCACGCACTGATTGCCGATGAACTGGAGGGCGTCATCGATACCATGCTAGTGATGGAGCGAGAGCTATCTATAGAGATGTTTCATGCCGACGAGGTGAACGAGGAAGCTGCTTTATTTGCCAATTGGGGATACAAACTATTGCACGACACGCTGGTACCACTGCGCCATGAAGTTGCGGTTTCACCCATTTCCTGGCTACTGAGCCTGCCCTACGCGGTTGAGATTTTGTCACAGACCCAGGTGAACGAGGCCGACTTCACGGAAGTCTCCACCACCTGTATCTATTACAAAGACTGGGAAACACACACTATTCGTCGATCATTCAGCTGCCAGTTCCATCCAGAGCTAATGGCTGATATCCGAGACATCGGCAAACGAGACGGTCCCCGCTACGCCGAGTTGAAGGACAATGACGGTGTACGCCTATTTATTCGACTGCTGTATCACGGTATGCAAGAGTAACGGCGTCACTGAGGGCGGGCAATTTTCAATTGGCATTATTGCCTAGATCAGCGGCGCTATTCTGTAAAGCTATCTTCACTGACTTAAGCTCGATTGGAAAACCACCTGCGACGGCACAGCCTCGCCGCCTCGAGGAGAGCTGGCCATGAATCAAAACACGCACTATCTGCGTTCAAGATGCATAACCAACCCGACTCTATCGATCTCAAACTTAAAATGACGCAATACGTTCATCCCCAGTAGGCCATCAACATCGCCCATTTCCAGGCGATCAAGTACTGCTAGTGTCGTTCCATCGATACGCTCTTCACCCAGGGAAACGGATGCTGCGCTGTAGATATCGCCGCGGGTGTAGCCACTTGCAGTCTTGAACAGCTGTGTCCCCAGCAAACTCACGTCAGGTCGATACAGCTTACGAAAGCTGCCGGGTGTCAGCGCTGTGATAGATGCACCTGTATCCACCAGGAGGCGTACAGTATCGCGTTCGTTAAAGGTAACCTTCACCAAAAAGCCCGTGCCGTATTTTTCCAGCGGAACGGCGCTGGGAAACGCCTCAACTGGATTCTCTTCCATAAGCTCCGAAGAAGGTGTTTCACTGAGATAACGGTCAATGGTCATGCTGAGTTGAGGGTCGCGCCCGTCATCATCGGCCTGTAAACGGTTCAGCAGTCTTAGCGCGCGAGCATCCTCTCCCAATCGCCGATATAGAAGCGCACGCCGCAACTCGAAGCGCGGCTTGGTAAAATCGATTGACGCAAGAAAGTCATAGTAACCCAGCAGTTCGATCCAGCCACCTTCTTCCTCTAGACGATTGTCGGTCCTCCTTGTTAGACGATCCCTTGCCTGCTGGGCCGCAAGCTGCTGATCGACCGTCATCGCGTAGGTTCTAGCCAGCAATAAGGTGTTTGCCGCGGCTTCTGGCTGCCCCTGATCCTCTTGAAACTCAGCGAGTTGAACTAAGACCGGTACGTCGTCATAAAATGTCGCAAGCCAGGCGTCCACCAGATCGAGAAACGCGCCGGGCTCACAATTCTGGCGGCAGTCTTTCAAATAGGAATCGATTGTCGGTCGCAGTGCTACACGCATGGCTGCATCATCTCGCACCTGCTGATAGTAGAAATTCGTCGCATCCCAAAACTGCTGTTCGGATAGTAGCTGTCTAAGGTTTTGCTCGGCCGGATAGACAGGCGATTCAAGTTCCTCAGCTGACCTACTTCCCCCCTGATTCGTCCCCGTTATTGATGCACCTGCTTTAACGCGCGCGCGCTCCTCCGCGACAGCTTCGGCATCGACTGCCACGGCAGTTGGATTAGTATCTTTTGGCAGCGACAGACCCCGGTACCACCAGCCCCCGAACGTCCCGCCTAGAAAACCTGCGACCAGCAACACTAACCAGGTTTTATTAGAGAAATTCAATGCGAGATATCACCGCTTGTTCTAGTCACAATATCCTACTCATTAATACGCTTTAACCGCGAATCCATGGCTTATTTTTGAGTACATGTACTCAGTGCGTTTGTCATGTACTGGACGATAATCTGACCCGCTTTCGTATTCAACACCACAAATTTATCTTCTATACTTGATTTGCAAACATGGACATCACTACCCAGGAATAACGATGAAATACGGACGTTTAACGCTTGTTCTATGCGCACTGCTCGCCCTAAGTGCTTGCAAACTCAGAATCATTGCTCCCCAAGGCGGGGGCGTTACGACGGAATCTGGCACTTATACGTGCACCACTGGCTCTACTTGCGATATTGACGTGGTCGATTTCTTTTTCGATGAAACGTTTACAGCTGAAGCACTCAACGGCTATGAATTCAGATTTTGGCGACGGGCAGATCGTCGTTTCTGCGCTAGAGATACCGAGCCATGCAGGGTCTTCACAGAGGGATTGGACGCGTTTGAAGACTTAGCGGTGGTGATCGACACGTTCCTCAGTTCGTCAGACGAGATATTTTATTTGGAACCCGTATTTCGCACCACCGGCGTCATCGTATTGCCTCTAACCGAGGACAACGTGCAGGGGGAATGGGAAGGTACGGTGGAAGTCACTGCGCCAGTTTTACCAGGTGTGGCCTGTCGCTGGGATCTTCGTTCGGACATCGAAGGTGCAGGGGGGCGTCTAGTCGCGAACCTGACATTCGATAACGCGCCTATAGACTGTGAAAGTTTCGTCGCCCAAGCCGACATCACTTTCGAGGACAATGGCACGAGACTGGTCGTTACCATTTTTCAAAACACCGCCAATCTACTGGGGCCGAATGAGATTGTCTTTGTGGTCGGTGACGATGGCACGTTAATTTCTGATAGCACGTTTATCAACCGTGGGTCCGAGGTCAATCAGGTCATTACCCTCGCTAGGCCCTGATCTGAAGGCATCGGGCCGCGAGGGGCTGCACTGCATTTCATCTATGCTCGCTTGTTAACGGACCTCGTAGGAATGGTCGCGAAATACCAGGCACCGTGTTAGCGCGATGCTCGTTTGTACCTTCCAATAGGGCATGCTGCTATTTGCGCGGGCGTTGATAGGGAGGCATCGTGCTTTCACCCTACTGCGGCAACAATGGTCTTCCCAGCTGGGCTTCGAAGGTCTTCAGATCAAAATAGTCACGCCATAGCTTGATCTTGCCCGCCTCAATCTCAAATGTGCCCATTACGGGGAGTGAAATAGATTTGCCATCGAGCTTAAAGTCATCAATCCGTTCGGTGAGTACCGTATTGCCAGACGTGGCGATATGATTAATACGCCAATCGCAGTCGCTGATAGCAGGACCAATTCCATCGTAAAAAGCTCTCACCGCATGCAACCCATTCATGGGCGGTAATGGCATATTCTGTACGAAGACATCGTCTGTCATCATGTCGTAAACAGCATCCCAATCCAGCGTATTCATGACGTCAATAAACCTGTGTACTACTGCCTCAGCAGACATTTCTAAACCGCCTCCCATTCATTCACTACCATCGCCCAAGTTCTGCAGAAAAAGCGCCAGGGCATGAATGTCAGCGTCTGACAGGCCTGCCACTGCTGACGCCATGACTCCATTACTATCCAACCGCATGCCGTCCCGATAGGCGCGTAATTGATTTGCGGTGTAATTCGCGAACTGCCCGGCGATACGCGGTGCGGCCATCTCTTTGTTTCCCATTCCCTGTTGGCCGTGACAGCTGATACAAGCCGGTACAACGGCCACACTCTCTTCTTTCAGGTCACGCTTACCTGATAGGAAGAGCTGCTCGCCAACAGTTCCTGAACCCTTGAGATCAGTCTCTACCGGGCGAGCGGACCAGGGATCGTCGAGCTGACTGTAATATGACGCCAGGGCCGATAGTTGATCATCGCTCAAAGGATTGAGAACAAAAGCCATCTGCAGAGCATGTTGTGATCGCCGTCCACCCTCTGGCCAACTCCGAAAATCCTGCATTTGCGTCAACAGGTAGGCAGCGTCCAGGCCAGCCAGCGATGGCCAAAGAGGACTTTGGCTGACGCCATTTTCCCCATGGCAGAATGCGCAGCGCGACGTCAGTATCTCTATCTGCTCCTCGCGTAGGTCTGCCGATGTTGCCGAGGTGTGAGCGGCTCCGCAGTAGAGACAAACGAAGCACAGCTGCACGCACAGCTGACGTAGAAAGTTACATCGATTGTTTATCCGGGAGTCGATAACGATTCCCCTTGCAGGTAATCGTAGAACAGTCCCTGAGGGTCATGCCGCTTTCTCAGCTCCTGTATCTGTTGCCATGCCGCCCCAGAATAACTTCCCCCAGCATTTTCTGGAAAGAGATTCAAATCTGTTTCCCCTATGTAATGGCCCTGGGAATGTGGTTTGAATAGATCATCGGACTTTCGAAACCAGGCGTGATTTTGGCTATCACCGAACTCGCTCTCCCAAATCGCGTAATGCAGACATAGCACCTGGCGCTGCATAGACACCGCTGCGTCAGGGAGACTTGGTGTATTCTGATGCCGAGTCGGATACAGCACGCAGTTTGAAAACGCAAAGGGTGTGGGCGCCCCCATCAAGTGTTCCGCATACTGAGGGTAAAAGTCATTCAAGGGCTCTTCCGTCCAGTGGGTATTGCCAAGATAGCGTAGGCCAGGAGGAAATAGAGATGAGGTTGTTTCCAACAGATCTTCAAAACTTGTGGGAACGCCTGACTCATGAACCAGCGCTTGGGATGCAAGCGGAAAGTCTTCGAGAAAGCTGAGGTCATCCAACGCGTCCGCTGCATCATCACGAAATGACACCGCGCTCACGGCGCAAAGACCAGGATCAGTCGCTATCCCCCCACTGTTAGCCACCAGATAGGCAAGTTCAACGTTTACTGGTATCTCGTCTCGCTTATCGTCCACCCATTGCGCCATTTCGCCGGCCAAGCTCAAAGGCACGATGAAATTCGCTGCGCGGATCTCTTTAGGTAGCGTCTGTAGATTCAAAACAAACTCGACGACGACCCCAAAAAACCCTGGACCTGAACCCCTGGCCGCCCAAAATAGCTCACTGTTCTCCCGTTCAGACGCGCGCAGTAGTTCGCCGTCTGCCGTAACAATCGACATTTCTTCGATATGTGCTGCAGCTGTGCCCCAAGTATTCGTATTCCAACCGAAACCGCCATTGAGAAGAAATCCGCTTAGCGGAACTGAAGGACAGTGCGCGACGGGGAAACCCAGTCCATATGGGCTGGCTGCCTCTACCAGTGCAGCACTACTGACACCGGGTGAAATCTTAGCTCGCCGGCTTGACGGATCGATCCGCATTGAACGCAACTGACCGAGATCCAGCAGAATGGCGTCGTCGCGCAGCGAGGAAACGCTCCAGTTGTGGCCACCACCGCGAATCGACACCCTGAAGCCGTTAGCTGCGGCATATTGGACGGTGGCTACAACATCCTCAACCTTGGACGCAGTCACAATCGCCTGTGGGAAGCGCGCTGGCACCAATCGCGACCACACGTCCGTGCGCTTTAACTCGTAGTTTGACTCCCCAAACACGTGCACTGGTCCGGCAACGCGAGCCCGCAAATCCTTGGCTAGCGCGCTATGAACTCGCGCAACATTCTCTGGCTGTGCAAACGAGTTAGCAGCACCGGCGAAAGGAGCATACAGCAATCCGCTCATGGACCCTTGCAGGAGAGCACGACGCGTCAGCGTCAAGCGACTCATCTGCTGTCGACGCTGCTGCAACACCTTCTGGTAACTGGTCACCACTGGATACTACCTAGAACTCTTGTTAGCTATTCTGCTTGACCTCAATTTATAACGCATTATTAGCTTTGTTAGCAAGCTATTATTTGCGGCAAGCTATCCGTGGTGACCTTGAGCTATGTTACCCCACTGTCGTCCCCAATTAGTTCTCTACAAGGCATTTACTCGGACAGGGTCAAGCAATGAGTCTCAAGTAATTACCGGGCAACAGGGTTTGGTCGAGCAACAACTTAGCGAGTTACGTTTACATTCCACGATATAAAGTAGAGGCTGCTAATTGGGCTGAGCATTGGGTTTTGTAAAGCCGAGTGCTGTTACAGGCATCGCGGATTGCACGCCAAAGGACTACTCAAGCATATGTTAGTAGTCCAGGCGCAATGTAACGCCCCAAGTACGTGGTGGCGCCAGGAAATAAGCATCCATGGTCGTGACCGGGAACGTGGCCGCGGTGAGTCCGGCGTATTCGTTGTTCGTAAGATTCTTACCCCATAAGGCAAGGTTCCACTGCTCGTTGCGCCAGCCCACTCTGGCGTTGACTTCATTGCGGTCCTGAATGTCGCGCTCGGAGAAGTCGATACCGGAAGCGGTGACGTGGTCATCCATATAGCTGTAGTCTGCCCGCAAGAAAATACCGCCATCGGCGAGCGGGAATACCCAGGTGGCCGAGAGATTACCGCTGTACTCCGGTGTAAAGCGCAGGTTTTCGCCCTTGTTCGGGCCATCGGTAATTTCATACTTGTGCAAATAGAGTAACCCTGCGGTCAATGTGAGATTTGGCAGTGGTAGAGCTTGCACGTCCATGTCCAAGCCAGAAACCTCCACCCCCGCCTCGTTCGACACTATGGTGCCAACACCGGATTCTATTTGCTCCTGAAACTGATAGTCGTCTATCTCTGTGTAAAAAAGCGAAGCATTGAGACGTAAACGAGCATCAAGCGCGGTGGATTTGATGCCGAGTTCATAGCTGATTGTTCCCTCGTCGTCGAACTCCCGCTGCTCGGGAGTACCATTCACCGTATTGAATCCACCCGACTTAGACCCGGTTGCTACACTGGCAAAGACCATGGTGTCTTCGCGCAGGTCATAGCTGGTGCTGAGTAGCCAGTTAATATCATCGGTGTCCCGAGTGAAATCGTCATCGATGGGTGTTGATACCGTGGTAAGAAATGAAGAGCCAAACAATTGACCAGATAGCGCGGTTGAGTCAATTGCAACCAACAGGTCAGCGTATTTTTCTTCGTAGGTCCAGCGCAGACCGCCGGTAACACGCCAGACATCGCTGATGTGATAGGTGCTCTGACCGAATACCGCGTAGTTCTCAGTCTCCAGAATCGTCCTCGCTCGCAGGGAATCGCCGGGTTGTGCAACGAAGGCCACGTTAGGCGTACCTGGCGGCAACGGATCGAGAAAGTCCTCCTGCTGTTCACCCAGCAACACCACATCCTCACCCAGAAATACAAAGGCATCGCCATCGTTGCCTTTGGTTCGAGATTCGTAGTAAAACAAGCCGAGCTGGTAGTCCAGGTTCTCACCCCATTCCGAAGAGAAGCGAAACTCTTGGGACCACGCACTTCCGGAGCTCACCGCATCCACATAAGACATAACATCCAGCAGCGAACGATCAACATCGTAGGTGGTGCTACCGTCGGATTGTCCCCAGGCCGTGATGGACTTGAAAGAACCAAAGCTCAGCTCATAGTCAATGAGGAGAGATAGACTGTCGGCTTCCTGCTCGAATTCGTTCGCTACATCCACCGCGATGTCATAGTCAAAGGGATCATTGTCGTCAGCAGGTAGACCCCTGGCAGCCAGTTCATCATTTACCGATTGACTCTGAACGGCGTCCGCCGCGCAACACTGTGTGTCTCGCTCAAGGCGCGAGCCCTTCAACAGAAAGCTAAGCTCTGAGGTGGGCTGCCAAAGCACTTTCGCGATGACATTCCAATCATCCGCCGAATTAGGATCATCCCCGGCCGCATTCTCGTAATAGCCGTCGCGCTCGTGATAGGTGCCGGAGATTCGATAACCTAGCGTGTCACTGACGGGGCCACTGACAGCAGCGGTTATCTTGCGCAGATCATAGTTACCGATATCAGTCTGGACATACCCCTCAAACTCTTCCAGATTGGGGAGTTTAGTAAAGATGCTGATGGCACCCGCATTCGTGTTCTTGCCGTAAAGCGTACCCTGCGGACCATGTAGAATCTCGATCCGCTCGATATCGGTTAGGTCTGACATACCCAATCCGCTGCGGTTTAGGTACACATCGTCTACAAAAATACCGACCGAAGGCTCAAGCGCGATATCCGATTGTGACGTTCCAATGCCTCGAATGCGAAAAGCCGCCGTGAACGGCTGGGTGTTGACCGTAATCGTCAGGGCTGGCGTAAGAATGGCCAGATCAGTCGCATCGTTGATCCCCGCCTCCTGGATAACCTGGTCACTGAAGGCCGTAACCGTGATAGGCACATCCTGCAGGTTCACGGGCCGCTTGCTGGCAGTCACGATGATTTCTTCTAGCGCACCAGTTTGTGCGCGCGTAGGCAGTGCGTTGCTCACTAAGCTGATGACAACAATCACGCATAGGAAGCGCACCCTGAAGTGAGCAAGCCTCGATTCGTGTCTTGTGCTT
>JBCCNJ010000115.1:0-14324 GCA_039025905.1 Pseudomonadota bacterium | reverse complement strand
TGCAGATCAGTTTAGGCCCAGCCAAGCTGCAGATTCACTAAACGAATAGTAGAAATACCTACCATTTATTTCATTAATGTAGGGTGGGTCATTACCATAGCGCTCACTGATGATCGAGCAGTGTATTGCCGGTCTTACGACAAATTTCCTTGAGCACTAAGAGGTTCTACCATGTCACAATTCCAAGACGATCTCGATGCAATCACTGCACTGCGTGCCCAGCACGGAGGCACGTGGGACGGCATTAACCCCGAGTACGCTGCCCGTATGAAGCTGCAAAACCGCTTCAAGAGCGGCCTTGATATCGCCCGCTACACTGCCGGTATCATGCGAAAAGATATGGCGGACTACGATGCCGACACCAGCAAGTACACCCAATCTCTGGGTTGCTGGCATGGCTTCATCGGTCAGCAGAAGTTGATCTCGATTAAGAAACACTTCGACAGCACCGATAAGCGATACCTGTATCTGTCCGGTTGGATGATCGCGGCGCTGCGCTCTGAGTTTGGGCCGCTGCCGGATCAATCCATGCACGAAAAAACCACCGTACCGGGTCTTATCGAAGAGCTCTACACCTTCTTGCGACAGGCAGACGCCCGTGAGTTGGGCGGCTTGTTCCGCGAACTCGACGCGGCTCGCGAGTCTGGCGACCAGGTCGCCACTCAAGCTGCACAAAACAAGATCGACGGTTTCCAAACGCACGTTGTGCCGATTATTGCCGACATCGATGCCGGGTTCGGCAACGAAGAGGCCACCTATCTGCTCGCCAAGAAAATGATTGAGGCGGGTGCCTGTGCGATTCAGATTGAGAACCAGGTATCGGATGAGAAGCAGTGCGGTCATCAGGACGGCAAGGTTACTGTGCCACACGATGACTTTC
This sequence comes from Pseudomonadota bacterium, assembly GCA_039025905.1. GTDB lineage: Bacteria > Pseudomonadota > Gammaproteobacteria > Pseudomonadales > Halieaceae > JARRPM01. The sequence continues at coordinate 13,444 of JBCCNJ010000115.1, read as the reverse complement.
TGGCAAAGATTCGCGCTGTGCGCTATGCCTTCCTGGAGCTGGGTGTCGACGAGGGTGTTATCGTGGCGCGTACCGATTCACTGGGCGCAGGCCTGACCAAGCAAATCGCCGTGACTCACGAGGTTGGCGATCTTGGCGATCAGTACAACAGCTTCCTGGACCTGGAAGAGCTGGAGCACGCCGATATGGCGCACGGCGATGTCATTATCAACTACCATGGCAAGCTGGTACGTCCTAAGCGTCTGCCCTCAAACCTATATCAGTTCCGCAAGGGCACGGGTGAAGACCGCTGCGTACTGGACAGCATCACCAGCCTGCAGAACGGCGCTGATCTGCTGTGGATCGAGACGGAGAAACCGCACATCGGCCAGATCGGTGGCATGGTGAAGCGGATTCGCGAGGTCGTGCCCAACGCCAAGCTGGTGTACAACAACTCACCGTCATTCAACTGGACACTGAACTTCCGTCAGCAGGTTTTTGATTCCTGGTCTGAAGAAGGCCGTGACCTGGCGGGCTATGATCGCGATCAGCTGATGAGCGAAGAGTACGACAGCTCAGAGCTTGCGGTAGAGGCAGACAACCGTATCCGCACCTTCCAGGCGGATTCCTCAAGAGAAGCGGGTATCTTCCACCACCTGATTACGCTCCCAACGTACCACACTGCTGCACTATCCACAGACAATCTGGCTAAAGAGTACTTTGGCGAAGAGGGTATGCTGGGCTACGTGAAGGGTGTGCAGCGCAAGGAAATCCGTCAGGGTATCGCCTGCGTTAAGCATCAGAACATGGCTGGTTCCGATATGGGTGATGATCACAAAGAGTACTTTGCCGGTGATGCAGCGCTCAAGGCTGGCGGTAAGGACAACACCATGAATCAGTTCGGTTAATGGAAGCGACTCAATAACGCCGATTGCGGCGGCACTTGAAAAAAGGCGGGTCTTTAACCCGCCTTTTTTTGTGCGCGAAAAAAACAGTTGCTCGGGATTGTGTAAACTATTTACGATCGAAGAGATCCTCGAGCCGAGTTCAGTTGAATTGTGCTACGGTCGAGACAGTGCAGTGTTGAGGCAGCTCAACCAACGCTGAGGGGTAGGTCGTCAGGAGCCAAGCTCATCGGTGTGCTTCGCCAGTGCACTTGCAGATTATCAACAATAAGCCAGAGGCATATGCTATGAAATTTCCCACAACGCCCATGGTTGTAGCGGTCAGCGCTGCAATTGCATCCATGACCCAACCGGTGACAACACTGGCACAGGAGATTCCCACGCTAGAAGAAATAGTAGTGACGGGCACGCGTGCACCCGGCAGAACAGCCGAGGACTTGCCCGTACCTGTGGATGTACTGACCGCACAGGCGTTACAGGATACAGGTGAGACAGAAGTGGGCCGCATGCTGCAACGCCTTGCGCCTTCGTTCAACTTTTCCAGCTCCAGCATTAGTGATGGTACGGACGCACTGCGACCCGCCACGTTGAGGGGCCTGGGGCCCGACCAAACTCTGGTATTGGTGAACGGCAAGCGGCGGCATCAATCGGCGCTTATTCACATTAATACCTCTGTGGGCCGTGGCACGGCGGGTACGGACATGAATGCGATACCCGCGGCATCGATCAAGCGCATTGAGGTTTTGCGCGATGGCTCTGCAGCGCAATACGGTTCGGACGCAATCGCCGGTGTAATCAACATTGTTTTGGATGATGCGGACGCCGGTGGCAGAGTGGATGCCTCCTACGGTGAATACACCGAGGGTGACGGTGAGGTGACCAATGTCAATGTTGTGAAGGGTTTTGCGCTAGGTGACGGGGGCTTCCTCAATGCCACCCTGAACTATCGAGACAGAGGTAGGACCAACCGCGCAGGACTGCAAGGCGTGTGTGCCTATGGCGACTGTGTCGAGCTACCCGATGGTAGTTCAGCAACAAGCGATCCCAGGGAGATAAGCTTCAATCGCCGGAGTTTCAGAATAGGTGATGCGGACTCCACGCAATACGCGGCGGTTTTAAATGGCGCCTTCCCAGTGGGACCAGGTGAGATCTACGGCTTTGCAACCTATTCCTTGCGAGATAACGAATCGGGCGCGTTTTATCGTAACCCTGACTCCGGTAGCTCATCGTATCTCTCAGATGGACAAAATGTGATTCCCGATGGCTTCCTGCCGCTGATTAACTCTGAGATGGAGGATTATTCAGCCGACTTAGGCTATCGCATGGAATTTAATAACGGCGTGTCCATGGATGTGTCCTACACCGACGGTGGCAATACCATCGACTATGAGACCAAGAACTCCGTTAACTATTCCTTCGTAAACTTTTTGCGCTTTGGCGAGGGTTTGAGTGATCAGGAAATTCGCGACACGATTCCGCGTAATGCCGATGCCTATAAGCTGGAGTTGGGCCTGCAGACATTTGATGTGGAGTTCTTCCAGCAGATTGGTGACTTCTCGCTTGCCTACGGCGGTGAACTGCGTCGTGATGAATACAAGATCAAACCGGGCGAACTGTATTCCTATGGCGATTTCGACACTGAAAACGGCCAGCCTATTTATCCTCAAGACGCGCCGGGTGCAATCCAGGGCTTCAACGGTATCGCGCCCATTTCCTCAGTGGATGAGAACAGGGATGTGTGGTCTGTGTACGTGGATACGGAATACGAGTTCTCGGACACGCTGCTGATCAGTGCTGCAATACGCTATGACGACTACGATGACTTTGGCGATACGTTTAACTACAAACTCGCCGGTAACCTGGGCGTAACCGATACGGTGCGTTTGCGCGCTTCCTTCAGTACGGGTTTTCGCGCACCTTCTATGCAGCAGTTGTTTTTCAACAATATCAGCACGCAGTTTGTCACCAATCCAGAGGATCCTGACGGGCCGCAAATTTCCGCACAGGTAGGTACCTTCCGCAATGATAGTGAAGTGGCAAAAGCGATTGGTATCCCTCAGTTGAAAGAAGAGACTTCAGACAACTACAGCGCGGGTATTGTCTGGACCCCGCTGGATCAGATGAGCATTACCTTTGACTATTATTTTATCAAGATCGACGATCGCATCGTAATCAGCAATCAGCTGGAGGGTTCGGACGATCCCACTGGTGCGCTTGAGGCCGCATTGCAGCAGATTGGAGCGAACTCGGCTCAGTTCTTCTTGAACGGTGCGAATACCGAGACTAAGGGTTTTGATCTCATCGCGACCTATAGCGATATCCCAATCGGTTCCGGGAGTCTGGATCTTGTTTTAGCGGGTAACACTACCGAGACCGAAGTGACCGAGATATTTACCACCGGCGGTCTGGCCCCTATTGATCCCAGCGTGGTCTTTGGCAGTCAGGCTGTATCCATCATCGAGGACTGGCAGCCAGAAGACCGTATCAGTCTTACCGGCTACTTCTACTTCGATGCGCTGGAGTTCAACATCTCATTGAACCAGTTCGGAAAGTACAAAGTCGAGGACGGCGGCGTGCAGACCTATGGCGATGTGCTGCTAACCGATATCCACGCGAAATACAGCTTTAACAACGGCTTCAGCGTGAACGCCGGCGGCAACAATATCTTCGATGAATATCCCGATCGCAACGAAATCGGTAATAGCCGTGGCGGAACACTCATCAACGCCGATACCGGTGAAACCATCGTCAGCAGCCCAGGGGTGTTCAGATACTCCCGACGCTCTGCGCCCTTCGGTTTTAATGGCGCATACTGGTATGCGGGTGTCTCTTACGAGTTTTGATTGGTAGGGCTAGCTAAACGCGGTGGCCGGCTTCATACGGCACCGCGATTACTCACCTTGATCATCTGAGCGAGTAGATCAGACATGCCGATTTCGAGACGAGACATTGTTGTGGCTGGCGCAGCCTATCTTTGCGGTTTTCCAGCAATGGCGCGGGCATCCAACGCGACAATCGAGACAATGCTTGAGGAAGTCCGCAATATTCTTCTCGTTAATCCAAAAGACGCCCCTGACATAGATGAGACGAATCGCGTGACCGGCGACGACTTGTACAGGCTTGTGTTAGGAAAGTCTGTCTACGGAACGACAAACAAAGGCAAGGTCTATGTCCTTGCTTTTCAGCCGGAAGGCAAAGCCCTGCTGCGACTAGAAGATGAACCCCTTGAAGAAGGACGATGGTGGATCTCGAGCGATGCGCATTCCATTCACTCACAGTGGTCAATCGCAGCAGACGGTGAAGCTTTAAACATGTACTACCGTGAACTGGGTGACGGTCTATTTGCAGGACGGACCTTGGAGGGTCGCCGATATGCCTTCTTCTTTATTGGCGAAACGCAGCCGGCGCTCCGCTCCGCTTGAGGCATCCGTTGGGGCCAACCGTTAGTGTAGGCTTGGCTGCAAGAAAATGAGTGGGTGTAGCGATCCTTATCGATTAAGTCGAACCCAGCGAAACGGTTGGGTTTTTAACGTATGTGCCTAGCTCAGCGCCAGAGCTTGCACTTAATAGACATCTACTGCAGTAGTTCTGAAAACGGTGTGGCAGATGAATACGAGCGAGAAAGCTAAGCGTTATCTAAAATGCCTCCCATCGTACCTAAGCGAAGCCAGTCATGTGCTTGTTGCGGGGCTCGGCGATGCAACGCGAGCAAGCCCACCTGCCGACTGCCAGATCGCTGTCGTCATCACCGTGAGAAGCTAAGCTTAATCTATGTTACGCAGTGCAAACCTTAAACTGAGAGAAGCTGCAGATTCTGATAATGATTTTATTCTGAAGTTAATAAATCAGCCTGCATGGAAAAAATATATCTCTAATCACTCGATTAGAACGCCAGATCAAGCCCGTGAATATATAGAAACTAAGCTCATTACTATGTATCGACATTTTGGATTTGGTTTATGGGTGGTGGAGTCGGCGCAAGAAAACCTGCCTGTGGGTTTGTGCGGTCTGGTAAAGAGAGAATCACTCGAACATATAGATTTAGGATTTGGATTTTTGCCGAGATATTGGGGTCAAGGCTTTGCCTACGAAGCTTCAGTCTTGTGCCTTCAATACGCTGTTGAAAGCCTGAAAACAGAAAAGGTACTTGCAATAACGGTACCCGCTAATGATCGATCGGTGAAACTGTTGGAGTCTTTGGGGTTCAAATATAAGGAAGACTATTCTCATCCGGGGGATGATGAAGTGCTGGCACTGTATGAGATTCGCGCGCAAGCGATCGCGGATAAAAACACATAGGATAGCGATCAAGACAATTTTTTGATTCTAAGGGCAATGAAAAGCGTGCTTCATCAATTAGTAACTTTTTACATGCGCTGTACCCGACCGGTTCTGAGTCCTCAAGCCGAGACTAGGTTCCGTTTAGCGCGGATCAAGGCAAGAAGACATCAACCTTTAACTCTCATTCCCACAATCCACTTCTTCAAATGCGAAGTCCAGAACCGGTAATTCATCATAGAAGGAATAGTAGGTGGCAGTAACTGTAGTGAAGACTCCAACATGCGTTGTAAAACTATCAATTTCAACTTCGTAGCTGTCTGAGAATTTAAAAATATCCCAATGGTAGAGATTTAATGAGTAGCTTCCTGGATCCAGCTGGAAAGAGACAAATTGACCTCGTTCCAGCTTACACCAAGGATCCAAATCAAGCTGGAGATAAACGGTAATCGGGCGCTCATTTCGGTTGAAAAATTTAATGGCTTTTGAAGATGTGCTTGCTGGTGGTAATACGTCATTTTCGCTTAATGCAGATTCCAGGAGCGTTACATGCAAAGGATCGGGCGATAAAGTGAATTCGGCGTCTGTAAGAGCGTCAGTAATCGTGCCGACGAACCCAACAACCGGGATGAACGCATTCTCAATCAACTCATCGGAATTCGTTCGATTTATCCTTGCTGAAGACTTCTTGTATCCAGGGTGCTCAAAATTAACCACATAGTCATAGCTTCGATCTAGTTCTACTGTGGCAGGAGTGGTGATATAAATATCGCCAGGGGTGATGCTAACCGACGCACCTGGTGGTTCGGAAGTAATCGTAACCGATTGTGAGGAGCCTCCTGCCATGGTAGCGCAGCCGGAGCAGAACATGACAGCGACTAAGCAGTTTGATTGCAGTGCGCTCACGAAACGCTCTTTGAGCCAAACCGGGTCTCGATTCATTCTACTGCGGCCTTCTGTAGCGGCAGCAACTTTTGCTTATCCAAGTCCGGGCGGTGAAAGAGAAGAACCCCAACTACAGACGAAATTGCTAGGGCAGATAACAGCCAAAAAGCTGGTCGGAAACCACCGGTGATATCAACGGCATAGCCGGTAATCACAGGAGCAAGGAAACCCGAGGCAGCAAAACACAAGGTCATAATGCCCATGGTGGTGCCAGCTGCTCTGGGAACAAGGTCTACAACGACAGCATAGTAGGCCGCGTTGGCGGCCATCGATGCGCCCACCGCTACGGTGATCGATGCGATGGCGACATACAGATTATCGACCACGACAATCGGGATAATGGCCAGAGCTGCCAGCGCCTGAGTTCCTGCTATTTGGTAACTGCGTGCCTTGCGCAAACTTCCGCTGCGCCGCAGGATTTTGTCCGACCATCCACCGAACCAAAGCATCAGTAACGCCGCCACAGCCCATGGCGAAATCGCGAAATAGCCCACCTGCGACAGGTCGAGATGGTAGGATCGCCGCAGGAATTCCGGTAGCCAGTTCATGAAAAAGAACAGGAAGTAGCCAAATACGAAGTACGCCCAGTAGTTGCTGGCCAGGGTTGGCGTAGAGAACAGCCTCTTCCAACGGATGGGTGCCTTTTTGTATCCCTTTTCAGTCTCCCACTTCGCAGAGATGTGTTTTAATTCGGCCTCGGTGACAAAACGAGAGTCTTTGGGAGATTCGCGATACAGGAACCACCACAGCGGCAACCACAGCACGCCCATGGCGGCCATAACGAAAAACATGTTTCGCCAGCCAAAGGCAGCGATAAGGTTCGACACCAGCGGAGAACCAATTGCGAGTGCCACAGGTACAGCCACCAGTGAGCGGGCTAATGCCGTCGCGAGTTCCTCTGGGGGCAGCCAGCGACTGACGGCGACCTCCATGGTCGGAAAGCTTGGCCCCTCCGCGAGCCCCAGTGTTACTCTTGCAGCATAGAGCGTCATGAACCCTATGGCCGCGCCCGTCCAGCCAATTGCCAGAGTCCAAACCAAGACGATAAGTGCAAAGCTAAGGCGGGATCCGACCTTGTCAGCCGCGACGCCGCCGACCAGCGCGGAGACGAAGTAACCGAGCCCAAAGGCGCCCAGCACCAGACCTATTTGCCCGGCGCTGAGGCCAAACTCTGCAGTGATGTCGCTCACCGCGAAGGAGATTGCTGAGCGGTCGATGTAGTTGATCACCGTGACAACGCATAGCAGCGCCACGATCACCCAGCGGTAATGGCCTTTGACCCTCACGATACGACTCCTTGCGAGACCGAGATTCCTTGTTTACTAATCGAGCGAATAAGATCTCGCTCCATTTTGTTGGATTCCATTCCGAGTTTCCGACAGCGTGTGGCAAGTTCAGAAGTCAACGAATAAATTGACTGCTGTTAAAGGCACAGGTCTGCGCTAGCGGCTCTTCCCCCTGAGATTAACATACCAAGGCGCGAAGTACCGTTCATCCCAATCCATAGCTCGGAATCGCGGGTGCTCGCCCGAGTATCTTTCGGCGAGGAGTTCCTGAGTAACGAATGTGAATCCGTACCACTCTTCCAGGGCACTCTGCATGGCGTTCCACTTGGAAATGTCGATCCTGCTGCGACCCGGCTCCCCCCCTCCGCAAAAGAGATCGCCATACCGAGAGAAATAGAAGCCCCCTAGTACACTTGTTCGGACCTCTGGTTGAGTTGAACTAAACTCATACTCAACGGCGCATGTCAGCAGAGAACCGTCCTGGAATGCGCCCGGTGATTCCGGCACCAGGGAGATGTTGTGAAGCTGTGAGAACTTGCGAAACGCAGCCACCACGCGCCTCCACGCCCCTGCTTCCGGCCGAGGGGTGTATGGGTCCGGATCATCGAATTGGGAAAGCTCGCTTACGCTTGTGATTTGCATAAGCGCTTAAAGCTCGAGTCAGGTGAGAGTTTCTTCTTATAACTTCTCATCACGGACCGTTCACCAATCACGGAGTCCTCCTGGCTAAACGACGTCGCGACCTTGGGCATGCCAGCGCCGCGGCAATCTCGTCGTGTTAAGACCTCTGCACAGGGCTGACCTTCCACTTCTGGTAGATGGCGACTAAGTATAAAACAACGGTTATAGGAAGCGTGATAAAGGCAAAAAAACTCAATAAGAGCACAACGAAGTAAGACAGGTCTCCAGCTGTTGGCGGCATAGGATTGCCCGCCATGATTTGGAAAACTGCGTGCTCTAGATTGAGGATACTCAGTGCTACGACTATCATTGAAAGAGGCAATAGAACCGCCACGGCGATATCTAGGGCACCCAGATCAGCGACACTTTTCAGGTAGTTAACGTAAAGTGCTACACGCCAAATGGCTACTGTTGCCAAAAACATGGCGTTAATGCTTTGAGCTGTACCAATGCTTAGGAAACGCTCTACTGGAACTGCATAGAGTAGTGCGGGCAAGCTAGTCAAGCCGACAAAAATCAATACAGATTTGAAGGACCAATGCCGAGGTTTCAGAGGTAAAACCACCAAGTACAAAACTAGCGACAGTGTAAAGATGTAGGCTAGAGAGCCGATACCGAAATACTGCCAAGGCTCAGCGTCCAGGTGATCCCAATATCTCCCTACGCCAACAGCAAGCGAGATCAAAACCACATAAGCAAAGTAGTCAGAGAAATGATCTCGAAGATTCGGTGTAACTGGCTTGAAAAGTAAAAACCTCCACTGCGTTTGAAGAATTTCAGGAATATGACTCTGCACTAATCGGCTCTTAACACCAGGAGACAGCGGGCACGCGGCTCGCGCGTCCGGTGACAAAGAGGAGCGCTGTGCCCACGAATGTTATTTGGGATCCACTAAAGAGTGAAAAATACGCTGCCGCTAGAACGATAATTACTACACTTGAAGCCGCCACACAGCTTCTCCACATAACTTTCTGGATCTTCAGTTCGCGTGTTGATATTCCAACGCCGTTAACGTTGTTGATAGACCAGCCCCATAATGCGACAAACAGAAGTGTAGCGAAAGGCACCATTAGGAGAGAAAGGACACCAAACATGCCGAAAATCATCACACCGGCTTCAGAATCAACACCAGTGTGGTAATAAATCTGGCTGACTGAAATAAGAAACAGCAAAACAAATACGATCGGAGTCGTGAAAGAGAGAAAGGCACTAACTTTTCGTAGCCGTGAATCCATTACCGTGCCACAAACTGCTTTGCTAAAGGGCAACCGAAACGCAGCGCAGGTCGTGCTGCAAAGAAGGCACTTGCTGCGGCGTGACTGTGCTTGAAAAGCCTGTTATTAACCCATGTCATCTATCGCACCAGACCTAAATGAATCAACATTTTCTATAAACTGACGTTCCCGATTTTTGGAGATTTCGTTTAATGAAATTACGCCGTTACTTTGCGCCTGCGCAAGCGAAGCTGGGTACTTTCCAGAACTACCCACGCCCCAGACAGCCTGGCCTTTTCTTCGGATCTCTTCATATTGGGGATCTACGAGAAAAGTGATGTAGGCAGGAACTCCTTCTGGAGACCAAACTGACCTCATCTCCCAAATTTCATCCGCCCACCATTCTAGATCTGCAATGTATATATTCTCGAGTCGCCATCCTCGGTTCTCTAACGAAACGATGAGTTTTTCTTTCGGTGTTTTCACGACGTCACCGACTTAGAACGCTGCCTTAGGGGCGCGCTATCTGTGCGTCCACAGCCAGACTTGTCAATGGCTGACTTCGTAGTCTTGTTATGGTGCACCACTATCAAGCTTTGTTCTGATTCGCGTTAATAGACTAACCTCAATCTAAGGATATTCTGGCGGGTTTGGGAGTAATTTTTCCGCCACCATCTCTAAATCTAACCTTATCAGGCCACCGCCTTTCCAAATGGTCCACCAACTCGATCGCTACAGCAGTCCAGTTTGATCCAGAATTGATTTCGAAAACAGATATTCCAACTCCCCGGCCGGTGATCTGAGGCAACAGGACTTTTGAATTCGCGCGGGACCATCTCTGCTCGTTCGTCATGATCGTGAATCCATCCTCACATGCACTTAAATAGAGCAAATTGGAAACACCGGGTCTATGTTTGCTGGAATCGCGGAATTCAAGCCCTCGAGCACTAGCAAGATCCGCGTACAACTCTTGCAGATCAGGCCAGTCAGCCTCTGATATATCTAGATCTATCATTAACACGGGGCCTATAGATGTGCGCCCGTCCCGTAAGACGTTGTGACAGGATCGATCTTTAGTGGCCGATGGTATTAAAAGCACAGCTATAGTGGCTATAACTGCTGCTACAACGGGAGCACTGCTCCCCATTGTTGATGCGGCTCTCTTGGTGCCTATGTAATCATCCGGTAAGCCTCTGAAGAGCTTTAGCCAGCACCAGAAGGCTAGCCCTCCCATCGCACCAAACAGTCCGAGATAGATAATACCTTTTACGTATTGAAGCCACCCTGCGGCTGTTGGAACACCGTTGATAATGGTCTCCACTCCGTTCACTGAGGCACTACTGTTCATTCCTGAAAATAGGAAAGGCCATGTCACAACTGCTACAAACGCGCCCCCAATTCCAAATCCGGCGACTATAGAATTGATGGCTGTAATACGATTCTTGCGCCACAGAATTGCTACTAACGGCACGCAGAGCACTACAGCGTGTACCAACGCTATCAAAAACGTAAAGGGGATAACCTTTAGTGACGCAGAGACCAAACCAAGCACTACGGCGGGGAGAAGGGAAGCTACTAGTAACGCGCTAATCAGTAGCCAGTACTTTGAACGCATCTGGTCCACCTACCGCTGAAGCCAATCTGGGGTACTGCATCGATTACTAGTATTAAGTTGGACGCCAATCAACTGCTTGCACCATAACGCTTTAAACTGGGGGGACGAAGGCGCGCAGCGGTTTCGGAGTCGGGATCGAAGGGCCGAACTTCCAGTGCTTGTTATGTAGCTCATTCCTAAATACTGATAGCAACTGTTTCACCAGTGTAAACAAATATAAAGATAAACCCGAGCAATGCCACTAAAGCACAAAAAGGCCTTACCCATTTGCCGCGAAGCACCCCTTTCTTTTTGTACTTATACTTATCCGGGGTAAAGTCTATGCGCACACCACTACGGCTCGATTTTCCAGGACGAATCTCTATGTTCCATTCAATTTCGTTCTTGTAGAAGCAGTACACTCCGAAGAGCATCAATATGCTTCCTACGACTTGCAGTACCGTAATTTCCAAAGCAAACACCCACACATAACGCCTCTAAAGCTCGCGCTTGTTATGGGCTTCATAGTCCGACGTGTTTCACAATATAGTCGACAGTGTCTTCACTGAAGGCGATAACAGTTACGCAGAACTCATCATCACAAATTTTCCGCGCATACTGAAATCGCAGACCTGACTCTTCCTCGAGAGACTCCGCCTCTATTGTATATGCATGGTAATCGAGATCACCCGTGACTCTGTGGGACGTCATTTTCTTTGTAGTCGGTCCTTCGTTCGATTCCTTGAGCGAGTCGGCAATATTGGTAAAGTATATCGAAGACTCGTCCCCGCCTTTTGCACATCGATAATATAAACCGGGCTCAATGGTAGATGGACGAATGTAAAGTACGCAGACCTCCGGGAGCATTCTTTCCTTCCCGAAGAACACTACGGGGCTTCCAGGCGCGGCTGTCGCGTGGAAGGAGCAGTAAAGAAATAGGAACACGAACGCCCGATACACTCTGAGCGCATAACGTCGCCACAAAAGGCGAGCAACCTGTTGCGAGTCCAGTGCTGAAAGCGCGTTTGTGATGGCTTTGTTATACCCCAACGTACCCTATGACTCCCCTTCGAAATAATCTACTTCATCTCCGAGCCTAGAAATATGCCTAAAACTTCGGTCTCCCTGCTTACCGACCATAGACAAAGCTTTGTTAGAGTCGGGATATTCACAAACATCAACATGCTCATTCGTGCTAACGCACAGCACTTTTAGCGGCTCATTTCCCGTGTTGATGATTTGATGCGCTAATTCGGTGCCGCCAGGAGGGCAAGCAATAATGTCGTCCTTAGCAATCTCGTAATTTTCCTCTCCAAACCTCAAAGTTCCTGAACCGGATAAAACCAAAAACATCTCCTCGTTTATATGATGATTATGAAACGGGCAAGCCTTGAATCCAGGTTCTAATACCATGACGCTATATCCAAGCTTATCGGCCCCGATTTTTTCGCTGATTGGAAAATAAGACTCCCTAAACGCACCATCATCATTTTCCTGATATTCGGCGTCACTACTTATATTGAGAAAAGGTTTTTTCATTTCCATCAAATGCTCATTTGCAGACTTAAGGTATAGCGCCTTGGTTTGGGGCGGGCCACGCAGTGGGCCGTCCTAGCCGCAGGCGACAACACCGACTTGTCAGGCGGCATTCCCATTAGTAGCGTAGCACTATCACATTGACTGCGCGTTCATTACACCTGACAACATGATCCAGCGTTTTAGAAGCAGGCGCTGGTCTCAGTTTCAATGAAACTGGCGCCGATACTTCCAACGTTTCGTCATCGACCCACCTTAGTTGAATGCCAGAATCGATAACCGACGCACTAACTGAACCACCCCCACAGCGTTCCCGAGTAAACTCGATTACTACCTGCGACTGCTCGTGTTTATCGCTCTCGGACTCTGCGACGATAGCTCTAGCCCACCCTGAGGGTGAAGATAACGCATCAGGATACCAATCAGATTTAGCGCCACAGCCGCTGACAAAAAATACAATGCAAAGAGTTAAACAGGAGACGTGCATGACGCCTAAAGCCGCCAGCAGCGGGCGCGTTGACTGGCCTTGTTATGTTGCGTCTTGCTCAATGACTTCAATTCCATTTAGATCGCAGTTGAACGCAATTCCAATAAAGAAATTTGTGCGTAGCCACTGTTCAAAGTCTGTACTCTCTGAATGAAACCTATGCTGTATGCGTACTTTGTGACTATAGCTGAGCCAACTCCCTCGCTCGATGCTAACAGCGTTGTCGGAGAAAAAGTCGCGTAAATCTGCGGCATCATTTCTAGTTTTGGTCAGGCAAACGAAATTGACAGAAAATTCGGAATGATTCTCTGCAAGATGACGTAGACCGTCGACCAGTCGTGGTTGTTGGTGGCCCAGCTGTGCTTCATAGTCTTGAGCAGAAGCAGCCCCACAAAGGAGCAAAAAGAGTATCAAGATAGTTCGATTCATGTGCAAGCAACATAACGCCGCCAGCAGCGGGCGCGCTGTAAGCGCGTCCGACGACCAAAGGGAGCGCACTGCCTTGCCTTGTTAATGCTTTCTTCGCAGATACTCAATCC
>JBCCNJ010000114.1:0-14357 GCA_039025905.1 Pseudomonadota bacterium | reverse complement strand
GTGGCGGTACTGCTCGTTCTACCACTCTGGCATGAGCCGTATGAAAACCTATGCCCTCAGACATTTCTTTGGCGCGAGTAAAAAACATCTCGTAAAGACGTTGGTCAGTTTCCACCTGCCGTTGTAATTCTTGCAGCCTGAAATCCTTACGGTTCAAGCTAGCCATGTTTTGCTTTGCTAACGAAAGCTGTTCTTCGATCTGTTGCTCATTGAGCCGTGCAAGACGATATTCCGCACTGATCGAGGTGGCTACTTGCTCCAACTGCTCGGCCAACTCAGCCTGTATGCTTTCTTCTCGTGCGGTAGCGGTGATCATCCTCGGATGTTCTGGGCCATATCGCCGGCCCAAGTTAGAAACTTCTTGCTGTGCCTCTGTGAGTGATTGCGCGAGACTCTGCACAAGTGGATGCTGTAACGCTGAGGGCATGCTCATGATCGCGGCAGAAGAATACTCGGACGTACTGCTTAATTCCCTGTAAATGTTTTCAATCCCCATCCGCTGAGTTCTGGCAGCGCTCAGCAGCGAGTTGAGCTCATTTAGCTCTTGAACACCGAGCGTTTCGCCTCCCGCTACGTCTAAAATCTCCTCCTGATCGCGAAACGCCTGAAGTGACTGCTGTGACGCATCCAGGTTTGCTTTGAGGTCATCAAGCCGACTGGCCAACCACTGTCCCGCCTCCTGAGTGGACTCCATTTTTGAATCCATTTGCGACTGGATATAAACATCTGCCACAGTGTTGGCGACCTCGGCAGTTAGAAGTCGATTGGTAGAGGTGAACCCGATTTTTCCCAGTTGTGTGTGCTCGACGGGCTCAACAGAAAGACCCGAAAGGAGTTTGTTTATAACGGCGTTTCTGTGAATCTCCTCTTCATCCACAGTCTCAGCTGTTGTGGGTTCATCTTCAGCTGATGAGGTGGTGATAAAACTTGAGGCCCAATCGCGTAAGCTCTTAACGAATCCATCCTCTGTTCCTTCAACAAGGGGGCTAGTATCCTCGGGCTTTCTAGGCACGAAATTTTGATCGTCCCATAAATCAAGTTTGTCGGCGGCGAGCTCCGCAATATCCCGATTTTTGATTATCTCAAACTGCGTTGCGAAATATTGATAATTCCGAAAGTAGCTGTAAACCTCCTCGATAGAGACTGTTCTCGCCTGCTGGGACTCAATCAAGATGGTCGCGGTCGCCCTGTAGACGGGGACCTCCCGCATCACTACCAGCATCGTTAATAGACTTACGATCAAACACAATCCCAAGATGCTGGCCCAGCTTTGTCGCACCAGGCGCCAATAGTGCGCCAGATCGATGGGCTGGGACTCATCCTCATAAAATTCAGGTGGAGGATTGTGTGCTTGCATCAAGAGTTATGTCGCCTTTATCGCATCTGCCGCTAAAAGAAGCTCTGCTCAATGTTGATGATATCACCCGGACGCACACGGGTGGTAAGTTGCACGCGTTTTCGTGTGTCTTCTGAGTCTTCCGTCGCTGCATCAGAGATGATGTAAAACGCACTATTGCTCGCGCGTGAGGTGAATCCTCCCGCCATGGAAACGGCCTTTTCTACCGTTAGACCGGGTTTAAAGGGGTAACCTCCGGGGCTGTTTACCTCGCCGCGCACATAGAACGGGCGATACTCCAAAATCGAAACATTGACCCGTGGATTGATCAAAAAACGGCCTTTCAGCCCTGCTATGATCGCCTCTTCCAACTCGCGAGCTGTTAGACCTCGGATCTGGATTTCTCCCAATAATGGGTAAGAAATTGAGCCGGTGTCGTCCAAAACGCCAACGATGCTGAGGTCGGGTTCCTCAAAGACCGTGATTTGCACAGTATCGCCAGTGTTCAGTGTATAGGAAGATGCGCTCTCGAGCGGGTCGGGATTTGCGTTCGATGGGCTGGTAAAGGCTGCCATTAGTATGAAGGCCAGCATGGTCCCAGCCTTGCCAATCGAGAGACCCATCGCAGCCAAAGAATTAAACACTGTCATCGCCCTTAGGAACCAACCATAACAAAGAACGCCAATTAGATATTGCTATAGGCTAAGATCAACGCCGAGCTTGAAGACGTTTTCGTTATAGCTGAGGGTATCTGCGTTCGAATTCCTATCATTATAATTGTACTCGATGAAGAGTATGCACCAGCGTCTGAATGTATAGTTGCCTACTATTGCAAAGTTATAGATATCGTCGTCTCTATTATCAAATGATCCCTCGTACTTTTCGCGCGATCCAGTGGGAGAGACTGTGGTACTGAATCGATCAGACCAAATGTGCTCCCAATCGATTGTGAGCGTTTCCTTGTTTACGAAATCACCCTGGAGGCTGGTCTCCTCGGGTGCTCGCTCTCCAGTTATCTTGATAGTGTCTTGTTCGCGTGGCTGTATTTGCAGCGAAAGGCTCCAACCAATGCCGTCCCAGTCTTGGCGCCCCGGGTCATTGAAGTCTTTATCCACGTAACCGATTTGAGCACGGCTTTCGAGATTAGGGGAAATCTCCCAGGTTACCCCGCCTTGCAACGACTGCTGCTTACTGTCAAGCGCTGGCCTGTCTTCGAACGCGTTGGGATAATGAAAATCGTCATAGGTGTAATCAAGGAGCAGATCGGTCTTAGGTGCGATCGGATAGAAAAACGTGGCTCCAAAACCCCACTGCTCGAGATCTCGGGTGCGTGTGAAGTCCCTGAAATTTTGGTACTCCCGATCCATATAGCCGACGGTTAGTTCCAGGCGGCCTATGCCCGAACCATACTCCAAACCGCCGCCAAAATCGGTTTGGTCGTAGCGTACCGGTTTCGACAGCAACCGGCCGATCTCACCTTCGGTCAAGCCTGTGCCTCTGTCTTCATGCAGCATCGCGAAGCTGGCAAAGCCTGTGAGTGTCCAGCGCTCGGCTGGCAGAATATAAGCGTCGGCCGAAAAAGTGTTGTCGAAGTAATCGTTTCTATCGTTGGTGCTATCTTCCTGGTACCAGCCTGCTTCGCCCTTATAGTCAAACTGGTAAATATTCTCGCGGTCCTGCGCTTTAAAATTCACCTCTGGACGTGCGACAAAAATCCAGGATTCGGTGGTGTCATCTTCCTGCAGATAAATATTATCACTGTACTTCACATCCGTACCCAGTGTTGGGGTGACGGCGACCGGCCCCCAGGCGATAAAAGCGGGCCCTGTGGAAGTGGTTGCCGCGCTCGCAGTCGAAGCCACACCTATGGATAATGCAGAGAGAGTGGCTGCAAATATACCTATCGCTCGAGTTGGCTTGGTAATCGCCGTAGGCATTTAATTCCCCAAGTGCGCTATATTTCGGAGTTATTTGTTCGAGTTAGGTGCTCTTGCGGCACTTGTGGTCAACATCCCTTATGCGGCTAGGTTATATTACCGTAATTTTAGTTCAATGAGAGCCTTTTGTTAGCTCTATTAGATGTCGGTCACAGCTGCCCGGTTTAGCCTTTCGTTCTACTCATATGATCAAAGCCCACGCTAATGAAATAGAAGAGGCAAGGACCTCGCCTGCGATTCAAACCTACTCATGGTCGAATAGCGCACTCTACTGCTACTTTTTGGCCCTCATGGCCTGGGCGCCACTGCCGCTTGCCAGCAACCGTGACTGGTCCACGCGCTTGCTTGCCTGTCTACTGATTACTGGCCTTGTCCTGGCTTTGGTCCTACTGTTCACTCGCCATCTGCGCGTTACACCTGCGTTTAGACGTGCTTGGTTACCTCTGGCAGCGCTAGTGTTGACCCAAGTCTGGGTTGCGCTACAGCTGCTACTTAGTGTCTCCGTGGAGCCCGATTCGACACGGCAGGCCTTGCTCTTTGGCTGTGGCTTAACAGCCGCTTTTGTGTTGGTGTTGTTGCTTGTGGATTCTCGGGAACGAGTTCTAACCACTGCGAAAACGCTGGTGCTCTGCGGCGTGGTCCAGGCCTTCTTTGCTGCCGTGATGATGATGAGTTCGATTGAGCAAATCTCATTGCTCGACAAAACCTTTGTGAGGTCATACGCCAGTGGCACCTTTGCCAATCGGAATCATCTGGCCGGCTTTTTGGAGATGAATCTGGCTATTGGTATTGGCATGTTAGTGGCGCAGCTACACAGACATCCTTCAGCAAACTGGCGCCAATTTATGCGCCGCACCATTGATACGGTGCTTTCCAGTAAGTTCAGGTTGCGGCTGTACTTAGTGATCATGGTTATCGCGCTGGTGCTTACGCGCTCGCGCATGGGTAACACGGCATTCTTTTCTAGTCTGCTGATTTGCGGTGTTGTCGGTATGATTCTGCAGGGGAGAGTCAACCGCAATACGGTGATTTTCTTTGCGAGCCTGCTGGTGATCGATTTATATCTGGTCGGCAGCTGGTTTGGAGTGCAGGAGGTGGTGGAACGGCTGCAATCCACCACTCTCGCGGGTGATCGCAGAGATGAAGTCGCGATCGATAGTTTTCTGATGTGGCGAGATAACTTTTGGTTCGGCACTGGAGCCGATACGTTCTTTTGGGCCTATGTGCATGGAGGCTATATGAGCCCTGATTCACTTTGGTATCGACACGCCCACAATGACTATCTGGAAATCGGCACAGGTTTTGGCTTTATAGGGTTTACTCTGCTGGCCATTGTGGTGGTCTCGAGCCTGTGGCAAGCGCTGCAAGCCCAGCGCTTAAGTCGGTCGCGCGTAATGCGGGGCTTGGGGTTTGCCGCCACTATGGGCATTACCAGCATCCTTATTCACAGTTTCGCAGATTTTAATCTGCATATTCCCGCTAACAGCTTGTGGTTCGTGGTGATTTTAGCCCTGGCCTGGGTGGCTAGATGCACCAAAAGCGGGCGCGCAGATAATGCGCTAGAGCCTTGATTTACTTAAAAATCAAGCTTATTCTTGACCAACTTAAGGTACTACTCAAAGGTAAGTGGCATGCGAGCTTCGTTGAAGCTGTTGCTGTTAACGTTGGCGCTGGCGCTCACAAGCAATATCGCCTGGGCCTCTGTAGGCCGGATTTTGATATTTGAAGGTGATGTTAAGGTCAATGGTGAACCTGTAACAACGGAGACGCGCCTGAATATCGAAGATAGCGTGTCAACCGGTGAGGACTCCACCGTAACCATTGTCCTTGCCGACAACAGCGTGTTGGACCTTGAGAGCAACTCTGAAGTGTCCATAAGTGAGTATTACTACGACGCGTCTGCCTCTGAGCAAAACACGAGCCAGATTGATGTTTTAGCTGGCACACTCAGATACGTGAGCGGCAAAATCGCGAAGGATGACCCCGAAAACGTCAGTTTTTCTGCAGGCACCTCCACTATCGGCGTGCGAGGCACGTTTATTAGTATATCGGTATGCCCCGACGAGGGCTGCGATTAGTGGTCGCTGGCAAAGCTCGCCCCTTTGTTTTAGCTACGTTACTCACTTTAGCATCCCTAGTTGCATCGGCTGATCTAACGCCTGTGCGTGTAGCGGCCATCGTGGGGGAGGCGGTGGTTGTTTTCGAGGATATTGACTGTCCAGAAGAAATCGTTGAGGTGCCAACAGGGCAGGTAGCGGTCACCTACCCGGAAGAATGCGAGACGGTGGTATCCATCAACACGGTGCCGGATCCAGTAGGCGATGTGGTTTGGGCGATCGCCAATACTGACCCGGATGATGCCGAAGCCATTGAGCAACTGCTTGTCGGGCTTACCACCTCTGAGCAAACCTTGGTGCTCGTGGTGCTGATCAATAACTCAGATCATCTTGGCACCGACACCGACACCTTGTTGGCTACGATTACCGCGATCACCAGACTCAACCCAGACGCGACGCCGCTGATGGTGCTCACGGGTATCGTGCTGGACCCTGACAATCAAGATGAGATTATTACCGCAGCGCTGATTGGCGCTCCCGATCAGGTTGATGAGATCGACGAGATCGTCGATGTTGGCGATGAGATCATAAGCGAGTTTCAAGACAATCAACCACCCGGGCAAGAGGACGACCCAAATATTGAAGTGATTGAAGTTGAGGATGAGCAGCCTGAGACACCAGATATTCCTCGTCCGCCTATTAATGACCAGATCCCACCTGGAGGTATAGGGCCGACTCCTACCGTGACGCCAACTCCAACTCCAACCGTGACGCCAACTCCAACTCCAACCGTGACGCCTACGCCAACTCCAACGGTGACGCCTACGCCGACAGTCACACCTACGCCCACGCCGACGGTCACACCTACGCCTACGCCGACAATCACGCCTACACCGACACCGACGATTACGCCAACGCCTACACCGACGGTCACACCGACACCGACACCGACGATTACGCCAACACCGCCGCCCCCCAGCCTGGAATAAGTTAGCCGCGGGAGCGCTGCCCGATATAATAACGTCGCATGAAGCGCTATTTTCTCAAGCACTACGTCCGATTCTGCGTCGGTATACTCATAACCGGCATCGCACTGTGGCTGCAGATTGCAGGAGGTACCTGGAGTGGTCGGTTCATTGATCGCCTCGATAATCTAGCCTATGACATGCGGCTCACTCGCACCCTGCCAGCGTCTCGCAGCATTGAAGACAGCAAGGTGGTTATCGTGGACATCGACGAAGATAGCCTGCGCGCAGAAGGGCGTTGGCCATGGAGTCGCGCGAAAATGGGGGAGCTGGTCTCCAGACTGAAGGCGGCAGGGGTAAAAACCATCGGCTTTGACGTCGCCTTTACCGAGCCGGAGCGCAACGTCGCCCAGGAGTTGATTGACGCAGCATCCGCGTCCGGTCAGCTTGAGCACGCGGAGTATTTGGAAACGCTCATCCCAGATATGGATCGCGACGCGATCTTTGCGCAATACCTGAAAGCCCAGCGAGGTCAGGACGTGGTGCTTGGATTTATACTGCATGCCCAGGAGGATGAGTCTGTAGGAGCGCTGCCCTCCGGCTGGGCGTACTTTCCCGAGCAGGACAATCAGAACCTAAGCATACCCATTATGCGCAGCTACACGGGTAACTTGCGCGAGCTGCAAAAATCAGCGAGGCACGGCGGATTTTTGAATACCACCACCGATGAGGATGGCGTGCTGAGGCGCACCCCGCTGATTTTACGTAGCGGTGATATGGTCTACCCCAGCCTCGCTCTGGCGATGGCACGGCGCCACTCGGATGCCAAGCGTTTCAAAGTAGACACCGCAGAGGTTGCCGGTAGTGAGCGTGTGACGGCGCTGCAGCTTGAAGATAAGCAGCTACCCACCGACCAGTATGGACGAGTACTGATTCCCTATACGGGCCATAGGGGCGGCGTACCGTATATTTCTGCCACAGAGATTTTTCAAACGCAGGACTTCAATGAATTTCCGGAGTTGGAGAACGCCGCAGTCCTTATTGGCTCCTCGGCGCTGGGTCTCGCGGATTTGATCAGTGCGCCCACTGGCCCAGCGTTCCCTGGGGTGGAGGTGCATGCCACTGTGCTCAAGCGCATTCTGTCTGGCCAGCCCTTCCCGCAGGAACCTGACTGGGCGAATGCGGCTAATGCTTTGGTTATTCTTGTATCCGGCTTGTTGCTTACCATTGTCTGTCCCGCGCTTGGTGCGCTTGCCATTACCTTGGTGGCGGTGGCTTCTCTGACGTTTGTGGTCGGCGCCGATGTTTGGCTCTGGAATGCGGTTCAACTCAGCCTGTCGCCGGTGCTGCCGCTGTTTACGATTGTCGGCATCATTGGTGCGAATGTGTTGTGGGGTTACTTCGCTGAGGCGCGCCAGAAGCGTCAGGTACGCAAGGCCTTCAGCTCCTACATGGCACCCGCCTTGGTGGATCAGCTGGTAGAGCACCCAGAACAGCTGCAGCTGACCGGGGAAGAGCGAGAGATGACATTCTTGTTTTCGGACATCGCTGGTTTTACGACCTTCTCGGAAAGGGCGGGGCCGCAGCTATTGGTGACTGTACTCAACCAGTATTTGGATGCCATGTGTCGAGCGGTGATGGAGCACGGTGGCACCATCGACAAAATTGTGGGTGATGCCGTGGTGGGCATTTTTAATGCGCCTCTGGATCAGCCAGATCACGCTCAGCGCGCTGTGAACTGCGCACTGGCGATGGATAAAATTAGTAAAGATTTTATACAAGAGATGAACGACAAAGGCATGCCGTTCGGGGCCACGCGAGTGGGCGTGAACACCGGCTTAGCCATTGTCGGCAATTTTGGTGGCAGTGAGCGGTTCGACTATACAGCCCATGGCGATCCCATTAACACCGCCGCCCGGCTCGAAGGTGTTAACAAACATCTGGGCACTCTAATGTGCATCAGTGGCACCACGGTAGCGCAATGCCGAGATCATTATTTTCGCCCGGTTGGCGCCTTGGTGCTGAAAGGCAAAACCGAGGCTATCGAGGCTTTTGAGCCAATAACCGAAGAAGAGAGTGAGACGCAATGGATACAACGCTATAACGCGGCGTTTCAGGCACTCGCCGATGGAGTAGATGGTGCCAAAGAACAATTTGCCGCGCTGCGAGACGAGTATCCCGATGACCCACTGGTGAAATTGCACTACGAAAGGATTATGCAGGGCACGATATCTACAACCATTGTTATGGCGGAAAAATAAAGCGTGCTGACCCAGGAGATTAAAGCACTCAGGCAATATGACGCCAGCACCCTTCTTTCGATAGTGCTAGCGGGCGCTATAGCGGGCGTGGTCACCTTAATCTCCAGTGTCAGCTTTGCCGCGCTGATGTTTAACGGTGAGCTATCGCCTTTTCTGTCTACGGGTGTGATCGCGCTGGTATCTACGGCCGTTGTAGCGGGGTCCCTCTTTAGCCTGTTGAGTTCCTGCCGGCCTGTTGTTGCCATGCCTGATGACGATACCGCGCCGGTGCTTGCGCTGATGGTGACCATGATCGTGGCGAGTTTCCCGCAGGGGACAGATCCTGAAATTGTCTTTATCACGGCCTTTGCTTCTTTGGCTATCACGGCGCTTCTCACGGGTTTGATATTGGCTTTGCTGGGATACTTCCGCCTCGGTTCATTGGTCCGATACCTACCCTACTCGGTAATGGGCGGGTACTTTGCGGGCGCGGGTTTATTGCTGATTCAAGGCGCTTTGCGAGTAGTTACCGATCTGCCGCTGGTATCGATTCTGGACTTTCGAATGCTTGCCAGCCTGGACATGCTATGGCGCTGGGCACCAGCTATTGGTGCAGCGGTATTTATCGCGTGGGCAATACGCAACTGGATAAAGTCCTTGGCGATGCCGCTTGCCATATTTGTGCTGATTGCGCTGTTCTTTGGGATTGCCTACGCGTTGGGAAAAGACCCGCAACAGCTGATGGCCGAGGGATGGCTGATAGGTCCCTTCCCCGAAGTGACGCCCAGTCTGGTTAACCCGGTGCTAATTCAGCAGTATCAGGATATCAGCTGGTACACGGTGGCGGAGCACCTATCCAGTATTGGCACGATTACTATGTTGACCGCAATTTCCTTGATGCTGACTGCTAGCGGCTTATCCGTAATCCAGCGTAAGAATATTGATATTAATAGAGAACTGCGTGTGGCCGGTTTAACAAATACCGTCAGCGGGATTAGTGGTGGATTGGTAGCGCTACCTTCAATGACGCTTACGGAACTGTCCATGACCATTGGCGCGCCGGGCAGCCGACTGGTTGGGCTTACCGTTGCGATGTTTTGCTGCGTTATGTTGTTCTTCGCGATGCCCGTTATTGCATGGTTCCCCAAAATCATTCTGGCGGGCTTATTGATCTATTTGGGCGGCGCTCTGGTAAAGCGCTGGCTCATCGATGTTCGAGAAAAGTTACCTCGGCTTGAGTATCTCGTTGTCATCGTCATTGTCGTCGTTGTGGCTACGGTTGGCTTCTTGGAGGGCGTGGTCGTCGGCTTGTTGTGTGCGGTGGTGTTGTTTGTTGTGAACTATAGCCGCATCAACGTCGTTCGCTATGCGCTTACCGGCACAGAGCGCAGAAGCAATGTAGAACGCAGTAACTCCGAGCAGAAGTATTTACGCCTCAATGGGGGCGGTACTTTGATTCTGAAACTTCAGGGCTACTTGTTTTTTGGCACCGCAGCCGCATTGGTCAGTCGCATCGAGGAGCGAGTCGAAGAGGCAGAGATGCCACCGCTGGCCTATGTGGTATTGGATTTTGCGCAGGTCACTGACATGGACTCCTCGGCGGGTTTGAGTTTTATGAAGATGGCCCAGGAAGCGGTTAAATCCAACTTCTTTCTGCTGTTCACCGGTATGCGGCCCTCCATGCAGGAGCGACTACTGGGAAGCTGGTTCGATCCTGAAAACTCGGACTTTGTGAAAGTTATGCCCGACCTTGATCGCGGTGTGGAGTGGTGCGAAGAGCAGCTGCTGAAAGGTCAAGCACTGGCAGACACTCAGAGAGGGATTATGGAGCAGTTAGCCAGCTTCTTACCATCTGACGGTGATGCAGCCATTCTCGCGAACTACATGGAGCATCGAAAAGTCGAGCCAGGCGATGTGCTTGCGGTGCAGGATGATCCCTCAGACGAGATGTTCTTGCTGCAATCATGTACGGCATCGGTCTACTTGGAAACGGGATCGGGCAAGCGGCATCGTATTCGCCGAGCGGGCTCGGGTACGGTATTTGGTGAGGTCGGCTTTTATCTGGGAAGCGCACGCACCGCGACGGTAATCGTAGATGAAGCGGGTGATTTGTATGTGCTCAGTCAAGACGCGAATCGCCGCCTGGAAGAAGAGCACCCGCACATCGCTGCCGCG
This sequence comes from Pseudomonadota bacterium, assembly GCA_039025905.1. Taxonomy (GTDB): domain Bacteria; phylum Pseudomonadota; class Gammaproteobacteria; order Pseudomonadales; family Halieaceae; genus JARRPM01. The sequence goes on along the minus strand of JBCCNJ010000114.1, from coordinate 3,647 downwards.
CTGCACAAGTTTATGATTCGAGTGATTACCAGACGGCTGCAGTTAACAACGACAACGCTGCAAGCGGTGCTTACCTGAATTATCTTTTCACTTGTGGTTTGTATGCGGGTCTAGTCTCAGGCCTCAAAGCCTTGATCGCGTAATTGTGCTGAGTAACGCTTGATGTTTTCCCTCGCGCGCTTTTCGAGGCGCTTATTGAAGTAGTCAGTTTGAAATAGTTGCTCCCAGCTCAAGAGACCATCAAGAAAGCGCAGTTTACCTGAATAGTACTGCTCGTCGCTGACCTTGGGCGCCTCTTCGCGCAGTGCATTGGAATCGGCAAGGTAGCCATCCCAAGGTAATCCAAATCCGGAGAGATCGATATCGACCATATATGCCTCTCCCAAACTCTGGGCGTTACCGGTGTGCTGGGTTGCAATAATAAATTCGCAAACCCGACCAACAAATTCGGGATCCATGTGTCCAGAGGCAAGATCTCTGAATGTATCGGCACTGAGAGACTCGTTATCTTTGGCACCGTACTGGTAAATGATATCGTGAAACCAGATCGACATTTCGGTTTCATCAAACTCGGTGACCATGTCCTTTGCGGCATCCAACTCTTCGATACATTGAGCGAGATGGCTCAGCGTGTGGTAGTGACGATGAGGTTCACTATAGTGCGTGTACAGCATATCCCAGATCGGTTCCGGTGCTGAATCCGGACCGGCGTGGCGCACCCAAATCGCGCTGAAGCGCTCCTTTAGTTGCTGATTGTTCAAGTGATCTCCTCAAAGCAGCGCGTTGTTGTGCGCCCTTTCACTTGCAGTCTTTGTTTCGATGGAACAAGACTTTTAATTTTTTTAACCGCTAGTTAATCAATCATATCTCTGCCGCCGAGCTTAGCATAGGCGTCAAAGGCTGTGAAAAATACCGCGACATTTCGGCAGATTTTTGCAAAGACTGTTTTTATATAGACTCAGTGAGAGGTCGACTTAGACGGGAATCCTTGCTCTGCCAACAAGCGATCTTTGCGAGCCTGCATCAGATCGCTTATAACCATTTCAGAAATCATATCCTCTAGAGATGTTTTGGGTTGCCAGCCAAGCTTTGTTCTAGCCAGGCCTGCATCACCCAAAAGTGACGTTACCTCTGCGGGACGAAAATAGCGTGGGTCCACCTCGACGATAATATCGCCCGGTTTTAAAACGATGTCTTTCTCGGCTTTATCGGGATCGATCGAAGCTACTCTACCGACTTCTTTCTCACTATCACCTTCGAACGCAATAGTGATCCCAAGTTGACCTGCTGCCATAACGATAAAGTCTTTTACTGAGCACTGGCTGCCAGTTGCGATCACGAAGTCCTCTGGTTCCTCTTGCTGGAGCATCAACCACTGCATCTCGACATAGTCTTTTGCGTGACCCCAATCTCGCAATGCATCCAGATTGCCCATGAACAGGCGCGGCTCGAGACCCTGACTGATGTTGCACAACCCCCGCGTTATCTTGCGACTGACAAACGTTTCTCCGCGTCGCGGCGACTCGTGGTTGAACAAAATACCGTTACAGCAATACATACCGTAGGCTTCACGGTAGTTTACGGTAATCCAATAGGCATAGAGTTTTGCAACACCATAAGGTGATCTGGGGTGGAAGGGGGTGCGCTCGGTTTGTGGCGTCTCTCGCACTAACCCATAGAGTTCGGAAGTAGATGCCTGATAGATTCTGGTGTGTTCAGTGAGCCCGAGTAGGCGCACTGCCTCCAATACGCGCAACGTGCCTAAACCATCGACATCGGCTGTATACTCTGGCTCTTCAAAACTCACTGCCACATGACTCTGAGCAGCGAGATTGTATATTTCATCCGGCCGCACCTGTTGAATTATACGGGTAATGTTGGAGGTATCGGTGAGGTCACCGTAGTGCAGTGTAAAACGACGGTCGTCCACGTGTGGGTCTTGATAGATATGATCGACTCGAGCGGTATTGAGGCTAGACGCGCGGCGCTTGATGCCGTGTACCTGATACCCCTTGCCCAGTAACAGCTCCGCGAGGTACGAGCCATCCTGCCCGGTTACGCCGGTGATCAGCGCCACTTTGTTTGTCATAACCAGCCTCTAGTGTTTCCGCAACAAGCGCTCTGCTTGATTCAGCCGTTCTAGGCGCTGCGAGCATGCTCCATGTTCTCTACATACCACTGATAAGCATCCTCCAGTCCCGCTTTAAGTGAGAATGAGGGCGACCAGTCAAGCTGTCTCAGCTTGGTGTTGTCCATTAGCTTTCGGGGAGCCCCGTCGGGCTTACTGCTATCGTAGTCGATATTGCCATGAAAGCCGGTGACTTCGCTGATGCTAGTGACTAGTTCTGCAATAGAACAGTCGATGCCAGAACCTACGTTGACATGCGACAGCCGTGGATCGGTGATCTGCTGGTACTGCGCTTTGGGCAAATTCATGATGAGAATGGAGGCCCTAGCCATGTCGTCTACATGCAGGAATTCTCGCAGGGCCTTGCCGGTGCCCCAGATAGAAATCGATTTCGCATTGTTCAGTTTAGCTTCATGAAAGCGACGTAACAGCGCGGGAATGACATGGCTGTTCTCAGGATGATAGTTGTCACCTGGGCCGTACAAGTTGGTTGGCATCACGCTGCGATAATCCGTGTTGTACTGACGATTGTAGCTCTCGCACAGTTTGATGCCTGCAATTTTTGCCAGCGCGTAGGGTTCGTTGGTGGGCTCCAGTGAACCCTGCATCAACTCTCGCTCTTTGATGGGTTGGCTCGCCATGCGCGGGTAGATACAGGAGCTACCCAGGAACAACAGCTTCTTAACACCGTTCTTCCAAGCTTGATGCACTACGTTACATTCAACCATCAAATTGTCATAAATAAACTCTGCAGGGTAGGTGTCGTTTGCATGAATACCGCCGACCTTAGCAGCACCAAGGTACACTTCATCAATCTGTTCACTTACAAAGAGGTCCGCCACACCCTGCTGATCAGTTAAGTCCAGTTCTGCGCGCGTGCGGGTGACAATTTCATTCTGCGGGTCCTGGCTAAGCTGTCTTACCAGTGCTGAACCCACCATTCCATTGTGACCGGCGACAAAGATCCGTGTTGTCATATGATGCCCTATCCCCAAAACAGATTTTTGATGTCTAGGTCGAAATCATACTCCTACGGTCGCGACAGGTTTAGCCTTGAATGACAAAAAGTGACTGTCATCAACACATTAACGAAAGCGGAGAATAGGGCGCTGAATGATGTTCCAGTTATTGGCTTGTTTGAATATCCTATGAATGTGTAGTGAGCTTTCGATGTTCTTTTCGTGACACATGGCTGGGATGATTGATTCTTAAGGTGTTGCGTATATGCATATAGAAGTGTAATTATATGCATACGATCCCTTCGGACAAGCTCATGAGAACCACTCTCGACTTGCCTCAAGACTTACTTGAAGAGGCGATGAACCTAACCGATTCTAAAACTAAAACGAGTGTTATCGTTTTGGCATTGGAAGAGCTGATTAGAAAGAGAAAAACGGCGGGAATTAAGCGTTACCGTGGCAAACTGATGCTCGATGTAGACACGAACGCATTGCGAAAGCGCTGATGCAATCAGTCCTAGTTGATACCTCAATTTGGGTAGATTTTTTTCGAGGCGGTG
>JBCCNJ010000113.1:0-14465 GCA_039025905.1 Pseudomonadota bacterium | reverse complement strand
GCTCTTCCGATCTAAAGCGGGGCCTTTTTGGTTTGGAGGATTAGGTATCGATGAGAACCGCTGTTCGAAAAAACGCGACCACAGGAGCGTTTTAGACGCGGGCGGCCGCTCCCGCACATCCATGTGCTCCGCGGCATTAGGACATCCTGTCCGTCACCAGCGACCGCGCCCGAAGGGTCGCAACGGGCCAAAGCCCGTTACGATCAATCCGCCGCTCGAACCCCGGACCTAGCCGGGGCTTTCTGTTTGGCAGGAGTAGGCTTTAGTGAGAACCGCTGCCCCAAAAGACGCGGCCATAGGAACGCTTTAGACGCGGGAGGCCGCTCCCACACATCCATGTGCTCCCCGGCATTAGAGCGTCCTGTCCGCTACCAGCGTCTGTGCTCTGAAAAAACCGAAGTGAACAAAGACTGCTTTTGCAGAGAATCCAGTTCCCGTGGGAGTACGCCGACTCACTGCGAGGAGTGATCTCCTTGTTTGCCTATGACGGTCGAAGTCCAGCATCGAAATGTGCGCTCAAGCTGCCGACTTCAAAAAGGCAATCAGTTTAGGCTAATGTTTAGCTCTGCATTTGCATTAATTCGCCCCGCTTAAATTGCTTAGACACAAGTATTCAGCGCGCTTTCTGGTCTGTTTCTTTCTGACACTGGCCGCCTTTGACCTGCGTGCATTTGATGAAAGCCTGATCGCCCACTGGCCGATGGACGAAGGCGCAGGTGATTCTGTGGAAGACGTGAGTGGCAATGGCTATCAAGGAGTCTTAGATAGAGTCAGCTGGGCAAGATCTACCAGCGACCGAGATCCGCGCCGCTGGGGAGCTTTCTTCAGCGGTGCGGGTAGCATCACCACTGGCGACTTTCCCGTACCCGATCAATTCACGATTACTGCGTGGATTAGTCCAGATGAATCCGAACTGGAGAACGATAGGAGCGATGGACTCACGATAATTGGGCGCCACTCTTCTTCCGGTGAAAATGTACTTGTCATAGAGATTGTCGACGAAAGTTTCCGAATTACGGTCCGGGATCAGAGTTTTTCTATTGGTCGGGTCCGTGCAGCTTGGCAACACATTGTCGTCACTGGTGAAACGTTAGACGCGGGAACAAGAATTGCCGTTTACCAAAACGGGGTCTTGATCGGCGATCACCTCGACAACGCGAAGACGGAGGACGCTACGGGCGGCCGCCCGTGGATTATCGGACAAGGCTGGGATGGTGATGATCGCGCACGGAGTTTCAACGGCACAATCGACGACGTGAGGATCTATGATCAAGCCCTTGATGCAGGGCAGGTTACCGAACTCTTCACTCGTCTCTGCAACAGGGGCTTCAGTAACGGTGAAGTTGCGTGGGTCCAAGTTGGTTGCGATTTAGATGGTCGATCTGAATTCGAGTCCTTTTCTGCTTCTTTATCGATGTCTGGCGATGGAAGCGTTATCGCAGTCGGTGCACCGGGGAACGATTCCGCTGGTGAAAACGCTGGCGAAGCCCGGGTGTACATGCGGTCTGGCGATCTCTGGGAGCAAATGGGTAATGCTATTAGCGGAGCAGCCCCTGGGGATCTGCTGGGTACTGTAGCGCTGTCGGAGGATGGTAGAACGCTTGCCGTGGGGGCTCCCAGTAGCGATAGCTCCCAAGAAGACGCAGGACAGGTACGAGTCTACACCTGGACTGGGACTACCTGGGCTCAACTGGGCGGCACTATCAACGGTGAAACTGCAGGTGAGAAATCTGGGAGTGCTATCTCATTATCGAACGACGGCCGCACACTTGCGATCGGAGCACCCTTTAACGCTTATACGGGTGAGAAATCGGGTAGGGCACGTGTTTTTCGCTGGGCCCGGAATCGCTGGGAACAAGTCGGACGAGGCTTGAATGGCGGGCGAAGGTACACGCTCTTTGGTAGTCATCTGGAACTATCGGGTGATGGCTTTACTATCGCAATAAGTTCTCCGTTCTTCAGGGGGGGCAGTGTGCCTCCCCTAATCGGTTACGTAACAGTCCATGCTTGGACCGGAAGCACTTGGAGACTGCTGGGTGTTTCTATCCCTGGCGGTAGGCCGCTGGGTGACATTGCCCTATCGGATGATGGCGAAACCATGGCAGTAAGCGCTCCCTGGCAGGGGAGAAGCCTCAATGAACTGCTTGTTGGCGATGCCCGTGTTTACCGATACGACGGTACAAACTGGAATCAATTGGGTGATCAAATCTTCGGTGACCGATTTTCTGGAGATTCCCTCGATCTGTCGGGCGACGGGAATATCCTGGCGATCGGCTCACAAAGCCATTCTGATGGCTCCATCAGAAGCGGCGATGTGCGCGTTTACCAGTGGAGTGGTCAGACATGGTCTCTAATGGGGCCCTTCATTTTCGGTGAGGCTCCCGATGAACGCTTCGGTGGGTCAGTTGTACTTTCGCATGACGGCAGGACCGTGGGAGTCGGCGCTTCTAACGGCAATGGTGGGTTCGCGAATCCGACAGGTTCTGTCACTGTGCTGCAGCTAGATGACGGCCCTAAGATAAGTGGTAACGCACAGTCGCTTGCCGTTCCAGGAGTCTCCTACACGTTTGTGCCAACGGTGCAGACCGTGCACCCCACAGATTTGAGCTTCAGTATTGAGGGGAAGCCTGAATGGGCTACCTTTAATCCAAGTACGGGCCAATTGACCGGCACTCCGACAGCAGCTGATTCCACTAGTCAGTCGTCCGTTGTGATTTCAGTCACGGACTCACTCCTGACAAACTCGCTCGCACCATTCGTGATAACCGTGTTGGAGGATACTGATGGTGATTTAGCGCCTGACAACTGCGACGCTGATTGCCTTGCTATCGGCTTTCTGGCTGACTTGGACGACGATGGCGACGGGTTAAGTGACCTAGATGAATTGCAGCTCGGAACAGATCCACTCAACCCTGATACGGACGGGGACGGATCGAGTGACGCAGAGGAGTTGGCAAACGAAACCGACCCACTCGATGCAGCCTCGCCGCTGACAGATGGTTTGCCCGTCTGGCTATTCCACCGTGCGCTATCCAGGTGACTTTTGATTAAACCGCCTCACGGTTCGTTGCTTCTGCAGCATGGGCTTTTGCGTTCATGCAATCATACCCGGCCGATTAGTCCGCGAGAGGATGGCGTAAGTCGCTTCAGCGAGGTGGGGAGCAGCGTCTGTTCCGGCCTATGCCGATCCTTATCTTTGTTCCCGGATTCACGGGCTAACACTGGTGAGTGCGCTAAAGTGTCCCCGCAACTCAATAGCCGCCTACATGATGGGGGTAAAAACGGATGACCAAGTTCATTACGATAATCGCTGCTCTGTTGTGCATGCTCAGCCTTTCAACCAAGGCGCAGTCCAGAAATAATGATCTCGACGACGTTATCATGCTGGCAGCAGCTGATACGTCAATTACGGCAGAGATATCCGAAGAACAATTCAAAGCCCGTGCCAGCTTCTCACTAGCGATTACACCTGCAAAGAAAACTACGTTCTCTGCCGTATTTGATCACTTCAATATTGTGCTTTACGACGTTGAACAGCGTTTGCTGGCAAAAGAGTTTAGGGAAGAATCATCATCAAGCCCTGTTGGGTTTAGGGTTCTTGGTCGCCAACGCCTGGCCTTTGACCCAGAGCATTCAGTTATTGTCGGATCGCTTGAAGGCGTCGTTGATTACGCTCATCAGAACAAGCTAGTGCCTACTGAAATCGGCTCAAACCGTCATCACCATATTGAAAACCCTCCCGCGCAGTTAGCCTCGCTAGACGTTGAAATCAAAATACCCAGAGAGTTTGTTGAGCATTTGCTTAGCGACGATGATTCAGAAGAGAAACGCAATATCTCCGTGAAAATGTTGATGCAATTAGAGGTTCTCGAAACTGAATACTACAGATATTTTTTTATTGATTTTGAATCTATTTAAACGAAACTCGACTGGGGAAGGCCTTTTCACTATTCAATTGGTAAGAGTCTCTGTATCCAGCCGGTTAATATTGCTGCAGCAGACGCATCTCAAATACCGCCAGGGTTTGAGGTTCTTGTTAAGCCGTTTCTTCAACCGTCTGGTCGGGGGTTTTACTTTGGAATGCCTTACGCCCGAGAAGCCTGGGGAAAAGTTGGTGTAAGCTTTGAGGTCCGCGATTGGATTACGCTGAAAAAAGAAGAGTATCTGGTCACGACGCCGTGGGAAACGAATGGCACAGGCGATAAGGATGTCTCTGGTAACTCTGACCCAAATGCCAACTTACTTGATGAGGTTAATATTAGTGACTGCATCGAAGTCTATTTTGTTCATACTTTTTCTGAACAGGACTGGTGGGGTGGCGGTGCATCATCGGGGACAGGTCGATCTGGCGTAAAGATTATTACTTCAGATACCAATGATAACGGCATTGATTTCCACCACCTTGCTCACGAATTGGGGCACGTGCTTGGTCTACTGCATCCAGGCGAAATGCCAATCCCCAATTACCCACAAACCGCTGCCAGTGAAGGTACGGTAATGTGTCCCAGTGGCTTCAGATTTGATAATCCATCAAAGAACAGTAGCGAAAACGGCCAATATGTTCAGAATCCGCTGTTACGCTTGACACTGGTGCGAACACAGCAGGGACCAGATTGTCAGAATAGCCGGGACTGTGGCAGGTGTCCGGATTTACCTGATGAGGTTTAAAGGTCACTGCAAGGTAACGTGAGTTTTCTTTTGCACTTTTGTTGAAGGGGGCGAACTTACCCAAGTTGGACCGATAGAGTTTTGAAGCCTAATCAGGCTAAAAACGAAGCAATCGCGGTGAATCACAATAGCGGGAGCAAGACCCTGTGTAGGGTCTTACGAAACGACGGGTCGCGAACTCGAAACCACCTCGGTGGTTTCGTCCAAGGCATCGTTGTAATGACCTAGCGAAAACTGCACAGTTAAGCGGCTAATTGATACATCTGCTGCGGTGTTCTCATCTTCAGTACTTGGTGCGGTCGTTTACTGTTGTAATACCGGAACCAAGTTCTCAGTGCCGGCCCCGCCTTATCGAGCGACGCGAAGTTGTGGAGCCAGATGCACTGCTCTTTCACAGTGCGGATCAGGCGCTACACCATCCCGTTCTGTTGTGGCGTATGCGGTCGGATAGAATCCCACTGCAATCCGTAGCGGCGCTCGCCACCTACCCGGCCTGAAGTCTTCTACCGCACGTGGTGGAGTAAGAAGCGAGAGATAGCCAATAGGATCAGAGATAAGAAGCCAAGTACCGTGTAGCTCATTGGATCATCATTCGCTATATGCGCAGTAACACCGGTCAGAAAGAACAAAGCGGCACCCGCATACGCCCACTCTCGGGGTGGACTAGGGATTCTAGGAGCCACCATGACGACTGCTCCGACAGCGCACAGAGTGGCTAACTCGAATCGAAAATAGCTAGGTAGCCCTAGCGCGGCAAACGCTCGAATAGCCTTCGCATCAAGCAGGTAGCCATAAGCGCTGAATAGCAACATCCCGGCTACTATCAGTGTGGCCAACCAAAAAATCGCTTTTTTTATTGCGCCGGCGCGGCTGTGGTTCACTTTCGTTCCTTCGGCTTGGAGCGGGAACAAAGCACATCTACCCCATGGAATCGGTAGTCGAATGAGCCGCTAGTCGCACGATTTCGTCCCATTGAAGCACTTCTACCCCTTGACCTGGGTGAGCCAGGTTTAACGCAATGGCCGCGCCCAAATCTTGAACATCTATGCCTCGGAGAGACCGCAGTCCCCAGCGCAGAATTGGGTCCAATCGTGGCCAAAGTGTCAACGTTAATGCCTGCGAGAAGCCGTACCGGTTGTGTTTGGTAATGACCATTGACGGTTGAAACAGGCTCAAACGCACAAAATTCAGCTCCTGAAGTTTCTGTTATAGCTCACCTTTTGCGCGCAAGTAAAAGGATGGCGAGCTTGTGCTCGCGCCAATGGACCCCAGCAGCTGAAAATGCCGTACACCAACCTGTTTCGCTACGGTCGCAAATTGAATGACCGCTTGCTGATCGATACGTAAGAACTCCGATTTCGTCATAGCTGAAGGTTGGCCAACGCCCAGTGTGCACACGGCGGAATCGTGTTCGGTGGCTAATTGGTGATAACTCTCTGGATCGCAGACATCCACAACATGCTGTCGGACGCGAGGATCGTTGATCCACGGAAGTTCACGCCTGCCCAGCAAAGTCAGCTTTCCTAGTAGAGACGTGTCAAGCAAGGTTCTCACGACTTCCCCACCAACGGCACCCGAGGCTCCCATCATTAAAACTCTGTGGGAATGTTTGATCATCAAAGAGTCACAGAGTAAGGGGCAATTTGTTCTCCACCCAATCGTGGCTCGGTTAATCGGCCGCGCGGCGGATAGCTTTGATAATCATAAATTGCTCACCGGTGTCGCGAAGCGTGAGATCAAACGAGGATTCGACATCTATTTGCTCCCCCTCATGGGGCCATGCCCGTGTCGCGACATGAACTCGCACGTCAACCTGATCAGCCTCGTGGGAGTTAATCGTGAGATCTTCCAGCCGATGAGCGACCTTGGCAAATGTGAGTTTCCTGCTGGCGAGCCAACTGGCGATTTCGGCTGTCCCTTTAAGCACGCCATCGCCCCGATCATGGAATCGTCTGTCAGACTCCTCAATCACCTCGTGGACTTGCGAGTCTCCATCCATGAGTGATGACAGCTCAGCGTAATCGCCTCCGAGCTCGTCTATGATCCCTAAATACTGAGTAATCGCCGCCCGCGCCCTATTCTCAGTATATGAAGCGCGAAAGGCAGATACGTTGAGCTGCTCGAGCGTAGTTGCACGAACAACCCGAAGAACAAAGTTGCCATCTGCCGTCTTCTCAAGGGTGTGGTTGTAGCGACGTCGACTGGATGACAGCACATCGCCTGGGCTACGGGACAAGTAGACGAAATGCACTTCGAGCTCATAGCCGTTCTCTTCGACGTGTTTGAGCGCAATCGATTCCACATGGTGAGCGCTTGCAACCCCGAGTGGTAGCGACGCATAGACGTCTCTCAAGTGATCTATTCCGTTGATGTTGAGTTCACCGAAAGTCAGTTGCACGTCTTCGCTGAACACCCTGTCAAAGTAGCTCGATATATCGTTGTTATCCGGCCCTTCGAACAGGCCCCACCACTGGAACAGCAAAGAGCTCGCCCGGTTGTATTCACTGCTGCTAACAAGCATCTCAGTTTCAGCCCCTGTGTCTGCAGTCATACCCAAAAAAACAACCCAGGCAAGCCAAGCGGCGCCTGCGCCCTTCCAAAATTTGCCCAGGGGAACGTTTAACTCATCGAAACTGGGTCGCGCGCCACTACAGGGATCGTTAGCAATGAAACGCATATGAACTCTCTAGATCTGCATCAATTTATATAGAACATAAATGTAACATATAGTAGCCTAACCGAATCAGAATGCAAACACGCGGCTGAATTTTCTCAGCACTCTCCTATGACAGAGCCAAACTCAGACACCTTTGCAGTCGTTAAGGATGGAGCAAACGAGGTAGGTATGATGAACGTGCGCGCCAAGCGTAGAGCGTCCATCGCGATTACCTTTTCATTGCTTGTTTTCGGCATGGGGCAATCGTTCATCTTTACATCGATACCGCCGATCGCACGCGAACTGGGATGGAGCGAGTCCCGGGTCGGATTGATTATGATGTCCGGCGCCCTTGTTCTGGTTTGCTTTTCATTTTTCTGGGGCAGGTGGGTCGATCGGCTGGGAACGCGTCGATCGATGCAAGCGGGGATGCTTGCCTATGCCCTAACAACTCTTGGATTGGGTGTTCTCTTCGCCGGTGCCCTGGACGGCAAGGTAGCTTCGTCAGCGACCTTCCTCTTAGCGATTGGCCTTCGCGTTGTGTTTTCGGCTACTTCAGGCGGTGTATTTCCATCGGCGCAAGCCTACTTTGTCGCCACGAGCACGCCGGAAACACGCACATCTGCCATTGCAACAATAGGCATCGCTTTTAGCGTGGGAATGACCATGGGTCCCGCGCTCGCTGCTACCGTGAGCAATTTAAGCCTCTATGCACCATTCTATGCGATGGCTTTTTTGGCGTTTGCGTCCACGGTCCTATTGCACTTCTGTGGCCCAAAAAGCCAAGACCACCGCGCAAATTCATCAAACCCTGAGAGCCAAGTAGAGCCAATCAAATGGCTAACGCACCCCGCGTTCCCATTTTTACTTCTGATTATGATCGTGTCGCTGGTACTAAACGGTACGCAGCAGGTGGTGGTCTTCTTCGTCCAGGACCTCCTAAATCTGAGTGCAAAGGAAGCCGCTCAACGGGGTGGTATCAGTATGACAATCATGTCGATCGTAATGATCGTTGTACAGATCGTAGTGGCACAGCGCCTAAAGTTAGATCCAGCACTTATGATTAACCTGGGTGGCGCGACTTTGCTAGCCTCTATGTCGGTTTTCACGCTCTATCCAAGCTGGTTCAGCTTTCTCGTGGCAATGGCTTTGTTCGGCGGGGGCGTCGGACTGCTCTACCCTGCCATCATCGCATTTCAAACACTTAGTGCAGCGCCCGTTGAGCAGGCTCGGGTAGCGGGTGTCAATGTGTCTTCGCAGGGGGTGGGTTTGGTACTCGGACCTGTATCGGCGAGCTATCTCTATCAATTAAGCGCTCTCTACCCATTCCTGCTCGTCGGGTTCCTCGCAATACTCATCATTGCTGTTTTCAATCTATGCACTGGCTCCAAAGAAAGCCGAGCTTGAGCCAGCGTTCAGCTGGTTTGGTGCATGATTTCGAAGTCATCGTCCATTGGCACATCGAGAACATTGATCACTCGCGTCATAGACTCGTAGTTTCCGATTGTGAACATGAGCTCTGCAAACTGTTGCTCCGAGAACTCACTTCGTAAGTCCTGATAAAGGTCGTCGTCGAGATTACAGTTTGAGCTCAGCTGATCGACCATCTTCAAAACGTTAGCGTCGAGCTCAGATAAGCCTGAGGCGTTTGGTCCCTCAACAATGCGCTCGATGTCGGGCTGCGAAAACCCCAAGTGGTTAAGGCATACGCGTGAGTGGTGCTGAAATTCATAGTCACAGCCGTTGTTTGCGGCTATGCGTACGATTGCCATCTCTCGTACCCGCGGCGGTACGGTCGATCGAGCCATCACATAGGTTGAGAACGGCAGGTGTGCCTGAAACAGATCCCAGTTTTTCATCCCAACCCTAAATCCGTTAGGAAGCACACCGTTGACTCGCAATTTACTCGCGATTTCACGCTGCTTGTCCGACATCTCACCGTCACTAAGGGGCACTGCTGCCTGCCGTCCGCTCATTCTTTCCCTCATCACATTAGCTCGACATCTATAAGATACTAAATAGTACTTTATTGATAAATAGCCTAAATCTCTAGTATCTCAATTTTTCGCCGATATTTCCGTCTTAGTTACTGGGCAACGATACATCTTGCTAAGCTAAGCAATATTAAATAGAATTATTATGTACTTTATAAAAAAGTAAATTGGCACTTGAAGAGCTGACGCTCCAGTTTTTCCCTGAGCGAATTTAAAGACGCGCAAACAAGAAGATAGCCACAACTTGCCGGCTGCCGTTTCCACTAAAAATAAGGTCAAGTTATGACAGAGCAAATCGAAGTAATGGGCAACGTAGCACCGGGCTTTGAGACCGTAACCGAGGCTTATCGAGCAAACTTCTCCCGGGGAGATGTCTACGAAGAGTTGGGCTCGTCGCTTTGCGTTTATCACGAAGGTAAGCGTGTAGTAGATATCTGGGCAGGTTTTCAGGACCGAGAGCGTACCCGCCCCTGGGAGGCTGACACCACTATCTGTGTCTACTCGACCACCAAAGCGCTGACCGCGCTTTGCCTGGCCCTTCTCGTAGATCGAGGGCAAATCCAATACGACGACCTGGTATCTAAGTATTGGCCGGAGTACGGAACAGCGGGCAAAGAACCGACCACAATTGCACACTTCTTGTCACATCAGTCGGGGTGTCCAGCCATTCGGGAGAAAACCGAGATGGATGAGTTCATGAACTTCGACTTGATCTGTCGACGCTTGGCTGCCCAAGAACCGTACTGGGTTCCAGGAGAAAACACCGCGTATCACGGATCGACTTATGGCTTTCTAACCGGCGAGATCGTCCGCCGCGTAACTGGCATGGATATCGGCCAATTCCTGCAAGAGGAGATCGCCGGCCCGCTTGGTGCCGAGGCTTACATCGGCTTGCCCGAAGAAAAGGACTCAGCGGCTGCAATTCTGTATGGCCCAAAGATCGCGCATGAAATGCCAGACACAGACGAGCTTCCACAGTTTCTCATTGATGCGGCGACTAACCCCGCTCTTGACCCAGAAGCACCCAATCGAAGGGAGTGGCGCGCATCGATCCTTCCCGCCCTCTGCGGTTACGCCTCCGCGCAGGGTTTGGCCTCTATCTTCGTTAAACTCGCCGAGGGTGGTTCGCACGACGGTACGACTTTGCTGTCTGCGGACACCCTTAATCAGATGACGCGTGTCATCAGCGACCGTGTGGATGGCCTCCTGGGTCAGCCAGTAGATTGGGCGCACGGCGTCGTCAACAACAATCTAGGCCTGTACGGTCCAAATGCAAAGACCTTTGGTCACAGTGGGTGGGGCGGTTCTTTTGTCTGCGCTGATCGCGAAAACCGCGTGTCCATTGGTTTCGTGTGCAACCAAATGGGCCCCGACCCAATTGGCGATGCGCGGACACTCCCGGTGATCGATGCCATTTACAAGAACATCGTTTAGTTCGCACCTATCGTAGTGGCGGTGTTCTTCTAATCTAGCGAACGTCGCCTCTAGCCTCTCCGCTTTCGCCGAAAAAGCGATACCCCATGAGATCCAACCGTTACTTCATGCTGGCGGTCCTCACAATCGTCGCCGTAATGAACTTTGTGGACCGGCAGATTCTCGCCATACTGCTTGAGTCCATTAAAGCCGATCTAGCGCTGAGTGACCTAGAGCTGGGGTTGCTCTCGGGGCTTGTGTTTGCCGTGTTCTATGCCCTCGTCGGCATACCGATTGCGCGCTTAGCCGACCGATGGGACAGGCGGAAAATCATTTCCATCGCACTGTTCTTCTGGTCATCGATGACAGTTATTTCGGGTTTGGCGCAGTCTTTTGTTCATCTTGCGCTCGCTCGTGTTGGTGTGGGTCTTGGAGAAGGCGGAGTTCAGCCTGCTTCGCATTCTTTTATCGCAGAAAAGTTTGCCCCCAAAGAGCGAGCCACGGCCTTCGCGATCTACTCGGCGGGAGTGACTGCTGGCATCTTCGCTGCTCTTTCTATCGGCGGCTGGGCGAACGATGTATACGGTTGGCGAATCGCTTTCTTTATCGCTGGCGTGCCCGGGGTAGTGCTAGCGTTTGTAGCCTACGCCGCCTTAAAGGAGACGCGAACCCCTCACAGTTTCCGCCTTAACATGTTTGTGGCGGGCGACGGCGAACGCACACTCCTCCAGAGCTTTAACTTCTTTTGGCGGTCCAAGGCTTGGCGCTATGCGGGGATTGCGGCCGTAGTGACCCAAATAGCCACGCTCGGAATCAACGCGTGGCTGCCTGCCTTCATCATCCGGTCCCATGGTTTAAGTACTGCACAAACAGGGTTTCTGATGGCCTTGCTTGTGGGAGTTGCTGGGACCTTCGGCGCTGTCAGCGGGGGCCTTTTTGCAGACAAACTCGCTAAATCACGGGGGATTCAATGGTTGCCATGGACGCTGGGCTGCACTTACGCGGTCGTTTGCGTGATCGCGCCAACCGTGTTTTTGATGGAGAACATAACACTTCTCGTAGTTCTTCTGGCGCCTTACACCGCACTGTTGCTGACCTCGTCGGGTGTACAGTTCGCGATCGCCCAATCGGTTGTAAAGTCGGACATGCGTGCCATGTCGTCTGCACTTTTGATTCTGCTTATTAACCTATTTGGCCTCGGCTTTGGTCCGCTTTTCGTTGGCGCTCTAAGCGATATGTTCGTCTCCACATCTGGCGCCGAATCATTGCGTTACGCGATGCTCTGCATGACACCGCTCTACTTTTTGGGAGTGTTTTGCTTCTATAAATCCGGTCAGCATCTGCCAGCTGAGGCCGTTTCCGAAGAAGTGTTAGAAGGGGCCTGCTAGGACGTAACGGGCTCACTCGATCCGAACGTCCGTAAAGGCTCAACTTGAGCTAGTGCGCCAGGATCGGTACCGTAATCGGCTTACGTTTCAAATCGCTCGCCGTTGTCTCTGAATCATGAAACAAGCCAAATCTGCTGTCACTAAACTGCCGCAAAAACGCAAAAGCGCAAAGAAACCTAAGCGCGCCCCGAAAACCGGCCAAATGGAGCGCACACGAGAGTCCATTCTCAATGCGACCGTAGAGCTGTTGGGTGAAGTGATGTACGGCCGATTGACGATTGACCATATATCGGAGCGCTCCGGCGCATCTCGTTCTACGATCTATCGGCACTGGCGAAGCCTGCCTGAACTC
Source organism: Pseudomonadota bacterium (assembly GCA_039025905.1). Classification (GTDB taxonomy): domain Bacteria; phylum Pseudomonadota; class Gammaproteobacteria; order Pseudomonadales; family Halieaceae; genus JARRPM01. The sequence continues at coordinate 1,994 of JBCCNJ010000113.1, read as the reverse complement.
GCTGCCGAAGCATTCGATCGAATCATCGATCCGGACCCTGATTTACCACCGGTGGACGACTTACGAACCCAGCTAATAATCGTGTTCAGCGAGTTACCCAAAAATCTGGAGCGCTCCCATTGGGGTAAGCTGCTTCCGTCTCTTGTGTGCGCAAGTAGCGAGGCTGGCGATTGTTCAGGTCTGCTTCAGCAAATATCTGATCGCCGCCGCTATGCGACCCGAAAAATGCTTCAGCGCGGGATAGATAAGGGATATCTAAAGCCAGAGACGAACATTGAGTGGGTAATCGATTTGATTTGCTCTACCTATTACGTGCGCCATTTGATTACCGGCACATCGATGAAGGAAGAGGGCCACCTTGAGTGGATCATTGATAGCGTGTTAAGCCAGATCCGGACGGAAGCGAATTCCAATATCAAGCCAAAAAGAAAAGCAAAAGCCTAGCAGCTGCGTCGATCAAAATTGTCGAGGTTCTAAACCTTAAGGACTCAACCGAAAAATGAAGTTTGCTAGAGGGCGAAAAGTTCGTCGTCTACTGGCACGCCGTCATCTGGTTGCACGCCAAAGCTGTTGGTAAACATAGAAACCATAGTGTAATGAGAAGCGGTGTAGACCAAGTCCATGCACTGCTTTTCGCTAAAGTCAGCGCACAACCGCGCCCACGTCTCGTCGGTGACGAAATGATCTTGAACTAACTCATCGCACATTCGAATAAGCGCCGCATCTTTTTCCGACCATTGGTGCGTGTTGTTGCAGTCTTTGATAGCCAGGATTTCATCCTCGCTCAGCCCTGCTGGCACCGCCAGGCGCCGGTGATGAGACCATTCATAGCCGGATCGGCATAAGAAGCTAATACGAAGAATTACCAGCTCTTTTTCCCGCCACGGGACCTCATTGGTCTTTCGTGAACCAACATAGTTGGACCAAACCATTTGTGCCTTCATGCAGGTTGGAGATTTGAGAGATGTTCTGAAGAGATTCATTGACCGGGCGACCTCATTCAACGACTCAAGAATGGCCTCCTGTTCTGCGGTCTCATCGGCGATCTCTACTGGTTTAACTCTGGGTGATCTGAGTCGCACTCTCTTTCTCCGACTTTTTATACAGTACTAGATTATTCTAAATAAAAAGCTTGCCGATCACAAGCCAGGCCCCTTCCCGAGTTGCGGTCGGTACTCGACGGCTGGCAATCACAATTGCTTCCTGCGGCAATACAGATCAACGTTCGCGGTAGCGATCTACCAGCTGGCGCTTGTAAAGTTTGCCGTTATCCTGCCGAGGTAGTTCGGTTTCGAAGTCGACCGATCTGGGACACTTAAGAGGCGCAAGCACTTCCTTGCAATAGTCGATCAGCTCAGCTGCCAACTCTTCGGAAGCTTCGACTCCAGCGGCTGGCTGTACAACAGCCTTAACCTCTTCACCAAACGCCTCGTTCGGGATACCGAAAACAGCCACGTCGGCTACTTTTGGATGGGTAAGTATTCGGTTCTCTGATTCCTGGGGATAGATGTTTACGCCACCACTGATGATCATGTTGGACTTGCGATCGGTGAGATAGAGGTAGCCCTCATCGTCCATGCGACCAATATCGCCGAGTGTTCGCCAGCCCTGGGGCGAGTACAAATCTTGTGTCTTTTTCTCATCACCGTGGTAAGAGAAGTTCTCGCCGGACTCGAAATAGATAACCCCAACTTCGCCCGTAGACACTTCATCCCACGTTTCTTCGTTGACCACATGCGCAGTCCCATTTGCAACGCGGCCAATAGATCCCGGATGCGCAAGCCATTCCGCACTACGAATCATCGTGCCGCCGATACGTTCCGTACCCGCGTAGATTTCAACGATGATCGGACCAAACCACTCGATCATGGCGTGCTTGGTCTCAACAGGGCACGGCGCTCCCGTGTGCATAACGCAACGCAGCGAAGAGAGATCGTAGGAGTGTCTTGTCTCTTCTGGTAAGTCGAGCATCCGAAGAAAATGTGTCGGCACGC
>JBCCNJ010000112.1:0-14496 GCA_039025905.1 Pseudomonadota bacterium | reverse complement strand
ATGAAATGCTGCTGCGGAATTCGCTCCACATCTGGGCTATTGGCCGGGCGTCACCCAGCTCTGCCTGCCAGGGGTTGGCGGGCAGATGACCCCGACGCGTCAAGGCATCAAAGATCAGACCGGTGACAATACCAATAACCAGCGACAGCCCAATGAAGAGCAGCGTCCAACCAACGCCGATCAGACCGAAGAGAATCAAAGTCAGGGAAATAGAATTCCAGGGGCTCGCTAGCAGAAAGGCCATAACCTGTCCGATACTGGCCCCGCGCTCGTACAGCTTCATCGCCACCGCGAGAATGCCGTGGCTGCACATATCGAGTAATACCCCCGCAGACGTGGCGCGCAGCATGCCACCAAAACCACCTTTGCGACCCAAAATCGCCATCACCAGATCTCGCGGTACACGTCCAAGCATGCCTACGAATACGACACCAATCGCGATACCCCACCACATCTGATTGAGCAGTTCGACGATACCGCCAGTGAACATACCGACCGTGGAGTGATGTTCGTGTGGCATCACGAACGCTCCGAGCACATAGGAAACCGCAACGATCAGCGAGCAAAACCATAGAAAGTAGTCGCGTTTTGCGGGCGTATCACAGCAGGAAGTGTGCTCCTCGGCCGCTACTGCCGCCGACGCTGGCTGAGCACTGTGACCGGCACAGCAGTTTGTTGCTGTGGCCACCATGTCAGCCTGCGCAGTGCCGGCATTGAGCGAGCTTTCAGTTGCTCCGGGTTTCATCGCTGGATCATCCGTTTAAGTTGAATACGCATCATCGATCTGCGACCAGATCTTGCAAAATAGCGCAGTCAGGTCCTTCATCGCCCTGACACCTGTCGGCCATCGCCATTAACTGCTCACGCATCGCCAGCAGCTGCTGAATGCGTTCTTCAAGCTGTTGGCTTTTTTCGAGCACCAGGCTGCGCGCGTGTCGGCTTTGGCGCTGTGGGTTTCGCAAAAGCTCGAGCAGCTGCTTGCTCTCATGCAGGTCGAAACCAACATCCCTGGCATGGGCGAGAAATCGAAGCTCATTGATGCTGCCTTCATCATACTGCCTGTAGCCGTTCTGTCCCCGATGCGCCGGTGCTATCAGACCAATGTCTTCATAGTAACGAATGGTCTTAGCACTCAGACCGCTGCGACTGGCCGCTGCAGATATATTCATGACCTTCTCCTTGCGCGGTTTAGAGCTACTATAAACCTTACAGTCACTGGAAGGTCAACCCCCGTGAGCAGGTCCAGCCGGATAATTGCAAACACGTCGGCAAAGCGGGGATTATTGGCTAACTCGCTTATGCAACAAAGGGCGCGCCGAAGACACCTGCCGCTCCTTATCTGCAGACACGCTGTGAAACGCATGAGTTCCGGCTAGCCGCCGCTGAGCAGCGTATATCCGGCGCTCTTGCGCGCGCGTGTTTTTTCCCCAAGAGGCGAAATCAAGCAGAAAGGTGGGTTTAGGCTGGTTGCAACTGCTCTACGACTAGTTGCAGCGTCTGCTTGCCGCGAAACTCGTTGACGTCCAGCCGGTAGGCGACTTCCACCCGTTCAACCGAGTCATCCGGCCATTGCTGCGGGTCCACATTGAACGCGATGGCATCGAGTAGCGTTGAGCTATCTGCGGGAAACAGCGACATTTTCAGGTGCTTTTCGCCAACTAAACGCTGGCTCACTAAATGAAAAATACCATCGAACACCGGTTCTGGGAAGTGCTGTCCCCAGGGGCCAGCAAAGCGCAGCGCCTTGGCCAGACTCAAATCAAAATCCTGCACAGCGAGCTCACCGTCTGACTCAATCACAGCAGAAAGCTCCACGTCTGTAGCATGACGCTCTACTTCCTCCACAAACGCCTGCGCAAAGCGCTCGTAGTTCGCTCTGGCCATGGTCAGGCCAGCAGCCATGGCATGCCCACCAAAACGTGTGATGAGCCCTGGATTGCGCGCAGCCACGGCATCCAGGATATCCCGAATGTGTATCCCAGGTATCGAACGAGCAGACCCTTTAACCTCCTCTCCATCGGCGTCTGCAAAGGCTATCGTCGGTCGATGAATTCGATCTTTTATTCTGGAGGCGAGAATACCGATAACACCCTGGTGCCAGCCTCCCTGATACAGCGTCATCGCTACAGGCAGCTCCTTGGGGCTGTTGAGGTTTATCTCGCCCAGTGCCTTTATTGCTTCAGCCTGCATATCGCTCTCAATCACTCGCCTGTCTTGATTCAGCTGATGTAGTTGATTGGCCAGCTTTGCAGCCCGAGGAAGATCCTTGCTCAACAGACACTCAATGCCGATGGAGATATCATCCAACCGTCCCGCGGCATTGATGCGAGGGCCCACCGCATAGCCAAGATCGGAGGCAACCACGGTCGCAATATTGCGCGAGGCGACATCAAGCAATGCCTGTATTCCAGGGCGCGCCTTGCCAGCGCGAATTCGTCGTAATCCAGCGTTGACCAAAATCCGATTGTTGCGGTCCAGCGGCACCACATCGGCCACAGTACCTAAAGCGACAAGATCAGCGAACTGCCCAAGATTGGGCTCAGGCTGTTGCGCAAAGTACCCGCGCCGCCGAAGCTCAGCGCGCAAGGCGAGCATCACATAAAAGATGACCCCGACTCCCGCCAGGTGTTTGCTTGGAAACTGGCAACCGGGTTGATTCGGGTTCACGATAACGTCGGCTGCGGGCAGCTCACGACCCGGTAAATGATGGTCCGTAATCAAGGTACTGAAGCCGGCTTCGCGGGCAACGCATACCCCCTCCACGCTGGAAATACCATTGTCTACCGTAATGATCAGATCTGGATGGCGTGCTTTCGCGAGCTCGACAATTTCGGGGGTGAGCCCATAGCCGTATTCAAAGCGATTGGGAACCAAATAGTCGACGTGCTGCAGTCCAAACTGCCGCAGTGCGGATATCGCCAATGTGGTGCTGGTCGCTCCATCGGCATCAAAATCCCCAACCACTAACACTCTGGCGTTGGCCGCGAGCGTGTCGGCCAAGATGCCCGCCGCCTTGTCGTTCGCTAACAAGCCCTCCGGCGGGAGCAGATGCTCAAGGCCTAAATCAAGTTGATCCGCGGCCACACCTCGAGCGCGGTATACGCGTGTCAAAAGGGGGTGTAGGTCAGCGCCTTCCAGACCTTGATCAGGACTGATTGGTCGCCGCCGAATGACTTTTTGCAGCATTCAGGCGCTAATACTGCTAGCGATGTAGCTTTGAACGGCATTCAGCTCGTTGGGCAGCACTTCAAATCGCTCCGGTCTATCGAACAGATCGGCTAAGTGCAGTGGCAAGGGGGCACCACTCTCAATCCCGGCCTGCTGTATCGCATCTGGAAACTTAGCGGGGTGGGCAGTAGCCAGCGTTACCACCGGAACAGACGGGTCAAGCTCTGCCGCCAGCGCGGCGCTGAGACCGATGGCAGTGTGCGGGTCCAGCAGGTATTCGCATTCCTTCGCGCTCTGCGCAATCTGCCGACGGGTTTCCTCCTCGGAGACGCGATGACTGCTAAACAACGATCGCGCCCGCTGCATCGCCTCTTCGGTGAAGTGAATCTCGCCCTGCTCGAAGCGATGCATGAGGTCTGCAATGGCGGCCCCGTCTCGATCATAGAGATCGAACAGCAGCCGCTCGAAATTGCTGCTGACACTGATATCCATGCTGGGTGACAAGGTCTGCACCAGTGGCTGCCTGCCGTATACGCTCTTCGTCATCACGCGATGAAGTACGTCATTGGTGTTGGTGGCAATGATCAAACGTTCAACAGGCAGGCCCATTTGCTTAGCGAGATAGCCCGCAAAAATATCACCAAAATTGCCAGTGGGCACCGAAAACGCGACAGGTCTGGCAGGACCGCCCAGCGCCACAGCAGCATAAAAGTAGTAGACGATCTGCGCCATAATCCGCGCCCAGTTAATCGAGTTGACCGCCACGAGACCGCGGTCCTGGGGCAGAAAACTGCGATCTCCAAAGGAACGCTTCACCATCGCCTGGCAATCATCAAAATTGCCCTCTATGGCAAGATTGTGAATGCCTTTGCCTTCTACCGTGGTCATCTGCTTGCGCTGCACATCGGAAACGCGTCCGTGCGGATGCAAGATATAGATGTCGATATTCTTGCAGCGTTTACAGCCCTCTATGGCTGCTGAACCCGTATCGCCGGAGGTGGCCCCCATAATCACGACTTTCTGTTGGTTCCGCTGCAAGACATAATCAAGTAAGCGGCCCAACAGCTGCAATGCAAAATCCTTAAAGGCCAGCGTGGGACCGTGAAATAGCTCCAACACCCACTGATTATTTGCCAGTTGCACCATGGGTGCGACGGCATTGTGACGAAACTGAGCATAGGTCTCATCGATGAGTAATTTCAGATCTTCATCGGGGATACAGTCGCCGACGAATGGTTTTATAACCTCAAAAGCCAGCTCTGGGTAATCCATGGCCGCCATGCTGGCAATGGTCTTGGAATCGAACTCAGGCAGTTGCTCTGGCACATAAAGGCCGCCGTCACTGGCCAGGCCCGTCAACAGTACCTGTTCAAAATTCAGGGTAGGTGCATTTCCGCGCGTGCTGATGTAGTTCACGACGCTATCCGTCCAGCTCTTCTACGCGAATACGCGTAATCGCACTGGTAATGCCGTCCAGCGATTCGATACTCGCCACAGCCTGGTCGACGCTTTCCTGCGCGGCCTGGTTTGTCACCATAATCAACTGCACGCAGCTTTGCCCCTCTGCCGGCGGTTTCTGAATCACCGCTTCCACACTGATCCCCTGTTCGCCGAGAATGTTGGCCACTTTTGACAGCACGCCCGGCTTATCCAAGGCCTCCATCCGCAAATACCAGGGAGATTCTACGCGCGCCATCGCCACAATCGGCTGCTCGCGCAATTCGTCACTGGCAACCCCCAAAGAGGGCACTGAAACGCGGTGATCATCACCACGAGATCGCGCCAAATCAACAATATCGGCCACCACCGCTGATGCGGTAGGGGCAGCACCCGCACCGGCGCCGTAGTAGAGCGTTGGCCCAACGGCATCGCCTTCCACCAGGACCGCGTTCTTAACACCATCTACACCGGCTAGCAATACGCCCTTGGGTATCAAGGTGGGATGCACGCGCAGTTCAATACCGTAGTCATGGGCCTTGGCGATGCCCAAGTGTTTAATGACGTAGCCGAGTTCCTGGGCGTATTCCACGTCTTGCGTGGTGAGCTGTGTAATGCCCTCGGTATACACCGAATCGAATTTGAGGGGCACCCCGAACGCGATTGATGCCAGAATCACCAGCTTGTGTGCCGCATCTATACCCTCCACATCGAAGGTGGGGTCGGCCTCTGCGTAGCCCAACTCCTGAGCCTCAGCGAGCACAGCCGCAAACTCTCTGCCCTTATCTCGCATCTCGGTGAGAATAAAGTTGCCGGTGCCGTTAATGATGCCAGCCAGCCAGCTCACCTGATTCGCGGCCAGACCCTCTCGAAGTGCCTTTATAATGGGAATACCGCCCGCCACCGCTGCTTCAAAACGCAACTCAACGCCGCGATTCGCGGCGCGCTCAAACAACTCATTACCAAACTCTGCTATCAATGCTTTATTGGCGGTAACCACGTGCTTGCCGTGATCAATCGCCCGCTGCACCAGATCCTTCGCCACATCGGTACCACCGATCAATTCCACCAGGATCTCCAGATCTGGATCACTGGCAACATCGAACACGTCTCGGCTGATCTTCGCATCACCGAGCTCGCAACCATGTCTGTCGTGACGGACGCCGACATGACTAATGCGCAACTGGGCCTGTGCTCGGTTCGCAATCAGCTGCGCATTGCGCTGCAATACCTCGACTGTTCCGGCGCCAACCGTACCTAAACCGCAGATACCCACGTTGATTGTTTTTACTGTCATCTCCTCAATCCGCTTGGTCGTACTAACCGGCGCTCTCCATTTGTGCGAAGCCATCCTGTTTTATCATTCGCTTGACACTGCGAATAGCCTGTCGGGTACGGTGCTCGTTTTCGATTAGACCGAATCGCACATAACCCTCGCCATACTCCCCAAAGCCAACACCCGGTGACACCGCCACCTTGGCATCCAACAACAGCTTCTTGCTGAATTCCAAGGAACCCATGTCGCGATAGAACGTCGGTATCTGTGCCCAGACGAACATGGTTGCCCGTGGCGGCTTCACCGGCCACCCCGCTGCACTAAGGCCATTGCACAGCACATCACGTCGCGACTGGTACATAGCACAGATTTGTGCAACGCAGTCTTGCTCGCCTTCTAAGGCGGCGATCGCCGCCACCTGAATGGGCGTGAACATACCGTAGTCCAGATAAGACTTGATGCGCCCCAAGGCGCTTACCAATGTCTCGCTGCCGCAGCAAAATCCGACGCGCCAGCCCGGCATATTGTAACTCTTTGACATGCTGAAAAACTCAACCGCTACGTCTTTCGCGCCCTCTACTTGCAGGATAGAAGGCGCTACATAGCCGTCGTAGCACAGGTCTGCATAGGCTAAATCCTGCACCACCCAAATGGAGTGCTCGCGTGCGATCGCAACCACGCGTTGATAAAACTCCAGGTCGACACAATAGGTAGTGGGATTCGACGGGAAATTCAGCACTAGCATTTTCGGCTTTGGCCAGCTGGTTTGTATGGCTTTTTCAAGCTCAACAAAAAAGGTATTTTCATCAGCACCCATCGGCACATGGCGAATATCTGCGCCTGAAATCACAAAGCCATAGGGATGGATGGGATAGGACGGATTTGGAACGAGGATGGCATCCCCAGGCCCTGTTGTGGCGAGGGCGAGATGAGCCAGCCCCTCCTTTGATCCCAAGGTCACGATCGCCTCTGTTGAGGGATCGAGATCCACGTCATAGCGACGTTTATACCAGTGACAGATAGCACGGCGCAGTCTCGGGATTCCCTTTGATTGCGAGTAGCGGTGGGTGTCACCTCGATTGGCTGTTTCGACCAGCTTGCTAACAATATGGCTGGGCGTGGGCTGATCGGGGTTGCCCATCCCAAAGTCAATGATGTCCTGGCCTTCGGCTCTCGCCCGCTGCTTCAGCTCGCCAATAATATTGAACACGTAAGGGGGCAAGCGCTCAATGCGCTGAAACGACTCGTCCACGACAACACTCTTTTTAAGGCTTTGAGCCCTGCGATGCTAAAAAAAGGGGGAACAGTACTGAGTCAGTCACAGACTGTCAACGCGGCAGCCAGGTATGAGAATTAAAACCAATCTGCACGGCAGAACGCCGTGCAGTAGCCGACGGCCTATCGCAGCCCCATGGTGTTCATCAAATCATCAGCCGACTGGTAGCCTGGTATCATCGTACCATCGTCCATCACCATCGCCGGTGTGCCTTGAACACCCATTTGTTGCCCAAGCCCGTATTGCGCCTCGACCGGATTATCGTCACAGGAGAGCTCAGGAACGCTCTGCCTGTCTTTCAACTTTGTCAGCGTGTCTTGTTTATCCTTGGCACACCAAGCCGTCACCATCTCAACGTATCCTGGCGAACCAATACCCGATCTCGGATAGGCAAGGTAGCGCACGGCAACGCCGCGCTTGTTCAATTCCGGCACTTCTCGGTGCAGCTTCTGGCAGTAAAAACACGTGGTGTCGGTGAATACCGTGATCTGGGCTACTGTTTCACCCTCCGGCGCAAATATGATCATATCCTGCTCGTCGATCTCAGCTAACGCCGCCGCGCGCGCACCGTCGAGACGCTTGGCTGTCAGGTTGGTATACCCCTCGATCCCAACCGAGTACAAATCACCAAGAATGACGTAATCCCCGGAGGCCGTTGAATAGACAACGGGTCCCGATGTGTAGGCGACTTCGTACAAGCCCGGAATCGGGCTCATCTCTACTGAGCTCACCTCCAGACCCATGGCTGGATTGGCGAGCGCGTCTGTTATCGCATCCACTACTTTTTGATCTACGGCATCCTCTGCCAGGGCCGCTGACCCCATAAAGCTCATCGCAGTCAGTGCAGCTGCCTGCATTAATGGCTTGATCATTCCTATTCCCCTATTGTTAAACACACTCATTTGGCCCTCATCCCAAAATCAACCTCCCGATGGGAAGTCCCTCTTGGAGCCTTGGTGCCTGTTTAAGTTCCTTATCCCCTTGGGTGATGCTGCGCATGTAGCTCTTGCATACGCTGCTTGGCCACATGCGTGTAAATCTGAGTCGTACTCAGGTCGCTGTGCCCCAACAGTAGCTGAACCACTCTTAAGTCAGCTCCGTGATTGAGTAAATGCGTTGCAAAGGCATGGCGGAGCGTATGCGGCGACAGTTCAGTCTTTATATCTGCTCGGCGCGCATAGATTTTAATACGATACCAGAAGGTCTGGCGAGTCATTTGGCGAGCGCGTCTACTGGGAAAAACCACGTCACTGGGTAGTCCGTTCAGCAACTCCTGTCTGGGACCGGAGAGATAACCCGCTAGCCAACTCAGCGCTTCCTCACCCATGGGGACTAGCCGCTCTTTGCTGCCCTTTCCGAAAACCCGTAACACGCCCTGGTTCAGACTGATCTGCGCGAGTTGCAGCGAAGTGAGTTCGGAAACTCGTAGACCGCAGGCGTAAAGCAGCTCCAACATCGTGCGATCACGGTACTCGAGCGCGACATCGAGATCAGGTGCTTGCAACAGGGCTTCCACATCCTGCTCCGACAGCGATTTGGGCAATGGCCTCCCGAGTTTCGGACTATCGATATCCAGCGTGGGATCGATCGTTAAGCGCCCTTCGCGCAGCATATAGCGATAAAACCCCCTTACGCATGACATAAAGCGAGCCGTTGAACGGGGTGATTGCCCTTGTTGCAATCGAGCACCGAGATAAGCCTGGAGTTCTGAGCGACCGGCTCGCATGATGGTGGTGCCGTGCTTTTCCATTAACCACTGATGGAACTGGCGAAGATCGCGACGGTAGGAAGACAGGCTATTGTCGCTCAAGCCCTTCTCCATCCACATCGCGTCAATGTAACGTTCTATCTCGGGGTGTTCGACGGACTCGACTGTCATGGGCATATACTAGGGCCAGTTTCCACCTAAAACCACGCTAACCTCGGTGTCAGCGGTTCCGGCTCGATAAACAAGGATCGGCCACACATAAAAAAAGCGGTCAAATTGACCGCTTTTTTTGCGAACGCACTCCACCTTACTACAGCTTCTCCTTGATGCGCGCCGCGCGACCGCTCAGTTCACGCAGGTAGTAGAGCTTCGCCTGGCGCACATCGCCACGACGCTTCACTTTGATGCTATCGACCAGCGGACTATAGGTCTGAAACGTTCGCTCTACACCCACCCCGTGAGAAATCTTGCGCACAGTAAAGGCAGAGTTTAAAGCACGATTGCGCTTACGGATGCAGACACCTTCGAACGCCTGCAGCCGTTCACGGTCGCCTTCTTTTACTTTGACCTGCACAACTACGGTATCGCCCGGGCTAAAATCAGCCAGGTTTTTCTCCATCTGCTCGGCTTCAAGTTCCGCAATAATCTTATTGGTGCTCATACTGTACTCCTTGATGTTAGGCCCTTAGCTTCACAGCTAGTTTTTTCCAGCGCCTTGTTGTTCGACTACATTTGCTCGCGATCTAACTCCGCCAGCAACTCCGCTTCCTCGTCTGTCAGCGCCCTGTCTTCGAGCAAATCGGGGCGTCGTTGTTTTGTTCTTGCCAGAGCCTGCTTTAAGCGCCAGCGTCTAATCTGCTGATGGTTACCACCGAGCAGTACCTCGGGAACCCTCAGGCCTTGATACTCTTCAGGCCTTGTAAAGTGTGGACAATCCAGCAGTCCATCTGCAAAGGAGTCCTCAGCAGCCGACCGCTCATGCCCTAGGACTCCCGGTAGTTGGCGTATAACCGCATCCAGCACTACCATCGTCGCTAGCTCCCCACCACTGAGAACATAGTCTCCAATAGAGAGCTCTTCCACGGACTCCGTTTCCAGTAAACGTTCATCCATCCCCTCATAACGCCCAGAGACCAAAACCAGGCTCTCCTCAGACGCCAGCTCCCGGGCGACATCATGGTTGAACTGTCTGCCCTGCGGCGACAGGCATACCGTCCTGGGTTTACCTCCTAAGAGCTGCCGTGCCGATGCGATCGCACGTGCAAGGGGCTCTACTTTCATCACCATGCCGGGGCCGCCGCCATAGGGGCGATCATCAACGGTTCGATGCACGTCATCGGTATGGTCTCGCGGGTTAATGTAGCTCAGTACTACAGACCCTCGCTGCACCGCTCGCCCGGTGATGCCGTGTTCCGTAACCGCCGCGAACATCTCAGGGAACAGGCTTACCAACGCTAAACGCATCTCGCCCTGCTACTCCTTGCGAACGTCTTCTGACCGCCGCCTAGTCCTCCAGGAACCAACTTACCTCTATGGTTCCCGCTTCCAGGTCCACTCCCGTTACCACATCGCCGGGAAGGTAGGGGATGAGGCGCTCCCGATTATCGATACTGCCCTCACAAGCCGCTATCACCAACACATCGTTGGCACCCGTCTCTAGCAAATAGTCTACCTTGCCCAATAAAGCGGGTTCACTCACACCGAGCTCAGCTGGGCTACGACACCACACCCTGAGGCCCTCCAGCTGACTCCAGTAAAACTCTCCTGAGTCCAACGCCGGTAGCTCCGTCGCCGGAGCGCTTACCTCTAAGCCGCGATAAGTCTCCGCCATGGTTCTATCGTCAACCCCCGGTATATGGGCGATTAGCCCTTTACCGTGTGCACGGCCGGCATCAAATTCGATTGGCTCGAACCCACCATTGCGTCGCAATGAACACTGTTCAAAGCGTAAAAAATTTTCCTGTGGATCGGTGTAGGAATGTACCTTCACCCACCCTTTGACTCCGTAGCTGCCCGTGATCTTGCCAATCACAAGCTGTTTGTCATCAGAGGGCATATTCAACCCTCGGCGGCCGTATCACGCTGCAGCGGCAGACTCTTTAACCAGCTTGGCCACGCGCTCGGAGAGTTGTGCACCTTGTCCCTGCCAGTAGGCGATGCGCTCTGCGTCAACTCGCAGACGCTCTTCCTGACCGCGTGCAACCGGATTGAAAAAGCCCACGCGCTCGATAAAACGGCCGTTCCGCGCGTTGCGACTATCCGATACTGTCAGATGGTAGAAAGGACGCTTCTTAGAGCCGCCCCGTGCAAGACGAATTGTTACCATGTTGCTTAACTTCCTGAATTTACGGGGCTTTACAGGTAAATTGACCCTGCGCCCACATCACGACCTGGCAGCCAGGCCCGAAAGGTCGCGTATCATACGGAAATTGCACTGGGTTTTAAAGCCTGCAATCCGAATTTTTTTAGTTAATTCCGTACGTTAGATCGTTTGAGCGCGAGTCCATTGAGCGCCAACGCGTGTCGATTGAGAACGCAGGATGGGGTCGAGCGCGGTTATGTAGAAGGCTTAGTCTCTCGCGCCCAAATACGCCTTGCATACTATTCATAGCCACGGCATTGACTAATTTGGTTCAGACCTCTCAAAAGTCGTCGGCAGCCATACTCGATGCCTTTAGCAATATCCAATTCACTGATTCAGCTATTACCACCTGGGGCGCGAAACCAGACGCTGATGCCACAGACAGAGTGGCGATATCAACTTGTAAAAGAAGCTTTCACGATAGGCTTCAAACACTACTGCCTCAAACGCGAAGCGCAGCTTACCGAAACGGCATACCGCCCGGACCACCGGGGCCACCCATTCCACCAGGACCGCCCATCCCACTAAGGCCTCGCATCATTTTCTCCATGCCGCCGCCCTTCATTTTCTTCATCATTTTTTGCATCTGCTTGTGCTGCTTCAGGAGGCGGTTTAGATCTTGAACCTGTAGGCCTGAACCCTGAGTAATGCGTCGCTTGCGAGAGCCCTGTATTAGTTCAGGGTTGCGTCGCTCTTTCGGAGTCATGGAATTGATTAACGCTTCCATACGCGCAAACATTTTGACATCGATATTCTGTTGGGCCATTTGCGCCATATTGCCCATCCCGGGCAATTTATCCAGCATGCTGGTAATGCCGCCCATATTGTTCATCTGCTGTAGCTGATCACGAAAATCCTCGAGATCAAATTTCTGGCCTTTTTTGACTTTTCGCGCCAGCCGCTCAGCTTTCTTTTTATCTACCTTCTGCTCGGCCTCTTCGATCAGCGACATGACATCGCCCATACCGAGGATGCGTGAAGCCAGTCGATCGGGATGGAAGGGGTCCAGCGCGGTCGTCTTTTCGCCTACCCCCAGGAATTTGATCGGCTTACCGGTGATGGTGCGTACTGACAAGGCTGCACCACCGCGTGTATCCGCATCCACTTTGGTTAGAATCACACCTGTCAACGGCAGCGCTTCACCAAAAGCCTTGGCTGTATTAGCAGCATCCTGACCCGTCATAGCATCAACCACAAACAGCGTCTCCGCTGGTTTGGCGACTTTATGCAGCTCGGCGATCTCCTTCATCATCGCCTCATCAATCGCCAGGCGGCCAGCTGTATCTACGATCAATACGTCACTGAACTGAATCTTCGCGTGCTCAACGGCAGAGCGCACGATATCTGCAGGTTTCTGATCCGTCTCGCTGGGGAAAAAGTCGGCTTCTACCTCCGCCGCGAGGGTTTCAAGCTGTTTGATTGCAGCTGGTCGATAAACGTCTGCACTGACAACGGAAACCTTCTTCTTTTCGCGCTCTTTCAAATGCCTGGCCAACTTCGCTACCGAAGTGGTCTTTCCCGCGCCCTGCAATCCCGCCATCAAAATGATCGCGGGCGGCTTTGTCGACAGGTTCAGTTCGGCATTGGAGGAGCCCATCACGTTCTCAAGCTCGGTCTGCACGATCTTCAGAAAGGCCTGGCCCGGGCTAAGGCTTTTCATCACCTCCTGACCCAGCGCTTGCTCGCGTATAGATTCCACAAAGTCCTTAACGACAGGTAACGCAACGTCCGCCTCCAGCAACGCCATGCGCACCTCGCGCAATGTGTCCTGGACATTTTCGTCCGTGAGCCGCGCTTTGCCGGAAATACCCCGCAAACTTTGGGACAAACGGTCGCTTAAGCTTTCAAACATGGGAATATCTCTCGGAAAAAGTAGCCGCTATTGCTTACGCAGAGACAAATGGGTACAAAGGGGCGAAGTATACGTTAGCCGGGACCAACTCCCAAGCCGATGCCAGCCACTATCTTTGCTGTTCTCGCTGCGGTTTTTTACATCATCGCCGCCGCCTTGCAGCTGTTGCACACCGTCCAGCGCCGCGGGCCACTAAGCCGCAGCTTTATCGTCTTATCAGCTGCCGCACTGGTGTGTCATATCGCGGTTGTCGTCCACGATATTTTTCCCGGAGGCAGTATCGAGCTGGGGTTTTTTAAGGTCTCTGGAGTCATCTTTTTGGTGATCAACTTGCTGTGTCTGGCTTCTCTCTCGCGTCGGCCTTTGCAAAACCTGCTGGTGGTGTTGTACCCCTTGTCGGCAATCGCGGTTTTGGTCTCACACTTTGCGCCCAACACCGGGTTTAGAAGCGACATGCCGACCGGCATCATGATCCATATCGTGAGCTCTATTGTGGCCTACGCAGTGTTGACTCTAGCTGCTGCACAGGCTGCTCTGCTGGCCGTTCAAGACCATCAGCTTAAAAACAGACATACACGCGGGTTGGTACAGGTGCTGCCGCCCCTGCAACTTATGGAAACCATGCTATTTGAGTTGCTCTGGGTGGGTGAGCTGTTGTTGACGGTGGCAATCGTATCCGGCTTCGTGTTCCTCGATGATATTTTCGCACAAAGCCTGGTGCACAAAACCGTGTTAACCATCATTGCCTGGGCGCTACTGGCGATACTGTTATGGGGTCACCATCGCCTGGGCTGGCGCAGCACCACCGCGGTGAAATTCACTCTATCTGGTTTTGCGCTACTTGTTCTTGCTTTTTATGGATCCAAGCTGGTTTTGGAACTGATCCTGCAAAGACCCTGATACTAAACTCGAAGGCGCTCTCAAAGGCGCCTTTGCAGTAA
Source organism: Pseudomonadota bacterium (assembly GCA_039025905.1). Classification (GTDB taxonomy): domain Bacteria; phylum Pseudomonadota; class Gammaproteobacteria; order Pseudomonadales; family Halieaceae; genus JARRPM01. The sequence goes on along the minus strand of JBCCNJ010000112.1, from coordinate 476 downwards.
CTGGTGGATACTCCTGCTGGTTCTTGCTCTGCTGCAGGTTTTTCTTCAAGATATGCGGTCTTCTAAAACACGAGGCTCACCCCAGAATTGAACGAAGCCCCGCTGGGTCTACTCTTCTCGATTCTCGCGGTCTTGATTCTTTTATCCGCCTTCTTCTCCAGCTCGGAAACGGGCATGATGGCGCTCAACCGTTACCGCCTGAAGCATTTAAAAAAACAAAAACATCGAGGTGCTCTTCGCGCAGCAAAGCTGCTAGAGACGCCGGATCGTCTCATCGGATTGATTCTGATAGGCAACAATCTGGTGAATATTTTGGCCTCTGCCATCGCAACAGTCATTGCGATTCGATTATGGGGCGATGCCGGTATCGCCATCGCGACGATTACGCTAACACTAGTCGTGCTCATATTTGCAGAGGTCACCCCTAAAACTATTGCTGCATTCAACCCTGAAAAAGTGGCCTTTCCCGCCAGTTT
>JBCCNJ010000111.1:0-14554 GCA_039025905.1 Pseudomonadota bacterium | reverse complement strand
CTCGGGAGTGTTTGACGAACCGAAAATTCAACGGGCCAACTCAAGAGGGATTAAAACTTCTACAGCACCGTGGCGGTGGTTGCTGTCAGCAAATATGCCACTGCTATTTGCCTTGGAACTGAACTGATTTATCGACTAGCGGAACTTGTGTTCAGTGCTATGGGTGATAGGTAAGAGGGCGCGAGTTCGTTTCTGTTAAGGAGATTGTGAGATGGAATGTCTGAGGACCCCAGAGGAAAGATTTGAGGACTTGCCAGAGTTCAACTTTGCATCGAACTATATCGCCACCCTCCCAGGCTATGAAGGTTTGCGAGTTCACTACATTGATGAAGGAGACCAGAGTGCGAAAAAGACTTTTCTTTGCTTACATGGTCAACCAACATGGAGTTATCTGTACCGGAAGATGATTCCTGTGTTTTTGGCCGCCGGGCACCGAGTGGTTGTCCCTGATCTTTTGGGTTTCGGTAAATCGGATAAACCCAGCAAAGAAGAAACCTATACATTCGATTTTCATCGCAACATGCTATCGGCGCTGGTAAAGGCACTGGATCTCAAGAACCTTGTGCTCGTTTGTCAGGATTGGGGCGGCATCATTGGATTGACCCTACCCCCCACGATGCCGGATCGTTTTTCACAGCTGATCGTAATGAATACCGCCTTTCCAGTGGGAGAGAGCCTGGGGCAGGGCTTCGATGCTTGGAAGGCTTACAATCGAGAACACCCAGATCTTAAAGTCGGCGAATTGATGCAGCGCGCAACACCGGGACTCTCTAACGAGGAAGCCCGCGCATACGATGCACCGTTTCCTGATGCTCGCTACAAAGCGGGAGTGCGCCGGTTTCCCGAGTTAGTGATGATCGAACCCGGTATGCAAGGGATAGAAATCGTTCGAGAAGCGCGCGACTGGTGGTCCACGCAGTGGAGCGGTCAGAGTTTTATGGCTATCGGGATGGCCGATCCCGTTTTGGGTTCACCCATAATGGCCTCAGTACACGACTGCATAAAAGCGTGCCCCCCGCCGCTGGAATTGCATGATGCAGGGCATTTTGTGCAAGAACACGGGGAGCAGGTCGCAAGCGCAGCGCTAGCGTATCTTGATAAGGAATAACGGGTCGCCGCTACTGTATTTTTGCGACAGCCTGTGCACTGGATGCGCATTGCCACTGTAGCCGATTGTGACTAGCCTAAAGGCGTTTTGGACGATTGACCGTCTAATGCCCACCCCGATTTATGGCATGTTGTTAATGTTGATATGGATTCAAAAGATTTTGAGGTCCACGTTGACCTTCCGCTCTAGCCGTCCTCTACTCGCTAGCGCTAGCAGTGTCTGCATAGTGTTGCTGCTGTCATCTGATGTGTCCTCGGCAGAAAGTGCGTCCCTGAAAGCGGCGATGAGCTGGAATGGCCATGGCAAGATGCTACAGATCAGTCCGAGTGAAATGCAGTTTCTGGGAGTGATCCAAGGCATCCTCTATATCGATGGTCCTGAGGGCGAACTGGACGAGGCCTTCGTGGAATGCACTGTGATACAGATACTGCAGATAGAGTCGTTTGAAGGCAGTGCTGAGGGCAACTGCGTGCTTGTAGAAGACGCTGATAACACAGTTTACGCCGAGCATCGGTGCCGAGGAGTCGGTGGCTCCTGTGAAGGTATCTTCACGATCATGGGCGGTACAGGACGATTTGAAGGCGCCGCTGGTGTAAGTCCACTTGTTGTCCGGTCTCCTTTGCACGTCATCCTACAGCCCGGCGTCGATGTGGAAGACATGGTTATCCACAATGGCGTGTTGCTACTGCCTGATCTTCGGGTAACGCGAACGGGAGAGGTTGAATGAGATTAGCAGCAATTAAGGCAGCCCTGATTTTTGCTCTGCTTATGTCAATGCCAGACAGTCAGGCCTCTATGATGCGATGCGGAAACCATGTCATCCAGGACGGAGGTCGTCACGGCCCGACAATGTATGAGGTGTTGAAAAAATGCGGCGAGCCAAATTACCGTCACGGATCTATCTGGATTTATGAATTTCCAAACAGGAACTGGGAGTTGAAGTTCGGTAGTAACGGCATTCTAAAAACGGCGACACTACTGCGCTAGTCGCGTTGGCAACGATGATCGTTGCCAGCCTATCCAGCAACGGGCGCACGTCAGCTACAGGAAGGCGAAAACACGGGTAGCTGCTGAAGCTGCTGCGTCGGTGCACACAATCCCGTGCCCGGCGTGGTTAACGATACTCAACGCGATAGTAATCGTTTAGGAACCACTTAGTTTCTTTACGCCTCATTACAAGCTGATGGCCCGCAATCATTCGGTTAAACATGACAGAAGCGCTGGACCAGTTACTCCTGGAACCCAGAAACCAATCCGGCCATACCGTCTGGCTCTGCCTACTTTTTGCATCGGTCGGTGCGTAAATGTGCCTCGACATCGGTAACATACACACTACGCTTGCAACTGAACCCATGACATTGCTGAGGTGGCTGTATGCAAGCAATGAACGGATACTATGCGCTTTGGTTTGGTTTGTGTCTGACGATGGCAGCCTGGTCTCATATTGCTATCGCCCAAGGGCCACCCCGGCCGCCTCCACCTGCTGGCGCCCCGCCGCCCGTACCGCAGCCGAACGCCAACACATCATCGCTCCCTGCGGGAGCGCCGGCCTTAAAGGCGCTACCAAAGGGCTACGCTCGGACGTCCATTAACGGCAAAGCTATCTATGTCGCGAATGGGAACATCTATCAACGTGTCGGGAACAGCTATGAGGCCGTAACTCTAGCGCCTGGTACGCGCATCGATATGCTTCCCAAAGGATCGCAAAGAGACAGATCATTCAGCGAGGTTGTTTACGAAAACAATGGCGTACGTTTCAAACGAAACGAGCGCGGATACTTCGAGGTTCTGAGTCCTAACTAGAAGAGGTATTGGCTTTTGCCTACCTATCCTCCGATATCAGTTATTGGAAAGGATCGTTAGTAGCTTCTCAGGTACTTGACGAAGCTAATCGATAGTCAATTCAGGATGACGTTTGCTCTTTAAGCACCGCGTGAAGTCTTGGATCGAACCGGTGCGATGGGTACTACCGTGAGTGACTAACCAGAGATTCTCGTTGAACAGCTCCGGTAGCGGTAGGAGTTGCACAAGCTCTTTGTGAAGATAGCCCTCCCAGTCAGGTAAAACACCAATACCCACACCGAGCAAGACCGCTTCCAGTCCGACATCAAGCCCAGCCGTCCGGACGTGGATGTTGCCCTCCGGCAAATACTGGTCGATCCAGGCTGTGAATCGCCGCTTTGCCTCTGGTGGTGGTGCGACGAAAACGTGCCGGTGTGCCTCATCCAAGGTAGTCAATGCGCCCAGGCGATTGATATAGGACGGGTGGGCATAGAGCCCGAACCCGAAGCTGCAGTACCTTTGCACCACATACTCAGCGTCGGTGGGCTTTGGCCCAACCCGGAGAGCGACATGCGCTTCGCCGATGTCAAGGCGAGCCAACTCTTCGCTGCCTTGAATTTCGATTACCGTGTTTGTCTGTGAGGCAGAGAAATCGCGAATTGCAGGCATGACTAAAGGAACGATAGCAGGGAGCGTGGAAAAGATGATGCGCTCGTTCAAGCGCCTGGCTTCCGCTGCGGTCTTCCCCACAATACCATCCAACAGCTTATCGACTTGCCTGGCGATGCGAAGTGCTTCGAGGCCTGATTCTGTCGCGATGTAACCTCTGGAGCTTCGGTAAAAAACCGGCGCACCAAGCGCGGCATCAAGCGCGTCAATGTGACGAATGATCGTCGCCCGGTGAACACCTAATGCCTCTGCTGCAGCACTGACCGTACCTAGTTTGTGCACATATAGCGCTGTGCGCATCTCGTCCCACTGTTTCACCGCCGTAACTCCCTCTCAAATCCTTAAGTGTGCGCAATAAAGCTCGATTTTATATCACTGGGCTTTACGCGTTGCCGCAAAAACGCACACGCCTGCGCATATTGGGTACAGCAAGGCACCTCAGAAATGGGCTAGTGTTAGACACAAAGAAAGGCTGTTCAATCCATTGGGAGATAGCTGCAGTTGTTCAAATCTGGACGAGCAGGCGTGTTGGTCTTCAATTTTTTATATGCGTCCAGTCGAATTGTATTCGTGGTGGCACTGCTAATGCCGTGGATAGCATCCATCTTTATCGGCATGCTGTTTACCGTTCGGCAGATTGCGATCGACGTATGCGAATGGATAGGGAACATGCGCCGCGAGAACACAGGCGGTGCTCTCACCTTACGTGCAACAGCGCGCCAAAACACTGCCGATACATCGTTTTTGCCACTACAGCGTTTTGCATCACGGTGCTTTGCATTGATCGCTGCCACGGTGCTGTTGTCCGCCTGTACCGCCGTTGGGCCTGACTATGTAACGCCGAAAGCGCCCGTTGCCGAAGACTGGCAATCCATCACCGATAAACCCCATGCTCTCGTCAGCAGCAAGTCAGACGAGGGCAGCGACAGTCAGTGGTGGACGGCTTTCAATGACCCGGTGCTGAACGAACTGGTGAAGCTGGCGCGCGGTCAGAACCTGACCTTGCAGGTAGCGGGTTTGCGTGTGCTTGAGGCTAGAGCGGAACTGGGCATTGCGGTCGGCAATCTCTATCCTCAATCCCAGACCGCCCGCGGTGGTTTCTCGCAGTTTGAGGTGAGCGAAAACCAGGCAAATTTCACTCCCGGCCAGCTTGACACATCCTACCGCGAGGCGGATCTGGGCTTTGATGTCGCCTGGGAGCTGGATTTTTGGGGACGCTTCCGACGCGCCATCGAAGCAGCGGACGCCTCGTTGCTCTCTGAAGTAGCGGGCTACGACGACGTCCTGGTTACGCTGGCGGCTGACGTTGCCACCACCTATGTGCTAATCCGAACGTTCGAGGAACGCCTGCGCCTGGCGCAAAGCAACGTTGATATCCAGGCCCGGTCCTTACAGATCGCGGAGGTGCGATTTAGAAACGACCTGACCACGGAGCTTGATGTTCAACAGGCGCGCAGTCTGCTGGCAAATACACAAGCGACCTTGCCCTCGCTCGAACTCGGACTGCGGCAGACGCAACATGCCCTCAGCGTGCTGCTAGGCCTACCGCCCTCAGACCTGGCGGTCTACCTCACGCGGGGTCCGATGGCCATTCCCGCTGCACCGGACCAACTTGCGCTGGGTATGCCCGCTGATCTACTGCGCCGCCGGCCTGATATCCGTCAGGCAGAGCGCCTGGCGGCGGCCCAGAGTGCGGCCATTGGCCTCACTACAGCCGACCTCTATCCGGCCTTTTCCCTAACCGGCAGCGTCGGACTTCGGGCTGCGGACACGCCCGGCAGTAGCCTCAGTGACCTGTTTGATTCAGGCAGCCTGGAGGCGAGCTACGGGCCTTCCTTCTCGTGGAACATCCTCAACTACGGACGCATCAAGAACGCCGTGCGCGCGGAAGATGCTTTGTTTCAGCAAGCCGTGCTCAGCTACCAGGAAACCGTGCTTCGGGCCGCGCAAGAGGTCGAGGACGCTGTGGTTTCTTTCACGCGCAACCGCGAGCGCGTGGGATTTCTGTCAACGAGCGTGATGGCGGCAGAACGCTCCGTGGAACTGGCGCTGGTTCAGTATCGCGACGGTACGGCTGACTACACTCGTGTACTCGACACGCAGGAGTCGCTGGTCACGCAGCAGGACAGTTTTACGGAGGCTCGGGGCGATGTGGTCAGTAGCCTAATCGATGCGTACAGGGCGCTAGGAGGCGGGTGGCAGACCTACCCACAAGCAGGCTTCATCTCAGACAAGCTGCGCGAGACCATGACCGAGCGTACCGACTGGGGTGACCTGCTAGAGCCCGACGCTACGACGCCGCCACCTGGATCGCATATACGCGCCCCCGATTGGTGATGCCCCGGAGATTCACTATGCCCACTGTGCCTCGCACCCTAGTAATTAGCGCTACAGCCCTATTGATTGCTGCCTGCGAGCAGGAATCGCCACCGGCACTCGAGGTCTTGCGCCCGGTGAAGGCCATACAGGTCATAAGCAACCAGGCCCTCTATCAGAGAAGTTTCCCGGGACGGGCCCAGGCGGTGCAAGAGGTTGATCTATCGTTCCGCGTCAGTGGTCCTCTGGTGGATTTGCCTATCGATGTGGGGGATGTGGTGTCGTCGGGTGACCTGGTCGCCCAGATCGATGGTCGCGATTATGAAGTCAGTGTGCGCGAAGCCATAGGCAACTTGAGCGAGGCGGAAGCCACGCTGCGTCGCGCCAGCGCTGACCTTGACCGCCTACTGTCGGTCATGGCCGAAGACCCGGGTGCGACCAGCCAGGCCGCAGTAGACGAGGCGCGAGAGGCGCGTGACCGCGCGCGGGCCAATGTCGCCACGGCTACGGCGTCCCTCAATTCAACGGAAGATAATTTAGATGACACCTTCCTGCGTGCGCCCTTTGATGGCACGGTCGTGGCGACTTACGTAGAGAACTTCGAGGAGGTACTCGCCAAGCAGCCGGTACTGCGCATCGTCGATGATCGGCAGCTCGAGATGGTCATCGGTATTCCTGAGTCTCTGATCAGCGTCGCGGGCGATGCGCGCAACCTGCGCGCCATTTTCGACGCGTTTCCAGATCGCGCTCTACCGGCGCGCATTACCGAAATCGGTACCGAGGCCTCTGAAGCGACGCGAACCTATCCCGTCACCGTGACTATCGACCAGCCATCGGACTTTCGTGTGCTTTCGGGTATGGCGGGTCAGGTAGTAGGTGATCCGCCGGAGGGTGTAGAGGGGATCGGCCTGATCGTGCCCATATCGGCACTTTTTTCTGAAGCCGAAGATAGCCTGGTGTGGGTAATAGAGGAATCTACCGGGTTCGTCAGCAAGCGGACCGTTGTTTTGGGTGAGCCGACTGAAGCTGGGCAGACCATTGCCAGTGGTATTAATGAGGGTGAATGGGTGGTTACCGCGGGGGTTAACTTTCTCGTCGAGGGACAGCAGGTACGTATTCTCAGCGAGACAGGAGGATAAGCGCCGTGTCTCTCACAGAAGCTGCTGTTCGCAACCGGGCCGTTACGTATTTCGCGGCTGTGGTGCTGATGGCAGCAGGCCTCGCCAGCTTTTTTCAGCTGGGGCAGCTAGAAGACCCGGACTTCACGATCAAGACCGCCAAAGTGACAACCCTTTACCCTGGCGCAAGCGCCGAGGAGGTAGAGTTGGAGGTCACCGATCGCATCGAGCTGGAACTTCAACAGCTTAAGCAACTGGATAACATTGAGTCGCTTTCTATGCCGGGCGTCTCCGTGGTTACGGTCAACATCAAGCCGAGCTACACCAGCGACACGATTCCGCAAGTGTTCGATGAACTCCGGCGCAAGGTGGACGATGTACAGAGTGATCTTCCACCAGGGGTGATCGCTTCCACTATCAATGACGAATTCGGCGATGTCTACGGCCATGTGATCGCCCTGGTGGGCGACGGCTATAGCTACGCCGAACTTGAGGAATACGCCAAGCAGCTGAAACGAGAGCTATCGGTTATCGAGGGTGTGGCCAAGGTCGATTTTTGGGGCACCCAGGAGGAGGTGGTGTTTCTCGAGGTCTCTGAGAGCCGCCTGAGTCAGATGGGCATCAGCGAAAACACCTTCGAACAGACGCTGGCAACCCAGAACGCCATCGTCGACGCTGGCAACATCGACATGCAGGACAGGCGCATTCGCATCGCGCCCACTGGCGATTTTGACTCCGTCGAGGATATCGCCAGCCTCACGATCACACCCAGTGCTATGGATAGCACATCTGGGGCCCGTGCCTCGGAACTCATCCGCATACGCGATGTAGCCGATGTGCGCCGCAGCTACGAAGACCCAGCCAGCACACTGCTGCGTTTCAACGGTCGACCGGCCATCGCCTTGTCGATTAGCAATATTCCCGGGGTGAACGTGGTCAACATGGGCGAGCGCATCGATGCGCGCTTGAATGAGCTGACACCGACGCTGCCCATTGGTATCGAAGTGGACCGGGTACACTGGCAATCAGACGTTATCTCCGATTCGGTGAACGGCTTTCTTGAGAGTTTTGCCCAGGCCGTGGCCATCGTGATTCTGGTCATTACAGTGGGTATGGGCTGGCGTCTGGCGATCGTGATTGGCTTGGCGTTGGTCGGAACCATTCTTGGCTCTTTCCTGCTCATGAATCTGTTCGGGATCGACCTGCAGCGCATGTCACTGGGCGCGCTGATCATCGCCCTCGGCATGATGGTAGACAATGCTATCGTGGTCGCCGATGGTTTTTCTGTGCGCCTCAAACAAGGTTTGGAGCGCAGCAAGGCAGCCATCGAATCAGCGTCTGTGCCTTCCATGCCGCTGCTGGGATCCACGCTGGTTGCCGTCATGGCCTTCTATCCCATCGCTGCATCGGATGAAAACGCGGGGGAATACTGTGCCTCTCTGTTCAGCGTGGTCGCGATCTCATTACTCATGAGCTGGCTGATTTCCGTCACACTGACGCCGCTGCAGTGCATGGACATGCTGCCAGACCCGGACCCGGAGGAAACCGGAGGTGAATCCTTCAGCAGTCCTCTCTACCAGCGCTTTCGAGGTATTGTGCAGAGCGCAATTCGTTTTCGATTCCTAACCATAGTGGCCATGGTGGCACTGTTGGTGGCAGCCATGTTGGCCTTCACCGGCGTCAAGCAATTGTTCTTTCCCGATTCTTCCATGAGCAAGTTCATGATCGACGTCTGGCAGGTTCAGGGCACGCGTATTGAGAAAACGTCCGACGATATTGCGCTGATCGAAGAGCGGCTGCTGGGCGACGAGCGTATTGCCAACGTGAGTGCGTTCATCGGTGCGGGGCCGCCCCGTTTCTATTTGCCGGTGGAGCCTGAGGGTCAGTCCTCGGCTTATGGTCAGGTTATAGTAAATGTCCACGATCCCAAAGACATCGACGCGCTGATCGATGAACTGACACCCTGGCTGTCGGAGACCTTCCCGGATGTGCTGCTCCCGGTCCGCAAGTACGGGGTGGGACCATCGGACTCATGGAAGTTTGAACTCAGAATCAGCGGGCCAGCCGTCGCCGATCCACAGGTGCTTCGCAACATTGCAGACGAGGTGCTGGCTATCCTGCGCACCTCACCCCTTTCCGGTGTTATGCAGACCGACTGGCGGCAGCGCACCCCCACGCTGGCGCCGCAATACAGTGAACTCCAGGGTCGAACCACCGGCGTGACGCGTGAAAACCTGGCTGACGCCACCAAACGAGCGTATGACGGCCGTCAGGTTGGGACCTATCGAGAGGCGGACAAGCTGATCCCGATCAAGTTGCGCAGCATCGAAACTGAGCGTGCTCAGGTCGGCAACCTGGGCGCTTTGCAGCTGCAGCCGGACAACACAACGGACACGCTGCCCCTGGCCCAGGTCACCGAAGGTATCCGCACAGTCTGGGAAGACCCGATTATCGGACGCCGGGATCGCCGGCGGACCATCACCGTGCAGGCCAATCCGGTTGCTGGCGTGACCTTACCGTCCCTGCGCCAATCCGTGGCGGCAGAAATCGCTGCGCTGGATCTACCACCGGGCTATCGCATGGAATGGGGCGGTGAAACGGAGAGCACGGCGGACTCCCAGACCTCTCTTATCCCCGGCGTCGTTCCAGCGGTCATCATCATGGCGCTCATCGTCGTCGCGCTGTTCAATGCCGACCGGCCACCGCTCGTTATCCTGTGTGCGCTGCCCTTTATTGTCATTGGCATCAGCTTCGGTTTGCTGGTGTCCGGTGCCGCCTTCGGTTTTGTCGCGCTGCTGGGTGCGATGAGCCTGGTGGGCATGATGATCAAGAACTCCATTGTGCTCCTGGACCAGGTGGACATTTATCTCGAGCAAGGTCTTGAACGCTATGACGCGCTGGTTATGGCAGCCCTGTCTCGCCTGAGTCCCGTCGTGCTGACCGCCGCGACCACCGTCCTTGGGGTCATACCACTGCTGGCCGACGGTTTCTGGACGGGGCTGGCCGTCACCATCATGGGCGGCCTCACCTTTGCAACGGTGGTCACCATGGTCTTCGTCCCTGTGCTCTACGCGACGTTTTATCGACTGCATGGCGCGCCGGTTGCCCCTGCTAAAGACCACTCCGATGCCGACATCGGAACTGTGGCTGAGAGCGGATAACGTTTCTCGATGTTTAGCACTATGCCAAACTTGGGATTGGCTCCACCGGCGAGCTGACCTCTTGCGGCGACTGCAAACGGTTACGGCCAAAGCACTGAGCTTAGCGCCAAAGTGAAGAAGCGATGCGCCAGCCAGATCCACGCAGCCGGAGGCCACGCCAGGGTCGCATTTCTTTGTGGAAGCAGTCTCCGCAAGTGCATTGATATATGCCATCAGAAGCCAGGCTTGTCTGGAGTATGCTATGACCCTGATTGACTCCGGTAACAGCGTGTTTTTCCGCAATCGATTTGCTGTTTTATTTTTCCTGCTCTTTGCTGTCTTGCTGATTCCGCCCTTCTTCGAGAATACCGTTTGGATCGCCAAAATCTGGCGCTCACTGTTCACGCTAGTCTTACTGTGGGCACTGTATGCTGCGTCCAATAACAGGCGCTTACTTTTGTTCGCGGTGTTGCTGTTGATTCCTACCCTTACAACCACCTGGATGGCTGATACCGGGGAGCTACGCGTCGTAGCGTATATCGATAACTTCACCAATATCGCCTATTTCGGGTTGGTATCAGCGTTGCTCGGCAGATATCTGCTGCATAGCCGGCGTGTCACGGTAGAAGTGATCTTTGCGGCGATGTGCCTTTACATGATCCTGGCGATACTATGGGCCGCCGTTTTTTCCAATATTGAACTGTTTTACTCGAATGCATTTTTGTTCCGGGGCGAGTTTGCCGAACAGGCCAATGTTGGTCCGGAGGATCTGCTTATGCATCTGACTTACTACAGCTTTGTCACCCTGTCGACGCTAGGTTACGGCGATATCCTTCCCGCTAATCTGGTCGCTAGGAACTGGGCCGCAATGGAGGCAATGATCGGTCAGTTCTTTATTGCCATCGTGATTGCCAGACTCGTAAGCATCTACAGTCAGCAATCAGAATTAGAACGCGCAGATCAAGCTGCGAACACGGCTCGATAGTGATGTGCTCTTCTGTTTCACAGTTGATGGACTTAGGCATGCTCGATCTGGTGATGGGCGCGAGTTTTCAGGGCGCGGTTGACCTGCGCGGTGCAAACGCGACGCCGGCAGCAGCGACCACTCTATAAGCGCGGCGAAATACACTGGCTCGGACAGCCACCCAAACTAATGGATTGCCATTACGCCACCAACCAGCATCGCATGCGCGCGCAGACCACGCACCAGGCTGGCGACCACAAAGCGCACAGAGGCTACCTCTAAGGGCTGCGAGGTAAGACTATGAGCCTGCAAAGAAGGGATCAGGAAATATTTGCTTGCATTTAATTAGACAGCTAGCTAATATTGCATTTAATTAGCTGACTGTCTAATAAAAATAGAACTGATCACGCAAAGAGGTTTGCAGACCATGTCCCATGAACAGCTAGCGGTAGGCCAGATCCGGCCCCTTACACAAGACGAAATCGACCACTACAAAACATATGGTGTAGTGCATTTGCCAGGCATTCTCGACCCAGATTTAGTCAGCCATATGGAAAAAGTCTTTATGGAAGTGATGGATACTGCATCCAGCAGCTTGGCTAACTCGGATTTTGGCGAGTTGGCCAAAGGCCTTGAAGCAGAAGGTCTCGAAATCTTGACTGAAAAAAATGGTCGAGACGAAGAGATACCCGACCGAGAGAAAGGCAAATTTAAAGCGGGTAGTTTCAACTGCCTCAACTACCCGTCCTTGAATGCACTTGGAAAACAAGCTCCCTTTGGGCAGATAGCGGCCGAACTGATGGGTTCCAGCCGTATCTGCTTTTACGGTGACCAGCTTTTTTGGAAACAGCCTAACTCCCTACAGCGCACGGCCTTCCATCAGGATGCCACGTACTTTCATCATCAGGGGGATCAGTGCTGTACCTTCTGGATGCCGATGGAAAAAGTGGACAAGGAAAATGGCATGATGGGTTATGCGCGAGGCTCCCATTTAGGGGGTTTTTACAAGCCAAACCTGTTTGTCAGCCAGGCCTCCTTCCCTGGCTCCGAAGGGGATCCCCTGCCCGACGTTGAAGGCAATGAAGAGAAATTTGATGTGGTCTACTACCCGGCAGAAGCAGGGGATATCATCGTTCATCACGTAAAAACCTGGCATGGATCAACCGGTAATGCCAGCGCAACGCGGCACCGTCGAGCGTTGACCCTGCGTTATTTGGGCGATGATATTCGCTACCTGGAACGCCCGGGTACGCCACCAGACTCACCGAAGAGTGCCACCTTGAAAAATGGCGACCCCATAGACTGTGATGAGTTTCCACTGATGTGGACTCGTGAGAAGGGTTTTCTCGGCTAAGCTAAAGCGACCTATCCCTTCTTGGCGAAAACTGTAATATCCTGCGAGGCTCAGGAGTTGTTTGAGCCCGAAGTGAAAAGTCAGGAAATCACTCGTCGACCCGGTCGCCCCCAAAACCACGAAGCAGCCGTGTCTCGCGAACAAATCCTTGACGCTGCCATCAACGCATTTGCAGCATCAGGTTTCGAAGCGATGTCCATCCGGGCACTGACTCGCGAGTTAAATGTAAGCCACGGCCTCGTTCACCACTACTTTCGCTCTAAACGCGAACTCTGGGATGCCTGTGTGGATGTCTATTTTCGCGCACTGCGAGATAAGATGATTCAGCTTGCACCAGCGCCGGATAAATCCGTCTCTCCCGCGGAAGCTGCGCGCGAGTTTATCCGCGTTTCAGTAAGACTCTCGGCGCGATTTCCTGGCTGCGTGCGAATACTGCTGGATGAAGGTGCGCAGGGAGGAGAGCGCCTTGATTATCTGATGTCGGAGTATCTGGATCCCGTCGGCAAGGCGTGGGTGGATGCCATCGAACAACTTGACGAGAGTGCAGGCATTCAGGCCCCTGATGCCAGGACATTGTTTTTCCTGATCACATTCGGTGGCTCCATACCCTTTTGCGCTCCGGCCTTATCTGAATATTTTGACGGTGAACCTCTACAGTCGGAAGAGGCCATTGAACGCCAAGCCGATTTGGTGGCCAACTTGCTGGTTGATGGGATTCGAGCGCGGCCTTAAACCCAATAGGACGGCATGATCAATCAGCTTGCTGTACAAAGGCTGTGACAAGCCAATCGATCAGGTTCCACTTAAACGGTGGTAGATCCCTGCAACTCGGTATGGCAAGGTATTTTTAGATTCAACCGAGAGCCCTGGTCACACGCCTGCGCGAATCAGACCTCAAGGTTTCTTGCAGCCGTCGCCGCCCCGCGACTGATTAGGGCTTGGCCTCCTTAACGCTAGATCATTAGGAACATCAATCTCGCACCTTCTCCTGTTGCACTGGAACCTCTCTTGGTCAAGCTAAGAAACCAGCGCAGCCGAATGCGCCCCATCCACAGGAAGGACCACACCGTTAACAAACGAGGCCGCGTCGGAGGCCAGCATCGCAATCGGCGCCACAAGCTCGTCGATCTCGCCTGCTCGCCTGGCCGGTGTTCTTGAGAGAAAGGCCTGACCGTGTTCTGAGTTGAGAAAATCAGAGGTAATCTCGGTCACGAAGTAGCCGGGGGCGATGGCATTGACCCGAATGCCATATTTGCCTAAATCCAGCGCCATGTTCCGGGTCAGTTGCACCACTGCGCCCTTGGAGGACGCATAGGCGGTTTGGTTGGGCTGTGCGCCCAGACCCAGAATGGAGGCGATGTTGATAATGCTGCCTTTGGCGTTAGCTTCGACCATACGTTTGGCCGCTTCCTGTGCAACTTTCCACGCGCCTTTGAAATTGGTGTTCATAGCAAAATCGACGGCATCATCGGTGGTCTTGAGAAACGAGCGCGCGTCGGCGACACCGGCATTGTTAATGACCACGTCGACAACACCGAATACACGCTCGGCTTCATCCAGAGCTGCGGTGATAGAATCGCGGTCGGTCACATCCAGGTTCACGGCCAGTGCACTACCGCCCTCGGACTGAATATCGGATATCAGTTCCTCTAGCCTTTCTATACGCCGAGCTCCCGCGACTAAATTGGCGCCACCTCTGGCGAGCCCGCAGGCAAGGCCGTAACCAATGCCGCTGCTGGCGCCGGTTAGCAAAATATTCTTACCTTCGATCGAAACTAGATTGCTGCTCATATTGGATACCTCTGTAGATAGCGTGTCCGCTGCGTTGATTGGTAAACATGCACGCGTTGCACTGCGCCTGTTCTGATACCGGTACCGACGATCATAGCCCGCAGATCTCTGATAGTGATGGCCCTGGAATCTCAGGCGGCGGTGGCGCCATGACCTCGCTGCGAAACGCTTCGCGGCTGTGAAGGGCATCAAACCAGACCCCTACATGTGGATGCAATTGATGCAATGGATAGCCCGCTGCCAGCAGGCGAACCGAGTAGATGTACCAGGCGATGTCCAGAACAGAGATGTCCGGCCCCAGCAGGTACTGAG
>JBCCNJ010000110.1:0-14579 GCA_039025905.1 Pseudomonadota bacterium | reverse complement strand
GTTACCGAGTCCGCTATTTTGAGCCAGGTTGCTCGCGCATTCGGCATCGATGACTGGCCCATCGCGGCAATCAAATGTTACCTGGGCCACTCGCTGGGGTCGGCCTCAGGTGATCAATTCGCGGCGACGCTGGGCAGCTGGCAAAACGGCATCTTGCCTGGTATCGCCACCATCGATGCCATCGCGGATGATGTTCACCAGGAAGGGTTGGCTTTTCAACTAGAGCATAGGCAGCTCGATTTGTCGGAACAACACTATGCCATCGTGAATTCAAAGGGATTTGGCGGCAACAACGCCAGTGCCACAATGTTAAGCCCCCTGCAAACTGCCAGGATGCTGCAAAAACGTTATTCGAAATCAGAGTGGGCCAGCTGGCAGGCAGCCAATGAGGCTGTTCGACAGCAACAGCAGGATTACGATGAGGGCGTCACCGCTGGCACGATAGATCCTGTCTACAAGTTTGACCATGGCGTGTTAGGCGATGACGACGTGGAGATGACGGCCCATTCACTGAGCATAGATGGGCGCGACGTGGCACTCGACTGGACTTCACCCTACGATGACATGTTGCCCGACCAGGGCTGACAGCCGAGCGAGTATATCCTCAACTGTTCGATAGCAGTGGCTTTACGGTCTGCAATACCGCTTTAAAACACTTTGGATTGCCGGCCACGATATTGCCCGACTCAATGAAGTTCTCCGAACTGTCTATGTCTGATACCAGGCCTCCCGCCTCTCGAATCAGTAGCGCGCCAGCAGCGACGTCCCAGGGCCCTAATCCCACTTCCCAGAAGGCATCGAAACGTCCGGCTGCCACATAAGCTAAGTCTAGTGATGCCGCCCCCAGGCGCCGTATACCCGCGGTTTGAGCAGCCAGCACTTTAATGCTGTTGGCATGTCCTTCTAATCTGGCTTCGTGGTGATTTCGAAAAGGAATACCGGTACCCAGCAGAGCACCGTCCAGGCTGGTGCGTTTACTGACTCGCATACGCCGCCCGTTGATCTGTGCGCCTTGACCGCGTGAAGCGGTAAATTCTTCGCGCCGCACTGGGTCGATGATCACCGCGTGCTCCAGCTTATTTTTTCGCAGGCAGGCCATGGATACGCCGTAGTGGGGTATGCCGCGAAGAAAATTGGTAGTGCCATCCAGTGGATCAATCAGCCATCGATACTCCGCGTCCTCGTCACCGTTTAAACCGGTCTCTTCACCGACGATTGCGTGGTCTGGGTAGGCTTTATGCAGGTGATATATGAGCTCTTTTTCCGCGTTAATGTCGACCTCGGTGACAAAGTCGTTTATGCCTTTTGTTATCACTTCGAATCGCTCTAGATCGTCGGAAGCGCGCACGATGTTCTCGCCGACCTTGCGCGCGGCTCGTAGGGCGATGTTGACCATTGGTTCCATGGGAGGCCTTGGGGTGGGATAGCTTGGGCGCGGGATTATAGCAGTATGGTGTTGCGGTATCTAAAGGTTGACGAGCGGGTCGGGCTTCCGATGCCGTTCCCTGGGACACGCCGTGGATACATCCGTGTAGGCTCGCTGCAGTCATCCATGGCTGCAGACGGTCACTGGTTACGGCATCGGAATCCCTCCTGCGTATGCGGTTCTATCTGTGAAGAGTGCGTTACGGGATGTTCTTCTCCGTTTGGATTTTAGTGCGAGCGGATATTTTGCGTGGTTGGAGTCTGGATGTTGATGCTGTGGTCGGGCTTCCGATGCCGTTCCCTGGGACACGCCGTGGATACGTCCATGTAGGCTCGCTGCAGCCATCCGTGGCTGCAGACGGTCCCCGGTAACACCATCGGAATCCCTTCTGCTTGAGCGGTTCTATTTGTTAAGAGTGCGTTAGGGGATGTTCTTCTCAGTTTGGATTTTTTTGCGCGAGGCTGGTTTGCGCTCTGGTAGTCTGCGCGTTGAAGCTGTGGTCGGGTTTCCAATGCCGTTCCCTGGGACACGCCGTGGATACGTCCATGTAGGCTCGCTGCAGCCATCCTTGGCTGCAGACGGTCCCTGGCAACGGTCCCTGGCAACGGCACCGGAATCCCTCCTGCCTGTGCAGTTCTATCTGCGAAGAGCGTGTTACGGGATGTTCTTCTTCGTTTGGTTCTTGCTGCAGACTGCTGGTTCGTGAGTATGGTCGAATATGGATGTTGATCTTCTAGTCGGCATGATCCGCGCTTTTCTTATTGCTTGGGTGCCGCGGGGGTATTAGAGGTTCTCGCGCTGACTAGGATGATGTGTTGTTGCTATAATCGCGCGCCCGGTGGGACAGCTTTCGCTCGCATGAACCTTAACAATATTCGTATCGTATTGGTTAACACAACGCATCCTGGAAACATAGGCGGCGTTGCGCGGGCGATGAAGAATATGGGCTTGTCTCAGCTTTTTCTGGTCGCTCCTCACAAGTTTCCCGATGAGCAGGCGGACTGGCGCGCGGCTTCGGCTTCGGATGTTTTGGAAACAGCGGTGGTGACTGAGACGCTGGAAGAGGCGATTGCCGAATGCCAGTTTGTTGTGGGAACCAGCGCGCGTTCGCGGCGTATTCCCTGGCCCTTGCTCGATCCCCGGCACTGTGCGCAGCGCATTGGAGAGTTATCCGCGCGTGAGCGGGTTGCGGTGTTGTTTGGTCGCGAGGATAGGGGCCTGACTAATGAAGAGCTGCAGTTGTGTAATCTGCATTTGAATGTGCCCACCTCAGAGGATTACAGTTCGCTGAATTTGGCGATGGCTGTGCAGATTGTGTGCTATGAACTGCGCATGACTATGGTGCAGGATGAGTTACCTGAGTCGGAGGATGCACAGTGGGATGCGCCGTTCGCCACGGTTGAGAATATGGAGCGCTTCTATGCCCATCTTGAGCAGACGCTATCGGATATTGAGTTTCTGGATCCTGCCGCCCCCAGGCAGTTGATGTCACGATTGCGGCGGCTCTATGGTCGCGTCCGGCTCGATGAGATGGAATTGAACATTCTACGTGGCATTCTCACTGAGACACAGAAGTGCGCTCACAAGTCACGAGACTGAGGCCGCTGGCAGCGGCCCGTTTAATGTCTCATACTTTCGCGAAGTGTATAGGAGCTGCAGGATCATGAGCGGGCCGATTTATTTGGACTATCTCGCCACGACTCCGGTCGACCCCCGCGTGGTTGAGAAGATGGTGCACTGCTTGTCGATCGAAGGTAATTTCGGCAACCCCGCGTCGCGCTCACACATTTACGGCTGGAAGGCGGAGGAGGCGGTTGAGCACGCACGTCAGCAGCTTGCGGAACTGCTTGGCTGTGACACACGAGAGATCGTCTGGACATCGGGCGCTACTGAATCGGATAACCTCGCGCTGAAGGGTGTTGCCCATGCTAATCGAGACCGTGGCCAGCATATCGTGACCTCTAGCATCGAACACAAGGCAGTACTCGATAGTTGCAAACAATTGCAAAAGGAAGGCTTTGAGGTCACCTACCTTGAGCCGGGTGCAGACGGACTGGTGACGCCAGATGTGGTGGCTGAAGCGCTGCGTGACGATACGGTTTTAGTTAGCGTGATGCACGCCAATAACGAAATTGGCACACTAAACGATATCGCTGCCATTAGCAGTGTGACGCGAGCGGCCGGTGTTCTGTTCCATTCCGATGCGGCCCAAAGCACTGGCAAGGTTCCGATCGATCTCGGCAGCTGGGATGTGGATCTGTTGTCGGTTTCGGCACATAAGATGTACGGGCCGAAAGGTATCGGCGCCCTGTACGTCAGGCGCAGACCAAAGGTACAAATCGAGGCACAAATGCATGGCGGTGAGCACGAACGAGGCATGCGCTCGGGCACGCTAGCTACGCATCAGATCGTTGGCATGGGGGAGGCAGCGGACATTGCGACGCGGGAGTTGGAGGAGGAAATGGCCCGTCTGGAAGCGCTGCGGGAACGCTTTTGGAAGGCCATTAGCACATTGGACGGTGTGCAAATCAATGGCGATAACCAACAGCGCCTGCCTGGCGCGCTGAACATCAGTGTCGCCGGCGTTGACGGCGAAGCGCTGTTAATGGCCTTGAAAGATTTAGCCCTCTCAACAGGTTCTGCCTGCACCTCGGCGGCGATCGAACCCTCTTATGTGTTGCGGGCCATCGGTTTGCGCGATGAGCTTGCTCACAGCTCACTGCGGTTTAGCTTCGGACGCTTCACTTCAAGCGATGAGGTCGATAAGGCCGCCAGCCAGCTTTGCGATGTGGTGACATCGCTACGCCAATAGGTTCTTTTCCTGTCCCAACAGGCCGCTACCGCAGCGAGCGGCGTCAAAACGCCGCTCATTTGCTGGGGTGATTTCAAACTCCCATCTAACGCACTGATTTACAAGCAAAACAGTGTGTAAGAGTTACGGGAAACGGGGTGAAACCTGGGACCAAAGACCGTATAATTGCGCCGCTTAATTGGCCGGCCCTCGCCCGTTGTGAAATCCGCATTCGCTTCCGGGCGGCCTGACCCGCAACCTATCTGACAAGGAGACCCCGCATGGCGGTTGAACGCACCTTATCTATTATCAAACCCGATGCCGTTGGCAAAAACATTGTGGGTAAGATTTATTCTCGTTTTGAAACCAATGGACTGCGCATTGTCGCGTCCAAAATGCTTCGCCTTAGCGACACCGTGGCTGGCGGGTTCTATGCCGAGCACGAAGGACGTCCGTTCTATCCCGACTTGATTAAGTTTATGACCTCAGGGCCAGTTGTGGTTCAAGTGCTAGAGGGAGAGGGCGCGGTCGCAAAAAATCGAGAACTGATGGGCGCAACTAACCCACAGGAAGCAGATGAGGGAACCATCCGCGCAGACTTTGCCAGCTCGATCGATGCGAATGCAGTGCACGGTTCTGATTCTCCTGAATCAGCGGTACGTGAAATTGCCTACTTTTTTGCGGCAAGCGAGATCTGCGAGCGCTGAGCCTAGCGCCCATTGCAACCCCCTTGGCATCCATGAACCCTGATCGCGCAAATTCTGAGCCCAGCAAAGTCAATTTGCTGGGGCTATCGCGAGCTCAAATGGAGCAGTTCTTTCTTGATATGGGAGAGAAGAAGTTCCGCGCGCAACAGGTACTGAAGTGGATACACCATGCTGGCGTAATGGATATTCAGAAGATGACCAACCTGGGCAAAGCGCTGCGAGAACGGCTTCAGGATTGCGCCGAAGTGCGCCCTCCAGAAATCGTCAGCCAACATGATTCCGACGATGGCACTCGCAAATGGATCATCAGGGTCGGTGGCGATGCTCTAGTGGAAACTGTTTTGATACCTGAGGCGGGTAGGGCTACCTTATGCGTGTCCTCACAGGTGGGATGCTCGCTAGACTGCAGCTTCTGTTCTACGGGTAAACAAGGTTTCCAGCGTGACCTCAGCGCGGCAGAAATTATCGGCCAGGTGTGGCTCGCTATTCAGTCATACGATGCCTTTAAAACGGCGAGTAAACGGGTTGTCACCAATGTTGTGATGATGGGCATGGGAGAACCCCTGCTCAATTTTGATAATGTAGTTGCGGCAATGGACCTGATGCTGGACGATCTCGCATATGGCCTATCTAAGCGTCGAGTCACCCTAAGCACGTCCGGAGTTGTACCTGCTATCGACAAATTGGCAACAGTGAGCGAGGTATCTCTGGCGATATCTTTGCACGCGCCGACAGATGAGTTGCGCAATCAGCTTGTGCCTATCAATCGAAAATACCCCATCGAAGCTCTGCTACAAAGCGCCCGCAACTATATTGACGCGCAGACCGATAGCAAACGGGTCGTCACCGTAGAATACACCTTGATTGCTGGGGTCAATGACCAGCTCGAGCATGCGCGCGATCTGGCTGTGCTGCTGGCCGACTTTCCCTGTAAAATAAATTTGATTCCCTTTAACCCGTTCCCGCAATCGGGGTATGAGCGGCCCAGTGGGAATGCGGTCAGTCGGTTTTGGCAGGTTCTCGTAGATGCTGGCTTTGTGGTCACCGTGAGAACCACTCGAGGGGATGATATCGATGCAGCCTGTGGCCAGTTAGTTGGCCAGGTTGTTGATCGTACCCGCCGCAGCGAGCGCTATCGTGCCGCTGAGATACCGTCGGTGCAGTTGGGGTGAGACAGGGGCTACAAAGGCATATGAATAAATATCTTGGTGTAGCGGCAATCGCATTATTACTCACAGCAGTGAGCGGCTGTGTTTCAACCAAGGAAAGTGTATTCACCGATGAATACTCACCTGAAAAAGCCCTGAATGCGAGGGTGGAGCTGGCCAGACAATATATCGGTGAGGGCAACTGGGAAGCCGCAAAGCGCAACCTTCGACTCGCCTATGATATCGATCCGAACAACGCCTATGTTTATGAGGCGTTCGCCCTGGTGTATCAGAGCACGGGCGAATTTGAGCTGGCCGAAGAGAGCTTTGAAAAAGCCCTGCAAATTGATCCTGATTTTCCTCGAGCGCGGAACAATTACGCAGCCTTTTTGTTTACACAACAACGTTTTGAAGAGGCGGAGGAGCAGCTTGAGATTGTCGTAAAAGACACGCTCTATCCTGGGCGACCTTTAGCATTTGTGAATTTGGGCTTGTGCCGCGTCCAGCTGTTCGATCCCGAGGGGGCAGAAGAGGCTTTTGTTCGCGCTCTTGCGATGGACAGGACCAATTCGATAGCTCTGCTAGAGATGGCAGAGATTCGCTTCAACGCGGGAGATTATCGGAATGCCAGGCAATACTACGGCACCTATCGAAACGTGGTTAGACAGCAATCGGCGAAAGGGCTGTGGTTAGGAATCCGTCTCGCACGCGAATCGGGCGATGTGAACGATGAAAGTAGCTATGCGCTGGCACTGGCAAGTCGTTATCCCAACTCTATTGAATACGAAGCCTACCAGCGGACTGTGACGCCGTGAGCAAGGCAAACGCCGCAGCGACAATTTCCCATCTCAGTCCGGGCGATATGTTGCGTCGCGCCCGGGAAGCGCAGGAGTTGAGTCAACGCGAAGTAGCGGATCGCCTGCATCTCATGCCGGGCTACCCTGCGATCATTGAACGCGATGAATTCGATACGTTACGTCATCCGGCGTTTGCCAGGGGCTATGTTAAAGCCTATGGCAAACTGGTGAATGTTAACGA
This sequence comes from Pseudomonadota bacterium, assembly GCA_039025905.1. Taxonomy (GTDB): domain Bacteria; phylum Pseudomonadota; class Gammaproteobacteria; order Pseudomonadales; family Halieaceae; genus JARRPM01. The sequence continues at coordinate 7,469 of JBCCNJ010000110.1, read as the reverse complement.
AGAACAGCTACTGCATGCCTTCGATAGCCTGCAGTCAAAATTGGGTAAACCAGAACCACATAAGATAAGAACCGCCCCGCTGCAGCTGCAGCACACGGGGGTTGGCGTTGTTGTGGGCCTGGTGCTGTTAGCGCTGTTGGTCGCGGCCATTTGGTGGTGGCGAGGCTCCACCTCAGATGAATTCGCTACAGCGGCCTACTCTGCACTATATTTAGAGCGATTGCATGAACTTCTGCCAACCTTGAGCAAGGCAGGTGCACCATGAAAAGCGAGAGTCCCATTGTGCGACGCGTCAGTCGGCAGATTATGATCGGCAATGTGCCGGTGGGTGGCGATGCGCCTATCAGTGTACAGAGCATGACCAATACCGAAACCTGTGACGTTGAGGCGACAGTGTCGCAGGTGCAGGCGATAGCGGACGCAGGTGCCGATATCGTACGCGTATCGGTTCCCACGATGGAGGCCGCCGAAGCCTTTAAAGCCATACGTGCAAGGGTAACCGTGCCCCTGGTCGCGGATATTCACTTTGATCATAAAATTGCGCTGAAAGTAGCGGAATATGGCGTCGACTGTCTGCGCATCAATCCGGGCAACATCGGTAATGACGACAAGGTTCGCGCCGTTATTGATAGCGCTCGCGAGCGAGGCATACCCATTCGTATCGGGGTAAACGCCGGCTCACTGGGTAAGGACTTACAGCGCAAGTACGGTGAGCCTACCGCCGAAGCGCTGGTCGAGTCAGCGCTGCGCCATGTGGCGATACTTGAAAAGCATGACTATCCCGACTTCAAGGTCAGTGTCAAAGCATCAGAGGTTTTCATGGCGGTGGAGGCCTACCGCCTGCTCGCGAAGAAAATCGAGCAGCCTCTGCATCTGGGCATCACCGAAGCGGGAGGCCTGCGCGGTGGTACCGTCAAATCGGCTGTTGGCTTGGGTATGCTGTTAATGGACGGCATTGGCGATACCGTACGCATCTCGCTGGCTGCAGATCCGGTAGAGGAAGTAAAGGTCGCGTTTGAGATCCTCAAAAGCCTAAAGCTTCGCACCAACGGCATTAACTTTATCGCCTGTCCGAGCTGTTCACGCCAGAACTTTGATGTGATTAAGACAATGAACACCCTGGAGCAGCGTCTCGAAGATATCAGAACGCCTATGGACGTGGCCGTGATTGGCTGCATTGTGAATGGGCCGGGGGAGGCACGCGAGGCCGACGTGGGCCTGACAGGGGCCAGTCCGAATAACCTGATTTATATTGGTGGCGAGGCCGACCATAAGGTCAGTAATCAAGACTTCATCGATCATCTAGAACAGGTGATACGCGAACGCGCTAGCGCCCTCGAGCAGGCGCGGGCCGAGCAGGACGAGAAACTCATCGTCAAATCTTCTACCTGAACCGATTGCGACCACCGGAGGGCGCGTGAGCAACATTAGAGCTGTCCGCGGGATGACTGATATCCTGCCGGATGAGACCCCGCACTGGCGATTACTCGAGCAGACGGTGACTCGTATCCTCGGCAGCTATGGCTATGGCGAAATTCGCCTGCCACTGGTTGAAAAAACGGAGTTGTTCAGTCGTTCTATTGGTGAGGTCACCGATATCGTCGAGCGCGAGATGTATAGCTTCGACGATCGCAACGGTGACAGCCTCACGCTGCGGCCCGAGGGCACTGCAGGCTGCGTGCGCAGTGCGATACAACAGGGCTTGCTCAGTGGCGTGCAAAGGCTCTGGTACGCCGGCCCGATGTTTCGATACGAACGGCCGCAAAAGGGAAGACAAAGGCAGTTTCATCAAATCGGTGTGGAGTCTTTTGGGGTGGACACGCCGGATATGGATGCCGAACACATCCTACTTTGTGCGCGTCTCTGGCAAACGCTAGGTCTCGGGGGCTCGGTTGAACTGCACATTAATTCCTTGGGCAGCAATGCGGCTCGCGACGCCTACCGTAGCGCTCTAGTGGCTTATCTACAGCAACATGAAGACAGTCTCGACGAAGATAGCAGTCGCAGATTAAGCAGCAACCCCTTGCGCATTCTCGATAGCAAAAATCCCGAGGTTCAGGCCTTGCTGGATGACGCCCCCATGATGCTGGATTATCTAGACGATCCCTCGCGTGAGGACTTCGCGCAACTTCGGGAACTGCTCGAGGCAGCAGGTGTCGAGTATGTGATTAATCCGCGCCTGGTTCGAGGTCTGGATTATTACAACAAGACGGTATACGAGTGGGTAACAGACGAGCTGGGTGCTCAAGGCACCATTTGCGGCGGCGGTCGTTACGATGGCCTGGTAGAGCAGCTGGGCGGCAAATCGACACCTGCCGTCGGCTTTGCGATGGGAATGGAGCGGTTGGTGTTATTGCTGCAGGCTCAGGAACCAATATCAGTATCCCGTGCCGACGTTTACGTGGTGGCAGTGGGTGAGGGTGCGCACGCCGCCGCGTTGCGTTCGGTAGAAGGATTGCGCAGCGAGCTGGAAAGCTCAACCTCGATTATTCAGCACGTCGGCGGTGGCAGTTTTAAGAGTCAGATGAAGCGTGCAGACAAAAGTGGTGCCCAAGTGGCGCTTATCTGGGGTGAGGATGAGGTGAAAGCCGAGTCGGTGACCATCAAACCGTTGCGAGTTGGCGGTGAATTATCGGCGTCTTCTCCGCATCAAAAAACCGTACCCATACAAGATCTACTGCCAACCTTGCGCGCACTGTTAGCGGGTTGAGTGGCATTGTAAGAGAAGCAAGAGGAAAGAGTTGAAGTGGAATCGTATCGTACAGAAGAAGAACAAGTTGAAGCGCTGCGAAAGTGGTGGGACGAGAATGGGCGCTCGACCATTGTCGCGATAGTCGTAGCGCTGGGGCTGGGCTTTGGTTATCAGGGCTGGCAGGCCTATCGCGCCGATTCTGCCGATGCTGCCTCTGACCTCTATCAAAGTATGATACAGGCCTTCAGTGCACCCGCTTTGTCTGCAGAGCAGCAGGAGATCGCGCTACAGCTCGCTGAACAGCTCAAATTGGACTATAGCGGCAGTACCTATGCTCAGTTTGCAGCGATGCAGCTAGCGAGGTCAGCGGTAGCCAATAACAATTTGGCCGAGGCTCAGGCGCAGCTGCGCTGGGTGCTAGGTAAAGCCGACCCAAGCAGTGATGTAGGGCGCATCGCACAATTGCGGCTCGCGCGCGTATTAGCCTCAAGCGGCGAAGCGGAACAAGCGCTGAGCATTTTATCCCAGGGTGGTGAAGGCCCTTATCAAGCATCCTATGCCGTAGCGCGCGGTGATGTGTTACTGAGCTTAGACCGAGTGAGCGAGGCTAGCGACGCTTACAGAGCCGCCTTGGGGTTGGCCGTTGCCGAGGACGTCATCGGCGTCGATTTGCCGGCAGTGGAGCAGAAGCTGCAATCGCTGCAACCGCAACCGGCCAGAGTCTCGGTGCCGATCTCGAATGTAAATCCTGCAACGACTGAAGTGATCGAGGAATCGGTCGGCGTAGAGGGAGAGCAGACTACTTTACTCCCGGATGATGGTACCGCAGAGGCCGAGGAGTAAACTCATGATTCGGTCTATTCGGTTTTTGCTTGCGCTGGTGTTAACGCTGGGCCTATCGGCATGTAGCACCGTCAGCGATTGGTTTGAGTTTGATGATGAAGACGACCCCCGCCGGCCAGCAGAGCTGGTGGATTTCGACGAGTCCGCCAACGTTAAAAAAATGTGGTCTCGCGGTGTTGGAGACGGGCAGGGTGACGGTTTCTATCGCATACAGCCTGCCATAGAGGGAGATGTAATCTACGTCGCTGCTGCCGATGGCGAAGTGGAGGCCTTCGATAAGCGCGAGGGCGACCGGCTTTGGGATACCGAATTGGAGGTGCCACTGTCAGGGGGTGTTGGCGTATACCGGAATGCGCTGTTCGTCGGCAGCAGTGATGGTTACGTGATCAAGCTCGCCGCCGATTCCGGCGAGTTGCTTTGGCAGACCTCTGTCAGCGGCGAGGTGATGTCGGTGCCGCAGAGCAACGGTCAAGTTGTGGTCGCACACACACTGGATGGAAAGCTTCAAGGGCTGGATTTCGATAGCGGTGAGGTCATTTGGACCTACGACAGCAATGTGCCAGTGCTCACCCTGCGCGGCAGCTGTTCTCCTGTTCTCGATGGCGAATACGCCTATGTCGGTTTCGCCAATGGTCGCGTGCTGGCATTCGATGTCGCCAGCGGCGGGATTGTCTGGGAGGTGCGGGTGGCGATTCCCCAGGGCCGTTCCGAAATCGAGCGAGTGGTTGATATCGACGGTACCATGGAGCTCTCTGGCCGAGATCTATACGCTGCCAGTTATCAGGGTCGGCTGGTTGCGATCGATGTTTCCCAGGGCCGCAAAATCTGGCAGCAGGATGTCTCGTCCTTTTCCGGCGTTTCCCAGGGTTTCGGGAATGTCTATGTGGCCGATGCCGATGGCACGATTTACGCGTATCAGCGCGGGGGTCAGGGTGAACGTTGGACTCAGGGATCCCTGGCATTTCGAGATCTATCGCGCCCCACACCTGTCAGCAGTTATGTGGCAGTAGGCGATGCGCAAGGCTATGTGCATTTCATTTCGCAAGTCGATGGCAACTTTGCTGCGCGAGTCCGGGCCGACAGTGATGGCGTGCGTGCCGATATGGTGGCCGATGATAACTGGCTCTATGTCTACGGCAACAGTGGCGACTTGATCGCCTATCGGATTACTGCCAAGGACACATGATCCCGGTTATCGCTCTCGTTGGGCGCCCCAATGTTGGCAAATCTACCTTATTTAACCAGCTCACCCGGTCTAGAGACGCGCTTGTAGCGGATGCGCCGGGGCTCACCCGCGATCGCAAATACGGTGAGGCGCATGTTGGCAATCGGCGCGTTGTGGTTATCGACACCGGTGGTATAAGCGGAGATGAGCAGGGCATCGATTCGCAGATGGCGGGGCAATCACTCACCGCCATCGAAGAGGCTGACGTCGTGCTGCTAATCGTCGATGCGCGCGAGGGGCTGCATCCATCCGATGATGCGCTTGCCAGGCACTTGCGCCAGCAGGGGAAGGACTTTCATCTAGTGGTTAACAAAATCGATGGCATCGATGCCGATGTGGCCAGTGGTGAGTTTTATGCCCTAGGCACCAGCACCCTATATAGCATAGCCGCCAGCCACGGACGCGGTGTGCGCAGTATGATGGAAAGTGTTTTGTCCGACTTCCCCGAAGCTGAAGAGCTGGAAGATTCGGCGCACTACACCGACAGTATTCGCGTAGCGGTGGTGGGCAGGCCGAACGTGGGCAAGTCAACCCTGGTCAACCGACTGCTAGGTGAAGAACGCGTTGTGGTGTTCGACGAACCCGGAACGACCAGAGACAGCATTTATATCGATTACGAGCGCGACGGTCAGGAATATACCTTGATCGACACTGCAGGTGTGCGCAAGCGTAAAAACGTGCGCGAGGTCGTCGAGAAGTTTTCCATCGTGAAAACGCTAAAGGCAATCGACGACGCCCATGTGGTGGTCCTGATGATGGATGGGCACGAAAATATTGTCGAACAGGATATGCACCTGTTAGGTCACTGCGTTGATGCCGGGCGCGCGCTCGTACTCGCAGTGAACAAGTGGGACGGCATTGAAGCCGATCAGCGTGAGTGGATTAAGAGAGAACTAAACCGTCGGCTACAGTTTGCCAGCTATGCGGACATCCATTTTATCTCAGCGCTGCATGGCTCAGGCGTGGGCAAACTCTATGATTCTATCAACGCCGCTTACCAGTCGGCGACCCGCAAGCTTAATACCACCGCACTAACACGTATCCTGGAAGGTGCGGTGTATGATCATCCACCTCCTATGGTGGACAACCGACGCATCAAACTGCGCTACGCGCACGCCGGTGGCCAAAACCCACCGCTGGTGGTGATCCACGGCAATCAGACCAAGAAGGTCCCCGCCAGCTACCAGCGCTATCTGGAAAACGTATTCCGGCGAGAACTGGAGTTAGTTGGCACGCCCATCCGCATTGAGTTTCGCACCGGCGACAACCCCTATGCCGATAAGCGCAACAAGCTCACGCCCAGGCAGGTGCAGCGTAAACGCCGCTTGATGTCGCATGTTAAGAAACAAAAGAAAGGCAAAAAGTAGGTGACTGCCGCCTATTGGCTGCGTGTCATACCCATCGCGGTAATTTTGAGTTGTACCGCCTGCGAAGGTGAGGTGTCCAGCACCTCCAGTTTACAGAGGGACATTGATCGAAATCTCGATTCGCGCAATATAGCCGAGGACATAGAGCTATTTATCGAAACCCGTGGATGGTTGTATGACTTTGATGAATTTCGACGTCGATATCAGGCTAGTGATCCTGCTGAGGAAGTGGTACCAGCTATACTTGGGCGTAACCAGATCTTCATCTACGTGGATAACAATGACAATTTTCTGCGAGCAGAAGTTGAACGACATTTTCCTTTCTAGGTGTACTGTTTCGACAGAGCGCGCGAAGCTCATCGTGATCTCGGTACTTCTAGTGCTGTTGTCAGCTAGTGTCATCGCCGAAGATGGCGAAGACATCGCTCAGCAGCTTGCTAATCCAGTCGCCTCGCTTATCAGCGTGCCGCTTCAGTTGAATTATGATGAGGGGTATGGCGCTGACGAAGATGGATCACTTCTGCGCCTTAATGTGCAACCGGTGATCCCATTCGATCTGTCTCAAGACTGGAACCTGATATCCCGGACAATCTTACCAATCTTGTACCAAGAGGATTTCCCGACTCCTGGCTCTAGCGATTGGGGTCTTGGTGATACCTTACAGAGCGCGTTCTTTTCACCAAAAGAGCCAACATCCGGTGGCTGGATTTTGGGAGTAGGGCCAGCGCTCTTACTGCCTACCGCGACAGAAAAGTCGCTCGGCTCTGAAAAATGGGGAGTAGGGCCAACCGCTGTCGCACTGAAACAATCGCAAGCCTGGACCTACGGTGCACTGACGAACCATATCGAGTCGTTCGCGGGTGAGAGCGACCGTGTCGATATCAGTGCCACATTTGTGCAGCCATTCCTCACGTACATCACGCCTACGAAGACCACCATAGCTCTCAATACGGAGTCGACATACGATTGGGAAGCAAGCAAATGGTCGGTACCGATCAATTTCACGGTCACCCAACTTTTGGTGATCGGCGATCAAATTGTCTCGGTAGGGGGCGGTGTTCGCTACTGGGCTACCTCACCTGATCCAGCTGCCGAAGGCTGGGGAGCGCGACTCATTTTCACTTTGGTCTATCCGCAATAGCGCTCCACTTTATTCAGCTACTGTTTTTATCGAGAGCAAGCCAGACGTAATAAGGCGGCACTTATTCCTAGGAGCAAAGAAAGCCTAGCGAGACATCTAGCATACAAATTATCTGCCTTCGGACTCGCCAAAACAACGCTGAGTCATCACAGCTATCGGCTCACTTTTCTTAACTACCTGGCCGATTGCTTTTTCTCTTCG
>JBCCNJ010000109.1:0-14715 GCA_039025905.1 Pseudomonadota bacterium | reverse complement strand
TGCGAAATATGGTGTCGGCTGCGGAGGCTTTACGTGCCGCTTGTGGGTAACGGGGTTTGCTAATTGCACAGCTCAGGAGTTTGGCGTTATGCGAGCGCGCTGCTACTCCGACCGTTCCCCTCAACCCAAAGCGGAAGCGCTGATCTAAGACTGGCGAAAATTATTTGAGTCCCTTTTTAGCTTTAGATAGAGCTGGGAACGAAAAGAAAACCGAAGATTGGTTCTATCTGAATGCGGCTGTGGTTTTGAGAATGTGGTGCCCAGAGACAGAATCATCGGGGCCGCCTAGGCCGGCAGCCGTTGCTGGGTCGACACGTGTGTCGGCACTTGGTTGTATGGTGCCCAGAGACAGAATCGAACTGCCGACACGGGGATTTTCAATCCCCTGCTCTACCAACTGAGCTATCTGGGCATGGTCGCGAAAAGCGGAAGGCGCGTATTAAACCCGCCGGGCTGGATTGAGTCAAGCGTGGTCCGGCGGAGCTAGTCCTTACTCTCTGGCGGTATGTAACCCTCCGCCTTGTCGTAGTCCTCACCCGCGAAAAACTTATCCATTTCCTGTTGCAGATATTTCCGGGCTGCAGGGTCTACCAGGCTGAGATGCTTCTCGTTGATTAGCATGGTTTGATGCGCCTGCCACTCCTGCCAGGCTTGCTGTGAGACGGTCTCAAAAAGCTCCTGGCCTTTAGGACCTGGATAGGGCGGTGCCGCCAGACCTTCCATTTCTTTTTGGTACTTCTTGCAAAAAACGGTTCGAGACATGCCGCTGCTCCCTGGTGAAAGTGATTAGCCCAGTTGTGCTAGCAGTTTGGCGACCGGGGCCGCGAGGCCGATCTCTGCGGGCTGCTGGGTGTTATACCAGAGCTGATCGGACGCCTCCATGACTGCCTCCGGACTTTTATCTAATTGTATCTGCACGGGGCTGATGTCGAGGTGGTAGTGGGAAAAGGTGTGGCGAAAGGCGGGTAGAGCGTCAATTTGCTGCGGCTCTAGTCCAAATCTGTCGAGGCTCCACTCGATGGCGCAGTCCTCGGTTTCTAATTCGGGGAAACACCATAGGCCACCCCAGATACCATTCGCCGGTCGGCGCTGTAGCCAAAACTCACCTCCCGGTGTGCGGGCGATCAGAAATACAGTGTTTTTTACCGGCAGCACTTTGCGCGGTTTTTTGCCGGGAAAGCGCTGCTGTTCACCCTGCGCATTGGCCTGACAGTCCTCGCTGATCGGGCAGATTTCGCAACTCGGTTTCGAGCGGGTACACAGGGTAGCGCCCAGATCCATCATGGCCTGGCTGTAGGCGCCGCTTCTATCCACGGGGGTGAGTTCGTCGGCGATCTGCCAGAGCGTGTCGTGCACAGGCTTCGTACCCGGCCACCCATCTACTGCCCGATAGCGAGCCAGCACGCGCTTAACGTTGCCATCGAGAATAACGGCTCGCTGGCGATGGGCGATGCTGACAATGGCGCCGGCGGTAGAGCGACCTATACCCGGTAGTTCGCAAAGACCGTCAACTGTTGTGGGAAACTCACCACCCAGTTCATCGCAGACCACGCGGGCGGCCTTGTGCAGGTTTCTGCCGCGGGCGTAGTAACCCAGGCCGGTCCACAGATGCAGTACTTCATCAACGCTTGCCGCGGCGAGATCTTCCACCGTCGGAAACTCCGCCATGAACCGCTCATAGTAGGGAATGACGGTTTTCACCTGGGTTTGCTGCAGCATGATTTCCGAGACCCAAACGCGATAGGCGGATAAGTCCTGCTGCCATGGCAGGTCTTTGCGACCGTGCTGGTCGAACCAGTTCAGAACGCGGTTGGAGAATGGAGAGGTCGTTGTATTGGCGGCTTGCATTGGCATGATTGTAGCGTGTTTAGCTTTGTACTCGCAGATGGTGTTCTGCTCCCTAGGCTTTTGCCGCTCGTTCTGTCGTACCCGTGCATGTGTAAATGATGCACGAGCCAATAGCGTGTGCTGATAAGGTGTGCCGATAACGTGAGGCTATGACGACTACCTATGAAAGGTATAGCTCGTTGGCACTGTGACCACTGAGTGAATTAGCGCTGCGATTCTTTTATAATCACCCGCTTTTTCCGACCCTATGCCTGTTGTCAGGCACTGGAGACAAACATGGCTGAACGAAAAGCCACCGTAGAACGCAATACTCTGGAGACTCAGATCTCGGTCACCGTGAACCTGGACGGCACGGGTCAATCTGAGTTCGAAACCGGCGTACCCTTTCTCGAGCACATGATGGATCAAATTGCTCGCCACGGCATGCTGGATCTGAAAATCAAGGCTGTGGGCGATTTACACATTGATGATCATCACACCGTTGAAGATATCGGTATCACCCTGGGTCAGGCGATTGCCAAAGCGGTCGGCGATAAGAAGGGCATTGTGCGCTACGGCCATGCCTATGTGCCACTCGATGAAGCGCTGTCTCGCGTGGTCATCGATTTTTCCGGTCGCCCGGGCCTGGAATACAACATCCCGTTTACCCGTGCAGCCGTGGGCGGTTTTGATGTGGATTTATTCGGAGAGTTTTTTCAGGGCTTCGTGAACCACGCCCTGGTCACGCTGCATATCGACAACCTGCGCGGTGATAACAGTCACCACCAGGCGGAGACGGTGTTTAAAGCTTTTGGTAGAGCCATTCGCATGGCGTTGGCGAAAGACCCGCGTATGCAAGGTGTCACTCCATCAACCAAGGGCGTTCTGTAGACCGATGGATTCTGTGTCAACGAAAGCGCAGTGAGAACGCAATGAGCGGTGTGGTTGCCGTAATCGATTACGGCATGGGTAACCTACACTCGGTAGCCAGCGCGCTAGAATATGCCGGTGCCGATGAAGTCATAGTCACACACGATGCGGCCAAGCTGGGCCTTGCTGATCGTGTAGTGTTTCCCGGTGTCGGCGCCATACGCGACTGCATGTCAGAAATCCGGCGGCTGCGCTGCGACGAGTTATTGGCTGAAGCGCTGGAGAATCGGCATAAACCGGTACTCGGGATCTGCGTGGGCATGCAGGCGCTGATGACATCTTCTGAAGAAAATGGTGGCATAGACTGCCTGAACACTGTCGAAGGTGTGGTGCGTTACTTTGGCAGCCCGCTGACGAATACCGATGGTGAGCGACTGAAGGTGCCGCACATGGGTTGGAACAAGGTGAAGCAGCGCGTGCAGCATCCACTGTGGCGCGGTATACCGGACATGACCCGTTTTTACTTTGTGCACGGCTATTACGTTGATGCCTCCAATAAAACTCTGGTTGCTGGCAGCGTGGAATACGGCGTGGAATTTGATGCCGCACTGACGCGCGAGAATTTATTTGCCGTGCAATTCCATCCGGAAAAGAGTCACACCGCCGGGCTTAAGCTGTTAAAGAACTTTCTTGAGTGGGACGGCCAATGCTGATCATCCCCGCCATCGATTTAAAAGATGGCCAGTGTGTGCGCCTGCGCCAGGGCTTGATGGACGACAGCACCGTTTTCTCGGATGATCCGGTTGCCGTGGCGAGCCGCTGGGTGGAGGCCGGCTGTCGTCGCTTGCACCTAGTGGATTTGAACGGCGCTTTTGCGGGCGAGCCAATCAATGGTGAGGTGGTGACGGCAATCGCTGCGGCCTGGCCCGAGCTTCCGATTCAGATTGGTGGCGGCATTCGCACGCTGGAGACCATCGAGCATTACATCAAGGCGGGCGTGAGCTACGTGATTATCGGTACCAAGGCGGTGAAAGAGCCGGCTTTTGTGACTGAGGCCTGTGCGGCATTTCCCGACCATATCATTGTGGGGTTGGATGCCAAAGACGGATTGGTTGCCACCGACGGCTGGGCAGAAGTATCTACGCTACAGGCGACCGACCTTGCTAAGCAGTTTGAGTCCGATGGCGTCTCGGCCATTGTTTACACGGACATCGCGCGCGACGGCATGATGCAGGGCGTCAACGTCGAGGCAACGGTCACCATGGCCCAAGCCTCCAGCATTCCGGTCATTGCTTCGGGTGGCATAACCGACATGGAAGATATACGCGCACTGGCGTCAGTGAGCCACGAGGGTATTTGCGGTGCGATTACCGGGCGCGCGATTTATGAAGGCACGCTGGACGTATCCGAGGCACAACGGTTGTGTGATGACATAGAGGCTGTAAACTAGATGGGCCTGGCCAAGCGCATTATTCCCTGCCTAGACGTGGACTGCGGGCGCGTCGTTAAGGGAGTGAACTTTGTCGACATTCGCGATGCGGGCGACCCGGTGGAAATCGCCATGCGCTACAACGAACAGGGCGCTGATGAAATTACCTTTCTAGATATCACCGCCACCCATGAAAATCGTGACACGACTGTGCACACAGTGGAAAAAATCGCGGAGCATGTGTTTATTCCGCTCACGGTAGGCGGCGGCATACGCAGCGTGCAGGATGTTCGCACCATGCTCAACGCGGGGGCCGACAAGGTGAGTATGAATTCAGCGGCGATACACAATCCGGAGCTGGTGCGCGAGGCCGCCGAACGCTTTGGCTCGCAGTGCATAGTAGTTGCGATCGATGCCAAACAGGTTGACGACATGGACGCTGAACCGCGCTGGGAAATCTTTACCCATGGCGGGCGCAAACCCACCGGCATAGATGCTGTGGGCTGGGCGGTGCGCGTGGCCGAATTGGGCGCTGGCGAGATATTGCTGACCAGCATGGATAGAGACGGCACCAAGAACGGTTTTGATCTCGGCGTCACCAAGGCGATTACCGATGCGGTGGATATCCCGGTGATCGCGTCAGGCGGTGTCGGAACACTGGATCATCTGGCGGAGGGTGTGCTGCGCGGTGGCGCTGACGCCGTTCTCGCCGCCAGCATTTTCCACTTTGGTGAGTTCACCGTGCCTCAGGCCAAGGCCTATATGGCGGAACGGGGAATTGAAGTCAGGCTCTAAACTCCTAGCCCAGTTCGAGCGCTATTGCACTGCGGTGGTGGATTGCTCCCGACTTTTTCGTTCACGCATGCTGAGAATATTCACGCCCTTTAACAGCGTAAGAGCCTCATAAAGCTGGTTGTCGCTGGCGAGCAATTCGCTGGATACGCGTGCCGACGATTCGCGATTTTTACGCGATTCACCGCTGTTATCGCCACCGCCTAAATGACCCGATAAGTCCGACTCCGTTACCCTGCCCGACTGGTTGTAGGCGGTAACCTGGGCTCTCTCCACTAGTATGTCAGGCACGATGCCCTCTGCTTGAATGGAGCGGCCATCGGGCGTGAAGTACCTGGCCGTGGTTAACTTAACGGCGCGGGATTCAGAAAGGGGAAGGATAGTCTGCACTGAGCCTTTACCAAAACTATCAGCGCCCATCACCACCGCTCGTCCGCGATCTTGTAGCGCACCCGCGACAATCTCCGATGCACTGGCCGAGCCGGCGTTGATCAAGACCACGATAGGCGCGCCGTCGAGGGCATCCCCCGGCTTCGCCTCAAACTGAATATCCGAGTTGGGCAAGCGTCCCTCGGTGTATACCACCAGTCCACCGTCTAGAAACAGTCCCGCTACGCTGACGCTAGCGCCGAGCACACCACCGGGGTTGTTACGCAAGTCCAGCACCAGGCCATTTAATTTACCCTTGGCCTGCAGCTTTTTTAGCTGCGCGCTGACGTCGTCACCCGTGTCCTGCTGAAACTGGGCGATGCGAATATAGCCGTAGCCGGGTTCCAGCCAACGGCTGCGAACACTGGCCACTTTGATCGTGTCACGTATCAGAGTAACGGTGAACGGTTGGCTGGTGCCCGGTCGACCCACCGTCAGCTCAATTTCACTGCCCTTGGGCCCGCGCATTAATTCGATCGCCTCTCGCAGAGACATCCCCTGCACCGGCGCATTGTCCAGTTTTAAAATAACATCTCCGCTGCGCAAATCGGCGTCAGCGGCAGGGGAGCCATCAATGGGTGAGATGACGGTGATGTAGCCGCCCTCCATGCCCACTTCCAGCCCCAACCCGCTAAACTCTCCGGAGGTGCCCTCCTGAAGGTCGGAGAACGCGCTTTTACTCATGTAGGAGGAATGCGGATCGAGACCCATCAACATACCCTGGATGGCGTACTCTAACAGCGTGCTGTCATCAACCTCCTCCACGTAACCGATGCGGATTTGATTGTAGACATCCGCGAACGTGCGCAGATCATCGAGCGGTAGCTGGCCCTCTGGCTCGGTGGCTATGGACTGGGTGCTCAACAGCACAAGGCCTGCGGTGAGAACCGCCGAAAGAGACTGAAAAACTGATTTGCTGCGCATATTTACCGCCGGGCGGCCTCTGGGACCGAAACTGGTGTGGAGGCATAGTTTACAATATTCGCGACGGCGATACGAAAGCCGGAAACGACGCAAGCACCCTGTGTCTGATGGTGCTTTTGTTATCAATCACGGCACCAGCTACCGGGGTTGGTGGGCTTACCCTGATGGCGTATTTCAAAATAGAGCGCTGATTTTTCCTGGCCACCGCTGTTGCCGACGGTGCTAATGGGTGTGCCCGCGCTGACCCACTCGCCCACTTCACGCAACAGGCTCTGGTTGTGAGCATACAGGCTCATATAGCCGTCGCCGTGATCAATGATTAACAGCAGTCCCGAGCCGCGTAGCCAGTCCGCGTAAACGACTCTGCCGTGGTGTATGGCGGTCACTTCGGTTCCGGCTTTTGCAGGAATGGTGATGCCTTGCCAGCGCATATCGCCGTCATTGCGCGGTCGACCATAGTTGTTACTGCGCCTGGCGTTCAGAGGCCAGGGCATACTGCCCTTGGCAGCGCTAAACGGCTGATAGTCAATCTGTACTTCCAGTTCGGCGACCGCTTCTTTTATGGCGCCGATCAAGATTTCCAGCTCCTCTTGATCTCGCTGCATCTGTTCTAGCAGTCCAGATTTCGAGTCGATATTTTCAATTAATTCATTCAGTGCCGTGGTGCGGCGCGTTTGTGCAGTAAGCAGCAAGGCCTGCTGCTCCGCCAGCGTACTTTGCTTCAGTTTTAGATCATCCAGTGTGTTTGCGATACGCGTTTCCAGATTTTCCAGCTGGTTTAGAGTCTCTCGATAGCTCAAGATGAGGTCCTTTCGCGCTTCCAGAAAATAGCGATAGTAGGCCAGAACGCGGGCCATCGTGTCCGGGCTTTCCTGGTTCATTAATACTTTTATTTGTCCCTGTTGACCAAGCTGCCAGGCGGTCTTCATCTCTCTAGCGATGTTGGCCTGTTGTTCGTCACGAGCCACTTCCATAGCATCGCGTTCCGAGCGTAGTGTCGTTAGCTCATCGCTTGTTCGTGCAATAGCGTCCAAATTGATAGCGATGTCGCGCTGCTGTTTTCCGAGTTCAATCTCCGCTGCCTTCAACTCCAGTTGCAGTGTGTCTCTGCGCTGGGAATCTGTGGAAAGCTCACCACTGACGCGATTGATCTCTTTTTGCAGCCGCTGCAGCTTGTCGCGGGCGGCCTCCTCGTCCGTTTGGCCTAGAACATAGAAAGGGGGTACTGCAATCAGCAGAGTGAGCAGCACGCGGTACAATACCCGTACCGCGCAGTATGGAATCAAGCTGGTAGGTGCGAGACGCAAACCCGACTAGTCGCTAACGATTGGGACCTGTACAAGACTATCTCCGGTCATTTCTGCCGGCTTGTCGATGCCCATCAGCGTGAGCACCGTGGGGGCAATGTCGGCGAGCCTCCCACTCTTTGGATCCATCGTAACTGAGCGCTTGCCGATATAGATAAGCGGTACTTTCTCGGTGGTGTGTTGGGTGTGCCGCTGGCCAGTTTCGTAGTCCAGCATCTGCTCGCAATTGCCATGATCGGCCGTGATCAGCGCTTCACCGCCAGCTGCTAACACGGCTTCTTCGATACGCCCCAAACAGGCATCCACGGTCTCAACCGCTTTAACGGCCGCTTCAAAAACCCCTGTGTGGCCTACCATATCGCCGTTTGCGTAGTTGCAGACAATCAAGTCGTAGTGGCCAGACTTTATTGCAGCAACCAGCTTGTCAGTCACCTCTGGAGCGCTCATTTGTGGTTGCAGATCATAGGTTGCAACCGCTGGGGACTTGATCAACTCGCGGTCCTCGCCGGGAAACGGTTCCTCTCGACCACCGCTAAAGAAGAATGTGACGTGCGCATACTTTTCCGTTTCAGCAATGCGCAGCTGCGTCATGCCCTTTTGAGCCAGATAATCGCCGAGCACGTTTTGCAGGCTTTCTGGACCGAATGCACAGGGCGCGTCTAGATCAGCGGCGTACTCCGTGGTGGTCACGAACGCCGATAGCGTCGGCTGTTTGCTGCGTTCAAACTGGGAAAAATGGCTGTCGACAAACGCCCTCGTGAGCTGGCGCGCTCTGTCTGCGCGAAAGTTCATAAATATCACGCTGTCTCCGTCGTCGATAGTGGCGACGGATTGTCCCTCGGGCACGATCGCGGTCGGCAAAACGAACTCGTCGTTCTCGTCGCGCTCGTAGGCCGCCTCCAGTCCGTGCACCGCCGTTTGTGCAGTGTGTTCGCTGATTCCCTCTGTCAGCAGTGCATAGGCGCTACTCACCCGGTCCCAATTGTTATCCCGGTCCATGGCATAGTAGCGGCCGCAAATACTGGCAACGCGACCGCAGCCCAGCTCATCGAACAAGCTTTGTGCAGCTTGCAGCGACGGTTGGGCGCTGCGTGGGGGTGTATCTCTGCCGTCGAGAAAAGCATGCAGATAAACCCGTTCGATGCCTCGACTAGCGGCGAGTCGAATAGCCGCAAAAATGTGGCGCTCATGACTGTGCACCCCCCCGGGAGACAGTAACCCCATGATATGCACCGCGCCACCCGCGGTCTTGGCGCTATCGATGGCATCGCAGTAGGCCTCATTGGTATCGAAGCTTCCTTCTTCGATAGCCTTGTCAATGCGGGTAATACTCTGATAGATAATACGGCCGGACCCCAAGCTCATATGTCCCACTTCGGAATTGCCCATTTGGCCGCTGGGCAACCCTACGTCTAATCCCGATGCGGAGATCAAGGTGTGCGGTGAGTGCTTCCAGAGGTGGTCCCAGACCGGGGTATCACCAGCGGCGATGGCGTTATCTTTGCTTTCCTGTCGATGGCCCCAACCGTCGAGAATAATCAGTGCGGTGGTGTGTTTGCCAGATGTGCTCATGTCAATACCTGCAGACGGGGATGGCAACGTTTAGGCGCCGTTACAAAGTGTCAGTTTACCGTGTCAAGCAACGCCGTGCATTGTCTATTGGCTAGCTACTATTTGCGACGCTGTACAGAGCCAATAGGGTGAATTTGGCATGCGCTTTCAGGGCTGGTTGCGCCCCTCTCTACCTTGTATACTTGCCGCCTTTTTGAGCTGCTGAAGTCGTAGGCGCACCCTCGGGCCCGCGCGATTTGCGAGCCTTGCAAGACATACTAGCCTCAACACTGACCTGTTTGATATGGCGCTAATTCTAGAGTTCCTTGGGCAAGAGTGGATTCTCACCCTGGCTTTGCTGGTGGTCATCCTGATGCTGATTTTGCACGAATCTCGAAAGTCGGGTCCTTCTGTTACGCCCCAGCAAGCGATTAATTTGGTCAACGGTGAACAGGGCATTTTTGTTGACCTACGCGACAACGCCGACTTTCAAAAAGGACATATCGTAGAAGCAGTACATATTCCGTCGACGAAACTCGAGAGCCGCATGGCTGAGCTTGAAAAATTTAAGGAGAAACCCGTCGTGCTGGTGTGCAAAATGGGCCAGCAATCGTCAGCGGCTGGCAAGCAGCTAAAAGCGGCAGGGTATTCTCAGGTATACAAAATGACCGGTGGCATGATGGAGTGGTCTAACCTGCAGCTGCCTGTGGTCGCGGACTAGCCTCAGTTTTATGCAAGCAAAAGTCATCATGTATACCACCCGCTTTTGCCCTTATTGCATGGAGGCCCGCAGCTTACTGGATAGCAAGCAGGTTGATTACGTCGATATCGCGGTCGATGCTGACCCCGAACTGCGACGCGAAATGATGGAGCGCAGTGGCCGTCACACCGTACCGCAGATATGGATTGGTGAGCAGCACGTAGGGGGTTATGACGACATGGCGCTACTGCAGCGGCAGGGAAAACTCGATAGCTTATTATTCCCACAGCACTAATATTCGCACATATTTGTTGATAGAAAGGAGCACAGAACATGGCCGATGAACAGGCAGCAGGCACGCAAGAACAACCGCAGCAGCAGTTTGCGATGCAGCGCATTTACACCAAGGACATCTCCCTTGAGTCGCCCGCTACACCCAGTGTTTTTAAGAAACAATGGCAACCTAAAGTCAATGTCGATCTTGGAACCAAGAGCGAGAAGATTGACGAGGGGGGCAATCATGAAGTGGTTCTCACGCTGACGATCACAGCCAAGATAGACGATGAAACCGCCTTTCTTATTGAGGTTCAACAGGCCGGTATTTTTTTAATCACGGGTTTCACCCCGGAAGATCTGCGTCGGGTGGTTGGCACTGCAGCGCCTAACGTACTCTTTCCCTATGCCAGAGAGTGTGTTGATAGCTTATGTGTGAAAAGCGGTTTTCCACCGTTGATGCTCGCGCCGATTAATTTCGATGCCATGTATCAGCAAGCGCTTGCCCAGGCACAAGCTAACCAGGGTGAAGCAGAGCCCTCTATTAACTAAACTATCCTCTTAAGATAGTAGCTAGCGCCCACTAATCCTAAGTGGGCGCCTCAATCCAGATTGGGATAGCGAAGCTGCCGCAGCGCTTCGTAGGCTACAACCGCTGCGGCATTGCTCAAATTAAGACTACGACTGTTGGGCTGCATGGGTATGCGCAGGCAATACTCTGTTCCGAGCTCGTCAAGTATCTCGGCAGGTAGTCCGCGTGTTTCAGGTCCAAACACTATTGCATCGTTTATGCGATAGCTGATCTCGCTGTACAGGCGAGTACCTCGGGTGCTTGCAGCAAAGAGACGGGGATTATTGTTAAGCGCCATAAAACTCGGCAAATCATCATATTGCTGGACGTCAGCAAATTCCCGATAGTCCAGGCCCGCCCGACGCATTCGCTTGTCTTCCAGCTCAAAACCCAGGGGCTTGATCAAGTGAAGCGAGCAGCCGGTATTAGCGCACAGGCGCATGATGTTGCCGGTATTGGGGGGAATCTCAGGTTGATACAGTACGACTCTCAGCATACCGCATGGTAACCGCCCGATGTCCGCAACTCTACTTGTGGGGCTGTAGCTCCTTGAGCTTGCGTGTCAGCGTGTTGCGACCCCATCCCAGGAGCTCGGCGGCATCGCGTTTACGCCCTTGGGTGTGCTGCAAGGCCACCTCTATCATGACCTGCTCAAAAGCCGGCAAGGCATCGCGCAGTATCTGATTCTTACCGTGCAGCAGTTCCCTGCGCGCCCAACTGGAGAGCATATCTCGCCAATCGGATTGCGTAGCCTCTGAAGGGCTGTGTGAAACCTGCCCTAGTTCCGGCGGCAAATCGCTAATATGAATTTCGCGACCGGAGGCCATCACCGTAATCCAGCGACAGGTGTTTTCTAGCTGCCTCACGTTGCCCGGCCAATCCAATGACATCAGGTACTCTTCGGTGGCCGGTTGCAGGACCTTTGTATCGCCTCCGAGTTCCTCCGCGGCGCGCAGCAGGAAATACTGCATTAGCCTGGGAATATCCTCGCGCCTTTCAGAGAGTTTGGGGATATGGATTCGGATGACATTGAGCCGATGGAAAAGGTCCTCTCGGAATTCACCCTGCTGTACCAGGGACTCGAGATCCTGATGGGTCGCCGCGATGATGCGCACATTGGCGTTGACGGGAAGATGACCGCCCACGCGGTAGAACTCACCATCCGCCAGCACGCGCAGTAATCGCGTCTGGGTTTCGGCGGGCATATCGCCGATCTCATCGAGAAATAGCGTGCCCCCATCAGCCTGCTCGAAGCGCCCGATGCGGCGACTGTTTGCGCCCGTGAAAGCGCCCTTTTCATGGCCGAATAGTTCAGATTCGAGCAGATCCTTAGGGATAGCTGCCATATTCAGTGCAATAAACGGATTATGGGAGCGGGGACTGTGCTTGTGCAGCGCTCGTGCCACCAGCTCCTTGCCCGTTCCGGACTCGCCGTTGATCAGTACCGTGATGTTGCTGTGAGCGAGGCGCCCAATTGCGCGAAAAACCTCCTGCATGGCGGGGGCTTCACCGATGATTTCGGTGTTGCGCACCTCCTCAGACTCCGGCAAAGCGCCACGCTTTTCCTGCGTTTGAGCAACTGCGCGCTGTGTAACGGCGATCACTTCGTCCAAATCAAAGGGCTTGGGCAGGTATTCAAATGCGCCGCGCTGGTAGGACTCAACCGCGCTATCGAGATCGGAGTGGGCTGTGGTGATAATGATGGGGAGATCCGGATATTTTTCTGCGACCATGGCGAGCAGTTCTAAGCCATCCGCCCCGGGCATACGGATATCGCTGATGATGACATCCGGTTGTTCATGATCGATGCGCTTTAGCAACTGCTCGGCGTCGGCAAAACTCTCGTTGTCTAAATCTGCCTGAGTTAGCGCTCGCTCTAGTACCCAACGGATAGAGCTATCATCATCAACTACCCAGATCTTCGCTCTTCTATGCATCTTCCAGCCCCATTGGAATATAAAAAGTAAAACGTGTGCTGCCGGGTTCGCTTTCGCACTCCAGCAGGCCGCCGTGATAATTAATGACGGACTGGGCGATGGCCAAGCCCAGTCCAGTGCCGTTTGCTCGGCCGGTTACCATGGGCACAAATATCGCATGCTCAATGTCTTCAGGGATGCCGGGTCCATTGTCGGTAATGTCGACCTGACATACGAGGCGATGTAGCTCCGCCCCAATTGTAAATTGACGCCTGGCGCGCGTACGCAGGTGTATCACGCAGGTTCTTGTGTCCACCGCTGCCTGCATGGCGTTGCGGATAATGTTCAGAACCGCCTGTATCAGTTGGGTTCTATCGGATGGAAACTCTGGCAGGCTTGGATCGTAGTCGCGTTCGAAGGTGACGGTATTGTCTGATTCAGCAAGCGCTAAGTTGCGAACATATTCCAACACCTCGTGAACATTGTGGGTTTTCAGTACCAGTTGTTGATGTGGCCCCAGCAGTCTGTCCACCAGATCTCGAAGCCGGTCGGCTTCGCGGATAATGACTTGAGTGTACTCAGTCAGCTCTTCATTGGGCAGTGCTCGAGCTAGCAGTTGCGCTGCACCGCGAACGCCACCTAGCGGGTTTTTGATTTCATGAGCCAAGCCCCGAATGACAGCTCTGGTCGTCTCTTGCGCGTGTAACATACCCTCTTCCCGGCTGATCTTTAGTAGGCGATCCACCGGCTGTAGTTCAACGACCAACTTGTTGCGGCCTGGATGCCCCACAGGTGTAATCGTTAAATCCACCAGTATCTCCTGCCCCGTAGGTAGCGTTAGGGTGGAACTCCGTCGCGTCATGGGTGTATGACTGTCGAGTACCTTCTGCAACTTTTCGAGCCACTCTGCGGCATGCATGACCAGTTGGCCCGCATGAGACCCGATGCATCGCACCTCAGAGGTTTTCAGTAACGCCTCTCCGGATGCATTCAGATCGGTAACTCGCAAGTCCGCATCCAGCGCAAGAACGCCTGTGCTGATGCTGTCCAGAATATCCTGGTCGTGGTCCATCATTGCCCCAAACTTGAACGCTCTTAGCTCGCGAGCACAAAAGAAAAGCAAAAATAGAGCCAAAACACGCTTTTCTTTACATTAATGCGAGTTACTTCTGATGACAGAGCGTATAATGATAGTAAGCACTTGCTCACTAAGTGCGTTAGTCAAATTACGGTGTGTCCAAGCTCAGTAGAGGTCATGCTAGTGCTTGCACGAACACATAATGCACCATTATGGTGCATTAATGAAGAGGATGTGTCCAGGGAATTAGTTGCGGTTTTTGAAATTGACCGAGGGCCGTAGAACGTACACTCGCACCGGCTCGGACTCGGCCAATTTGGTGCCGTCGCTGTTCACGACCGCGACAGTCAGATCGTGTGCGCCGCGAAATACATTGGTGAGATCCCAATTGTTGGTGAGTTGCGGGATACCCGAAGCTGCGCCATCAACGTACAGCTGTAACAAAGCGCCTTGCGCCAGCGCCGGTTCCACGGATGCTGCAACCGAAAAATTACCCGGCCCCATGGGGATAGTCGTTTCGTTGACCGGGGCGGTGATGCCAACGGTATAAGACTCTGTATCTTCTTCCTCGCTCTGTGCGCTATCGTCAGCGGACACATCCACGTAGTCGATATCCGGCGGCGGTGGTGTGCTATTGGTCTCGCGTATTTCTACTTTTTCAGAGGGAGTATTGACCGGGGGTGTATCGGAGTAAGTCACATTACCCTCGGCGTCCGTGGACTTGTATATCTGTGCTGCGCTTGCAAACGATAGCACCAGCAGGCCAGTTAACATCAGTATTCGCATACTCGTCACCAAAACCAGGATTCAGAGGCATTACCCTAGCAGAAAACCCGCACCTGGAAAAAAAAACCTGGAGATACCTGGAAAAGCATGTGCAGGGGTAAAGGCTCGGAAAGTGCGAGTACTTCCTCTAAAAAGTGAGCGCTATTACCAAGATGAGTCTCTACATTGAATAGTACATTTCAAATTCAACGGGATGAGTGGTCATGTTGAGTTTTTCGATTTCTCCCGATTTAAGATCGATGTAAGCGTCAATCATATCATC
>JBCCNJ010000108.1:0-14829 GCA_039025905.1 Pseudomonadota bacterium | reverse complement strand
TAAGCTGGCGGCACGCACCGATGACAACAACGTCGATTTCGTCAACTGCTGGGTCCCACGCAACGACACGGCTCATCCCTTTGATGCCGGTGCAAACACCATGGCCGTGGTGATCGAGCCCATTGAAGTGATTGAGTAGTTTACCGCCATCCAGGTATCGAGTTCTCAAGCCCCGGGGTTCTTAACCGGGGTTTTTTTATTACCGGATGCACAAGCGACTGTGCCTCAGGGAAAATCGCTACACTGACTTCACCAAACCCCGGCTGCGAAGCTTCGCACTCGCTATCTCTACCTCACAACCCCGCCTCTCGGATCATATTCTGTAAGCGCTGCGGGTAATCGGTCATGATCGCAGCGAGCCCGGGGACCGCTAGCAACCGCGTCAGGTCTTCCCGCTCATTGATTGTCCAGACATGCACCTTTAGACCATAGCGCTCAAGAAGCACAGCCACATTCTGCTCATTGACAAGATTCAGTGGGGTTCCATTGAAATTGAAGTTCTCTGGAATCTGCAGAAACCGACCCGTATTCCCTGGGAGCTGGTAACCGGCGTCATCGGCAAACACTGCCAGCATGAGAGGTAGTACCTCATCTTCAGCCAGAGCGGTATCAATGTCGGCATCCTCCGCCCTGAAGGCCTGGATCAAATCAACCAGAAAAGACGCTACTGTCACACGATCCTGCATGCGATAACTTCGGATCAGCCGGGCAACTTCCGCGGCGGTGGCGAGATCCTCGTCCGTGAAGGAGCGAACCCCCGATCTTTCCTCCGGTTTCAACTCCAACACATAGTGAGCGTCAGGGAAGCGCTGAAACAATTCTTCTAGAGATACCGGTCGTAAGCCTTGGTCCCGATACGGGAAGCTGGCCCCGCCGTCTTCGCTCCAGTGATAGCCCGCGTCGTAGGTTTTAATTTCATCGAAAGTCAGTTCTGAAATGCGACCGCAGTCATTGTGCGTGAAATGTGTCCCTTCAGGCGCGGGCTCCTTGTCTGGACAGTTGATTTCATCAAAGTTCGTCTTACGATCCAGCGTGGAATCGTGCATCACGACGGGGACTCCATCAGCACTGCCGTTGAGATCGGCTTCGAAGATCACTTCCGCCGCGATGGACTGCAAATGTTCGTATGCAGCGAAGGTGAAATCGGGTCGCTCACGCTGGCCAGCACCGTGCGCAACATTCAGAAACTGATCGCCATCAAACAGGTTGCCGGTAAACCCGTTGAGCCCAAGTGTGAGATTAAGCGTGGTGCGTTCCCCCGCGACAACGGCGACGCCTTCCGTGCGACAGGGCATGGAGGCATCGCTCATATCGCAGTGGTAGTGGCGAAATAGCGCTCCCTCTGGGAGGTTAGACCAATCCACCTCTGACTCATCGCCAACAAGCATAGAGATGCCGAAGCTGCCCTCGGGCACTTCGAACTCGTAGGCGATGCCACCTGCGCTGTTTTCGAATGCAATGCTATCTTCAAATACCACGTCTTCGGAATTGGCATTATCCACCATCCTTAATTGCAGCACACCGTTTTCCAGCCGTGCTTGCGCGGGGGTCAGCGCCATACCCTGCAGCGTGCCCGTGGACGCGGCAGAGTTTGATGAGTCATTTGAGCAGGCCAACAGTAGCGAGAGGCACATGCCAAGAGCGACAGTTCTTATCATGGTGGCGCGCAATTTCCTCTTTCTGGTTCTATGGCAATCGACTTTAAAGGCCACACCCGTGAATCTGAGGTTCAGCACTCCCGTTATCAGGTTGTATAACATAGAAAGATGACAGACTAAACGCGCCACATCGAGCCATCCGATTGAGCATGCACTGCGTGAGCACCTGGACCTTAAGCCAGGGGCCGGCTTTACTATCGGATCACGAGTATCCGAGCTCCACGCAGTCAGTGTTGTTGGGATATTAAGTGCTGACCTTGTAAAGACGCCTCCCTTGAGGGCGGATCAAGGACGTTCGACCTGTAACCTACAAGCGCTAAGCCCCCTGCATGGTACTCGCCCTCGATCGTTTCGAGCGCGTAGCCCTTCGGCGCAGCATCAAGCGCCATCCTTGCCCTTGAACTTTGATTGGCGACCGCGAATTTTATGCCACTTCTGCGCGGTATTGACTTTGCCTTCTTTGGCCACAATACAGACTGGAATATCAGGCTGATGGAGTTTTTCAATCGCGACTATCGAGTCATAGAAGCGCACGGAACAGAGCTCTTTGGCTCGCTCATCGAAAGGAAAAAGTGCATCCTGATCTGTGTACCAAGAGTGCATGCCATCGACAAGCCGCTTGGCATATTCGATGAAACTCGCCTCGTTGCGATAACCACCGCCGAAGCCAGGCCAATAACTCGTGTGGCAGTCTTCGACCAGGTAGAGGCCTTCGTCGCGCATCTCGGGCAACAGTGTTTCAAAGCTCGCGATCTGGTGCGCACAGATATGACTCCCATCATCTAGTACAACATCGAAAGGACCAAATTCTTCAGAGAGGCTCTTTAGAAAGGCTGCATCTGCTTGATCTCCAATACGGACATGCGTTCCCTCCAACTCATGCTCCTTACATTCGGGATCAATATCAACGAACACAAGAGTGCTCTCATCGTGGAAATAGCCTTTCCACATAGGTAAAGAGCCACCTCGAAAAACGCCAATCTCCAAAAACGTCACAGGCCGGTTTCGAAAACGCGCCAGCTCACGAGAATACACAGGGAAGTAATGCAGCCACTTGTTGAGCGCCTTTTCGCCGGTGTTTTTCAGATATTCGGCAAAATACGTATCAGATGCATTGGGGGACAGGGTTCTTACCATGCTGCTCCTCTTACATAGATCTTCGGTTAGCGCAGCCTAGCTTATTTTCCGATCAGTCTCCAAGGTCGCAAATTCAGTCTTTTCAATATTGGGTCAAATGGGTATCGATCTAAGTGTTCAAGTGCAATGCCCGGATACATGGTTTATCAGCTACAGAACTATGACAAACGCTGTAGGTCACTAAGAGTCTAAGATTTCCCAAAAAACTCTCTGCCTAGGTCTCGGGCGAGTGCGCTACGGGACCTTGGGGCTGACAATCTGAACTAGCTAAAGCGAGCCCAAACTGACCCTAAACCAGAAAATCTACCCTCGTAGACATGACCCGCACTCCCCGGCACCGAAGGTAAGAAGGCACCGGATGCAATGATGTCCCCCGCTCGCACAGGCCGTCCCCACGCAATCATCTTGACAAACAATCGCGTCAGAGCCGCGCAGACGTCGACGCTACCACGATGACTGGACACACAGTCGCCATCCCTCAGTATTTCAACCTCAATCGTTTCAATTCGTTGCAGCGACGGGATCTCAGATTCCTCACCCAGCACACACAAGCCAGCCGAAGCGTTATCTGCAACCACGTCGATAATCTTCTTGTTTTCGTCCAGGATTCTGTTGGAAGACACTTCCAGCAAAGGCATAGACACGTCGAGGAGTTTCAAAACGGCTGCCTTATCGCGAGGAATTGTCGTGACATCCTGGGCGACGCGAAACCCTAATTCCGCTGCCACTTGTGGCTGTGTCAGTTCCGCGCTATTGATAACCGCGCCATTGGACTTGAGTACGTTGTCGAACAGCATACCGAAAACCGTCTGAGCATCACTGATGTGACTATTCTCTCTGATCTGTTGGCTAGCATACGCGACCTTTCTGCCGACTATCTGCCTCCCCTGTTCCAGCCATAGGCGCGTATTCGTTTCCTGAATCGCGTAACCCACACCTATGTTTGGATAGGGTATTTGTGGAGCCAGTGATTTGATTGGTACACCGCCATAGGCAGATCGGACAGCGCCAGCCATCAATTCCAGAAATTGACTTTTCCCTTTTATGCCACGAGTCTGGTATCCCGGTTGCTCAAGCACCTCATGCATCCTGGACGGTAGCATTGGGGTTTGCCACAGCGTTGTCTTTTTCTTCTTGTCGAGCTCGCCGCCGTGCCATCTTCACAACCAGGTTATCCGCCACCCCGGGTCTGGTCCAAGGGCAAACAGCAATACAGATACCGCAGCCCATTGTCTCGTTGAAATAGGGTATACATTTATCGAAATCCACCGACCACTTCTCGACACCACGCACGACCTTTTTCTCATTTGATATCGCGTCTGGAGGACACTCGTTGAAGCAAACTTGACAGGTGCTACAGAAGTCATCTGCCCCAAAATCCAGCGGCTCATCAAATGCCAGCGGCATATCGGTCGCTACCGCAGAGAGCCTGAAGCCCGATCCGAAGCGAGGATGTATTAGCGAACCATGCTTGCCTAGTTCCCCCATCCCCGCCGCTATCGCATGAGGAAGAAAATTGATGGCATGCGCATCAGGACCTAGGTACAGCTCCCGATCGAAGCCTTGATCATGAATGAAGTTGCCAATTTCTGCGGCCACCCGTGCAGCGCGGGCATATTGTGTACCCAATTCAGCCGCATGGGTATTGTCGTAGGGGTTTGACGGTGCAGCAGCTAGTAGCTCGTAATCATGCTTAACCGCAAAGACAATGAGATTTGGAAACGGGCAGGAGAACCCTTCAAAAATCTCACCTGGAATAACGGGCGTGATACCTACATCATCAGCGCCGTGCGCCAATGCGAAGTCCTTGATACGCTGCGTCCACTCTTCACTCGTGCCTTGCCCCTTGATGCTACACTTTGCGTTCGGTTCCGGTCCGCGCCCGTCGTCAGGCTCCCAGAACGCCTTGACAAGCTCGGGAATAGAAAAAAAATTTTCTAGAACGTACTCGCGCAGCTCTACCGTCGGAGTAATACCCGGCATATGCCAGATTAGGGGCTTTGGTCTACGCGCTTGTTTTTCACCGACACCATTTTGAGAGTTCCCGGAAAACCCTTCCGGAAACTTCTCCAAAACATGGTCCGGTGCATGAAACGTAAAGCGTTTTCCCATCGCGCAATATCTCTGGCCTGAACGATCTTGTAGCGAAAATACTATATATCTTTAGCTACAGAGTCCCTCGCTTACACTCGCTATGCCAGCGCGCGTTTATTAAATTCGGCAAACAATGCCAACAATCGGAAATTATTTCGCCGGGCAGCCGCAATCGAGCCCGGAGTGAAGCCCTAATGCACCAGAAGACCGATACGTCGATGCAAGGTCTCAGTAGGTGTTTCCTGGAATCGTGCTTTATAAGCGGCGGCAAAACCACTGTGGTGACGAAACCCCAATTCGCGGGCGATATCCCCAACCTTTTTGTTAAGCCTGGAGTCCAGAAGCAGGCTTCGCGCATGCTCAAGTCGCATCTGTAAGAAATACTGCGCGGGTGGACTCCCCAAAAACTGATTGAAGTTGGAGGACAAGGTTCGCGTGCTCACGCCGCTCATCTGTGCCAGCTCTGCAAGGCGTAACGATCTGTGCAGGTTCGCGGCCATGTAGCGCTCCGCTTTCTTGACATGTGCCGGCAGCACTTTCCGGTCCAAAGTGGTTTCCATCAATGCCAGTCCGTAGTTTCCAGGCTGCATACGAAACAAGGTATCGATAAGCGCATCTTCAAGAATGCTCGACGTGGGCTGCTTGGTTAATCCCCTCTCTAGCGTGCTATCAAATAACAAGTAGTGCACCAAACCCATCAATGCCTCGCCCTTTGCGCTACGCAGGTCAATCACCGGATCCAATGTAATATTGTCAACAACATGTTGGCCCAATACCGAGCGGGCATGAGAGAGAACACGTTCACGGGGAATCTGAATAGCTAAAACTCTGCTGTCAGGGTGCCACTGAAATCGATAATAGTGCTCAGGTGAACAAACTGCAGCGACATCGCTATCTACGGTCAACTGACCATGCTCATGGATGATTTCACACTGTCCGCAGAGGTTAATATGCAGCAAATAAAAGTCCTCCATCGATTTCGGCGCGATACTGACATCACAACCGTACTCTATGACGTTCAGCGCGATACTTTGTAGCTGTGTTCGCTTTACAACTGCATGCAGCCTCTTACGATCTCCCTGAATTTCGATGTTATGATCCGCGAGATAGTGACTGAGTTCTGATTGCACCACGGCGGCACTTCGCGTCTCCAATACAACGCAGTCGGCCAGGACGTTCTCGTTCAGGGTCAGCATAGAGTTACAGTACTAATAGAGACGAGGTATTAGTCGATGCTCGCACTTACCTTGAACAAGTGTCAAGATATCCGTCCTGGTGAGGGCATCTGTGTTACTGCGCAGCCAGAGTGGCGCCGCAATTTAATAGTGCCTCTTCTCAATAAAACATTCTGGGTTCGCAAAGATGTAACGGAGATTTGGTAGCGATGTGAACCACTCTAGCACCGGCAATTGCACATCCATCCGGAAGTGAAAAAGCTTGAATTCGTTAAGTCGCTTTTGTGAAGGTCTGACCAGACCTCACCCATCACACATCGTTCCTAGTCTCGAGAGTCACTGCTGAAATTCACCAACCAATTGCTCGTCCACCCGTTCAACGGTGCTTCTCCCGTCATCGCATTATCCAGGTAGCAACATGTGCGTTAAGTCTCGTCCAAATACTGAATAGGGAGTGAATCGCGATGCCCCGTGTCTGCAGCTACTTTGCGACTAAGGATTGTCAACGTACACCCTGAATAGGGTGAGGCGGAAGCGCGGCATGCCGCTACGGATTGGGTAGTCGCCTGCCTTCGAAGGTATAACCGACTTCCAGATCCGGTTTAGTGTTTGAAAACGGGTCAATGTCTATCGGATACAGTCTTACGCCAGTTTTTCCTCGTATATCACCGGTTTCGGCATCAACAGACCCAGCGATGCTGACCAGCGCGACCTTCGCGTTGGGGTTGGCTTCACTCGGGTAGGAAAAATCTAACAAGGTAACGGCTACCGCCGTCCTCTCATCTTGGCCCGTCGAACAATTCCAGGATCCCTGCATCATACCGAATGCCTGATAACCCTGAATGCCACCCTGTGCACTGTCTGTCATGGTAGCGAAGCCACCAGGCGCCAGCGATAGAATGGTACGCCCCACCATACCCTTGTCGATTCCGGAAGTGTCGGTCTTGGTTGTAAGATAGGTGCCGAGAACGCTAAGACAATCCTCCGCAACCACGTTAGCTGAGCAAACCCCCAAGACTGCCGACATCAGGTACTGCTTAATCATACGTTGACTCCACTTAGGAACGGGATAACGCTATCCACCCTAGCAGATACCGAAGGCAAAAGACGGAAAACACCTATCGCCGTGATCTGGCGGCGCAACTCTTCGTCGCCCAGTGCCGCACCTAGGACATTTGCCCCAATAATACGACGCGACTAGGGTCCTCGGGATCCAGATACAGGTAGAAAATACCACCATCACCCCACATCATTTCTCCCTGCGGGGCCAATTGCAGAAAGAATGGTAGATCACCGGCATCGTCTGGATATTGAATCCATTGAGGATAGCCGCCCAAAAACGAACTTTCGAAGTCAATCAGCAGAGCACCATGATCATCCGCAAACGCCTCCATTGCTTCATCGCTGATGTCGAACCAGGTCGACATTGTTTCCCGATCCACCTGATCGGGTTCAAAGGGCATGAGTTCGCGATCAACCATCTCTACCGCTCTAGCGAGCAGCCTGTTGCCAGACCAAGACAGGCGCGCGCCATAGTCTTCCTGCAGGGGCCCGAATTCCGCAGCAAGTGCATCGAGTTCCTCGCCAGTCCAGCCGATTTCCTTGCGCTCAGGATCGCCAACTCTGTCGATCAAAACGGCGTAGGTGCCCTCTTCGTTGCCACCCCAAAACGCTGAGTAATCGACAAACAGTCGCAAGCGCTTAATGTCTCCAAAGAACGCCGCATGCTTTTCATCTCGGTTAATCTCCAGAAGAAAGCTCAATGGCGTACCTGTCTGCGCATTACGCGGCCAGTTTTCGCCCTCTAATCGCGTCGGCAGCCCCCCCATCACGCCTACGGATTTCGTCGCGGGCACGGCAGCAGCGAGACCACCATTGTCCTGAGAAAGACTTGACGCAGACTGAACAGCTTGGCCACGCTGTCCCTCGGTATCGGACACAGGAACCAGTTCAAGCGCTGCTCGCTGGGTGAGTAACATTGCCTCCGACGAGCGCTGCGCATAGGCGTGCAATTGAGCTTCCGTCAGACTTCGCTCCTTGGGTTTTGAATTACCGCTCAGTGATTCAAACAGCGTGGTCCACTTCAGGAGCGTCCAGCGTTGGTCTTGCTGCATAGGGGCGAAGCCAAGCTGAATCAATGATGCCTCAATACC
Organism: Pseudomonadota bacterium; assembly: GCA_039025905.1. Taxonomy (GTDB): domain Bacteria; phylum Pseudomonadota; class Gammaproteobacteria; order Pseudomonadales; family Halieaceae; genus JARRPM01. The sequence goes on along the minus strand of JBCCNJ010000108.1, from coordinate 6,612 downwards.
CGGCATATGCATTGCCCCCCATGGTACGACAATATACTCAAAATCACCCCGAACAGCCTGGAGGTGTTCCATCAGCCGAGTATTTCTACCGTTCACAATGTATTCCAAACCGATGTCGCTCAATTGAGTACTAAGAGCGCTGAGTTGGAGTAGTGTCTCCATCGGATTCGCGGAGGAGCGTTGCCGCAGTGTCGCGAACTTACGCAACCACTCGAGCATTTCCGGAGAAAGCTCGGAAGCGTCTACATCTGCATTCTTTACCGTTATCCATGGATGGCTTTTTCGCTCATCCTCGACGCGTATTGCGCCACGAACTTCGTCCATACTGGGCTGCCAGACGATAACGCCCGTGCTGTCGCGCGCTTGCTTTGATGTTGGACCCGCAGAGATCAGACCGTCTCTATCGGTCACACCTTCTTCCAGAATTATCGATCTTGGTTTTTCAAAGCTCTCTAGCAGCTCTCGATAGACCAGAGGATCACCAAAATGCATGATCCCTATAAGCCTGACACTGTCACCAGATGCGTGTACAAACTCTACATCACGCATCTCTATCCCATCCCAGGTGAAGCTCATATATCCGCCGGTGCTGTGTTCAAGTACTGTCATCAAGCCGAAGGGTTGATACACGAGCCAAAGCAGTAGAATGGTGAAGGCCCTACCCAGAAATCGGCCAAGCCATCCAAAAAACCGGGTTTCCAAACTCGCTGGTACCGCTTGCGTTATCCACCACTTCCCATAGCTGAGGCGAACCCGAATCATCGACACAGTCGCGATCAAAAGTTGAAGCCCCATCAGTACCCACATCTGACGGGGATCTCGGGGATCCTCGAAAAAGAATCCCACGGGCTGGCCACCCGAGTTGAGCCAGTAAACGCTAATGGCAAGCCAAAACAGCAACCACCCTTTGACAAGGTCGCCGCAAAGCACGAGCGCTACGAGCCATAGAGCGGCCAGCAACATCACGGTATTGGCAACCAACGAACGAGCGCTATGCAAGACAGAGATCGAATTGACGCCAAACATAATATCGAGAAAGGTCAACACTGCATCCAGCACGTACGCAAACAGCAGGATATTGGCTGCCAAGGCAACTGTTTGTCGCAAACGCCGATCGCCTGCGCTTAGATTCATTGGAATCGTGAGCAAATCAGCCCCCCTCTATTCCGCAAATGGCCTATCTTGACGGCAACACTTCTGTACCTAGCAATACTATTGAAAGCAGCATGCATCCTGTGCTGATAATGCAAGTATCGAATCCCGAATAACAGTATTCAGAATGATAGGCTCTCAACGGGTTTTTGCTTACACGCAGCTGCTGAAAATCTATCGGCCACAAACTTACTGCGGTCAAAGCTAAATCAGTTTGAATAACTGTTCTTTCTGGAACGCCTGGATTGTTGAAAGCTCGCCTTGACGTACAAGGTTCGCCCAATCCGGATTAGCAATCATCGCTCGACCTACTGCGATGAGGTCAAACTCATCGTTACTCATGCGTTCAATCAGGGCATCGAGGCTGGCCGGCTCTGCCTCACGAAACGTGGTCTCACCAGGCAGCGGGATAAAATCTTCGCTCATGCCGACACTGCCGACGGAAATGGTGGGTTTACCGGTGAGTTTTTTTGTCCACCCTGCCAGGTTCAATTCGCTACCTTCAAACTCAGGCTCCCAAAAGCGTCTGGTAGAGCAATGAAAGACATCGACACCCGCGGCGCTCAGTGGATCCAGAAAACGCTTTAATTCTTCCGGCGAGGTGGCCAGTCGCGCTGAATAGTCCTGCTGCTTCCACTGCGAGAAACGCAGTGAGATCGGAAAGTCAGGGCCGACCGCTTCACGGCAGGCCAGAATGGTTTCTTCGGCCATACGCCCGCGGCTCTCCAGTGAGCCGCCGTACTCGTCTTCACGCACATTCGTGCCCGCCCAAAAAAATTGATCTATCAGGTAGCCATGCGCGCCATGAATTTCTATTGCATCGAAACCCAACTCTTTCGCCGCCGAGGCACTTTCGGCAAAGGCTTTCACCACGTCGTGTATATCCTCCTGTGTCATCACCCGCCGCTTTACTTTTCCAGGTACATTCATACCCGATGGCGCATAGCCGTCAACATCGCCTTCTGGTGGTGTGCCGGCCTTACGCATACCGCCTACGTGCCACAGCTGAGGTGCGATCTTACCGCCCTCTTCATGCACCGCCTCGGCCACCTTGCGCCATCCTTCTAGGGACGCCTCGCCATGGAAATAAGGCACATCCGGGTAGCCGCTGGCTGCAATATGTCCCACGCAGGTTCCTTCAGTGAAAATCAATCCGGCGCCGCCCGCAGCGCGCCGCCGGTAATACTCCACCACGTCAGGACCTGGAACGTTGTTAGGCGATGCGTTTCGAGTCATGGGTGCCATGATGATACGATTGGCGAGTTCAAGGGAGCCAATAGCAAATGGTCGAAACAGGGTACTGCTGTCACTCATAGCGTGATGTCCTTGTGTTCCTGGATGCGGTTTATGCGAGGGCGGAAGGGTACCATTCAGCGGTACACAATGCAGCGTTCACAGCAAATAGGCGCGTTGTCACTCCTGTCAGCTCGCGGTCGACTCAAAGCTCGCCATACGAATGACTAAGCGGTAACTGCCGAATCGCCTTTTTCACCCCTTTGACTTTACCGTGTTCAACTTGCGAGCTCCCGATGGAACGACACGCATTCCCCGGGGGTATCTGCCTTTGACCTGTATTGGAGTCCGCACATGCATACAATAGTGACCTGTTCAGGCAGAGAAATACCGGGAAGATAAAGTTGCCAGCGCACTGGCTGCGAGATAGAGTTTATTGAGCGCTCGCAGAGCAGAACACTATTTGCGCTACGTTCAAAGCGTAAGTTGTAGCGCCTTATCTTCGCTTGGAGTGATCAATACGCGGCGAGCTAGCCATAACCGGCGGCGAAACTAGTCTATCGTCGAAGATAATTGACGCCCATAACAGCGACTTAATCACTAGCACCTCTTAATCAAGGAACCAAATGAATCGGCGATTTCTTGCATTACCCCTGATTGTACTAGCGCTCACCGCTTGCGCCGACAAACCGCCTGTGGCGGACGCCGTGTATCTTAACGCAAGAATCTATACAGCGAACCCCGACCTGCCGTGGGCTGAAGCCATGGTCGTGCGGGACGAAAAGCTGACCTACGTCGGCGATAACGACACTGCATCTGGGTACAGGGCCATGGAAAAGATCGACCTAGATGGGCGTCTGGTTCTTCCCGGATTGATCGACGCCCACGTACATCCCGGTTTTATCGCTATGTATGCAGATCTACTGCCGCTGCCAGAAGCCGAGGACAGAGAATCACAAATGCGGGACATTGCCAGGCTGATTGCCGACAACCCGGACAAAGATCTGATTTTCGCTATCGGTTGGAACAATGAGTTCTTTGGGACGACTGGGCCGCATCGAAGGGATCTGGATGCGCTGGAATCGAGTAGACCCGTGCTAATTTTTGACATCACAATGCACAGCCTGTGGGCCAATACGCGAGCGCTTGAACTATCTGGCATTGGAGAGGACCCGGTGGATCCATGGCCGGGCGTTGCCTTCTTTCAGCGCGATGAAAACGGTGATCTGACTGGCTATGTCACAGAGAGCGCTGCGTTTAGTCTAGCGGGAAGTCTGACTGAGGTGCGCGAGCAGGAAGAGCAGGTACTAAGAGAATTCCTATCTGATCTCAAAAAGGACGGCATCACTGCCGTGTTTGATGCGGGCAATTTCGGCAGGGACGATGAAGTCTACGGCGCTGTAACTCGCATGGATGAACGTGGCGAACTGCCAGTCCGCTACTACGGCAGTTACAGCATCATGCTCCCTGCACAATACGACACCGCTGTTGAAGAGCTGAAACGAATGCATGAAAGCTATCGCTCCGAGAACGTGCGTGTCGATACGCTCAAGGTCTTTTACGACGGCGTTGTAGAAACGCGAGGCGCTCATCTGCTTAAGGATTATTCAGATATGCCGGGACATCGAGGTGCAAGCCTGTTTGGCGTGGACAATCTGAAACAACTGATTTTGGATCTGGATCGCGAGAATCTCCATCTGCACATCCATACCATCGGTGACCAGGCCGCACGCAGTGCCCTCGACGCAGTGGAGCTTGCGCAAACGGAGTTGGATCGCCAGGTGCGATCACGCATTACGCTGACCCATTTACAGGTCGTCGACGAAGCGGACTATGCCCGTTTTGCGGAACTGGGGGTGATCGCTCAATTCACACCCGCCTGGCACGGCCATGACCATGGCTACTACTACCCTGCCCTGGGCGGCAGAGCAGATACACCCTATCCAGTACAACCGATTCTAGAAGCGGGTGCCAAAGTGAGTTTTTCCAGCGACGTTTATTTTCCCAGCGAATGGCATGACGGCTCTGCCAGTCCCTTTACTGGCATCCAAGTTGGGCATACCCGGCAGTATCGAGAGGACGCACCACATGGTCCGACCGGTCTCGAGTCAGAGAAGCTCGGCATAGACGTATTGATCGACGGCTACACCCGTGGTGCCGCATGGCAGCTGGGCCAAGAAGGGGTGCAGGGTATGTTAAAAGCCGGCTATCTGGCTGATTTCATTGTGCTCGATACGGATCTGTTCACCATGCCGGCACACACCATCAGCGAGTTAGAGCCGAGCGCTGTATTTATAGGTGGACAGCTAGTGCAGGGCTCGCTGCAACCCCGCGATTGGCACGCTATGCTCTCGCGACGCGAGCGCTAATCTCAAGCTCGTCCCTGCGAAGGGCCTTTTGACATAAGTCGCGGTCGACGCGGTAGAGCAGCCTACGCCTTCTTTAACATCACCGTCGCGTTTGGCGCATACCAAAGTCGCTTCCCATCCTGCTCCACACAGGCTGCCTTCAGGTACGCGAGAATATCTTCGCGAAGGTAGCCTGAAAGCTCAGCAAACTCTATTTGCAGGCAGAATGACAGGTACTCGTTCAACTCCTGTTCGTTGTCGGACCCCATAAGATCGGACAGATCGTGCGGTGTTGGATCCAGGAACAGTTCTGCTTCGAGACCGATATCGCGGAGTTCTCGCAAGAGCTCAGCACTGGAAAAGCCGTGGTGCGGTCCCGAGGGTTGATCACGGTCGAATTCCGGTTCGAACAGATGGTTGATAGAGTGAATAGCATAGGGCCCTTGCAGGAATGCAACGAGAACACCACCAGGCTTTAGCGCATTGTAGGCATGCGCCACGCAGGCCGCGGGGTGTTGAGGCCAATACAGGCAGTGCGAGAACAGGGCAAAGTCCAACTCGCTGCCGATCGGAAAGTGCTCATCAAACGGCCGCTCATCTACCGTCGACACAACACCCAAAGCGTCACAGGTGTCTCGCAAGGTCGGCGCATGCAGTGCGTTGGGTTCGACCGCCAAATAAATGCCCGGCTTCTGGCCGCCTGCCTGCAGCCATTCCGTGAGCACTTTACCCGTGCCCGCGCCAACATCGAGGCAAGTGAAATTCGGCGGCAGCGTATTGGTTACCTCCACCAAACGCCGATTCATCGCCGGATATTCATGGGATCGCTCAATGAAAACCGCAAAAGTCTGCGCATAGCGCCTGGCATCAAGCGACTTAACTGCTACCGGCATGGCCTCCTCCCGGAAGATCATCTTGTAAGACATGTCATGAGACGCCTAGATTTGCTCGGCGTCATTACGCTGTGACGTTCTTGAATAGCGTCGCGGCGCAAGTATAGGCCACTTCACCCTATGACAAAAAGCTGTGTCAGATTGCGGGTACTATGCATGCTGTGAGATCTTTGGACGCCTGATCGGCAATTGAATACTTACATACACACGTCCACAGGCGAGTGCGCCGGCCTTCCATACCAAAGCCGACATGACAGGGCTTAGGATGCTTTCAGAACATGCTCACAAGGAAGTGCAAAACACAAAAGGACGGAGTGCAGCGCAGCAACACTCGAAAACTGGCTTTGAGACTTAGATTTAACCCCACCGATAAAATCCCCGCACAGAGCGGGGGCGAGGGAACTCATATTGTCAGGCTGCTACGGGATTAGCTGATACCTTCGCTTCTTGTACCGAGGTTATCAGTTGGTACTCAGCAAACACCGGGTTCTGCATATCGTTTAGATAGCGCTCGGGTGGGAAGGGATACAGGTTGGGCTTGCCGGTTTTATCCATGTACCAGCTGCTGCAGCCACCGGTCACCCATACCGTGTTATCAACGGCCTCAAGCATCTCGGCATTGTACTGCTCATAAGCATCAGTCTTTACGGCAATTGCAGCCAAACCCTCCTGCTTCATTTTGTCGAGCATGGAAATGATGTAATCGATCTGATTCTCACTAATCGTAATCAACGACAGATTACCTACCGGTCCCGTAGGGCCTTCTATCATCCAGAAGTTTGGAAAATCCGGCATGGCCACAGCGCGGTGCGCGCGCGGGGCGCTATCCCATATTTCGCCCAGATCGATACCGTTCTTACCGGTGACCTGCGTCGGCAGAATGAACGCACTGGGATCAAAACCAGTAGCCAGCACCAGCACGTCTAATTCGTGCAATTCGCCATCCGTCGTCTTGATACCCTCCGCCGTGACACATTCAATGGCAG
>JBCCNJ010000107.1:0-14831 GCA_039025905.1 Pseudomonadota bacterium | reverse complement strand
TCAAATCCTATCTCACCGTAAATGGGTTTTTCTTTGGCCCATTTCGGGTGGGGCATTTAGAATATTGGTTTTTCGCCTGCTGTGGTGGTGGGTGGGTTGTTAGCTTCGCGATATGGAGTTGTGGACTTTTGGAGATTTTCTTGTCTTGGTCTTCGGCTCAATCTGTATCTATGGTGCTGCCGAGATGGCGCTACCGTTGCCCGAGGCCGGTTCACTTGATTTTTTGGCACACAGCCAGAACCTCGGGCGTTTGTCGGCCCTCTCGATGCTGGTTTACTTCGCTATTGGACCCTATGTCAATCTAACTATGCTTAGTGAACCCATGCCGCTACTGCCGGCCTTACTTGTGCCAGCCATCGGTATCCTCGTGACAGGATTGATTATTATCGTTCCGCGCTATTTTAAAACCCTGTCCATCATCTTTGCCATGTACTCCGTGTTCATCTTGTACGCTACCGCCTGAACACGGCTAGGGTATCGCGCTGCGACGGCTTACCGGGGAGCTTTAGAACTTAGGGGGTTGCTTTGCTGGGCAGAGTAGCGCGCTATGCACCGACAGGGGATTCAATCTATATGTCGTCTGTCGCGCGCTAAAGAAGCGAGTATTTACTAGCCGTCGTGCTCTTGTGAGAAGGCTTCCGCGAAGCGCTCTATCCATTCCAGCGCCGCTTCATCCTGACTTATATTCCGGCCCTCATTGCGAATGACATCCTGCTGATAGCGACGAATTTCGCAACACTGCGCGTGCATGCGCTCCGCGAAGCCTTCCTCATCCTCGCAGTTATAGTCGTCTGTTGAGCTTTCTTTCACCGTCTAGCGCCGTCTACATCACCCCAGGCATACAAGGGTATTAACAGCTATCGTCGTTGAGAGCACGCTACCACATCCAATTCTGTGATCCAGTGCACAAAAACGCATGGTTCGCAGGCCATGCTTAGCGCAGCCGACTGGAATGGGCGCTGCTCCACCTCAACAAGAGGGCGCTATCACAGGCAGCTTTACGTTAAGGGCGGGGTCCGACTCGAAGACGATGCCTAGCTGGTAGAAGCCTCAGTCTTCGCTGCCCAGCCACCGATAGACCAAACCAGCCAGCGCAGCACCCACTAAGGGTGCAAGCCAGAACAGCCAAAGCTGCGATATAGCCCACGGATCGGCAAAAATCGCCACCCCGGTACTACGCGCGGGGTTAACTGAGGTATTAGTCACCGGAATCGTAATGAGGTGGATTAGCGTCAGAGCCAAACCAATTGCGATCGGCGCTAAACCGGCCGGCGCGCGATTGTCAGTTGCCCCTAAGATGATTAAGAGAAACATGAACGTCATGACAACTTCCGCCACCAGGCAGGCCATCAGTGAATACCCCCCGGGGGAGTGAGCACCGTATCCGTTCGACGCAAATCCACCCGGTTCAAATCCGGCCTGGCCACTGGCGATGAACAATAACACTGCACCCGCCGCGATGCCGCCAAGGACTTGGACCACCACATAGGGGATGAACTCAGCCGCTGAGAATCGCCCTCCCACAAGCAGACCCAATGATACCGCTGGGTTAATGTGGCAACCTGATATATGGCCGATCGCAAATGCCATGGTGAGCAGGGTCAAACCAAAGGCTAAGGATACGCCAAGAAATCCGATGCCAAGCTCGGGAAAACCTGCGGCCAGTACCGCACTGCCGCAACCACCCAAGACCAACCAGAATGTGCCGATGAACTCCGCACCCAGTTTTTTGCTTAGACTCATGAGGGTCTCGCTCCTATATTATTGTTTATGTCGAACGGGTCATCGCAAGCATAGGTGAAATCCCTCGCCTGTGCTAGGGTCGCGATTGGGCAAAGGTCGCCACAAAAAAAGTAGGAATTAAATGGGGTTCCAGGCTGCTGTGATAGCTGTGCTGAGCAACTTCGCTACGTTCTCGGGTCGTGCATCTCGAGCGGTGTATTGGTAGTGGTTTCTCGCGCTCATCCTGTTAATGCTGATACTGCGCGAGCTGGATGAAGCTGTGATAGGACCTGCGCTGGGTTTTCGGCCGTTTGCGGAGGAAGCAGGGACACCACTTTCAGCGCTGGTCCTGCTCGCCATTTTCTTACCTAATCTAGCAGTCTGCGTGAGGCGTCTGCTCGATACCGATGGATCGGGATGGTGGTAATTGATCAGCTTGATTCCTCTGCTGGGTGGGCTGATCCTTCTGTACTTTTTTGTCCAGCCGAGCGATGCCGGCAACAATCGGTTTGATACTTCCTAGTTGCTTGAGCCCATCGCGAGAACGTGCGGCGTTATCAAAGATGCAACTCACAAAGAGTATAGATACGAGCGGATCAGCATGCCCGTTTAGCGCAAACAATGGGATGATCTTACCAGCGCCATAACAGGAGTGAGTGAAGTGAAGAATAAGCAGTCCTTCGCCTCAGTGAGGCCATTAAAGACGCTGAACCTACTTTCTCAGAGAGAGATGGCGAGCCTGGCGTCAGCGGATAAAGATGTGCATCGATTATTCCGTCAATGCGCACTGGCGGTTTTGAACACTGGTTCGGCTACGGATGATGCGCGTAAACTGTATGCCGATTATGACGATTTCGAAGTGCAAGTAGTCGCGGAGCCGCGCGGCATCAAGCTTGAGTTATTCAACTGTCCCGCGGACGCCTTTGTCGACGGCAAAATGATTAAGGGTATTCGGAGCCACCTTTTTGCTGCGCTGCGTGACATTGTCTTCACTCACCATAAGATGGTTAATCAACAGCGTTTTGATTTAAGCAGCACAGATGGCACTAGCGATATGATCTTTCGCATTCTGCGCAATGCGGGAACGCTAATCGACGATCTGCCGCCAAGGCTGGTTGTATGCTGGGGTGGTCATTCGATATCACGTAGCGAGTACGATTACTGCAAAGAGGTAGGCTACCAGCTGGGTTTACGCGGTCTCGATATCGCCACGGGGTGCGGCGCGGGCGCTATGAAGGGTCCGATGAAAGGCGCAACAATAGGCCAGGCAAAACAAGCCTACAAAGTCTCTCGTTTCGTCGGGATATCAGAACCTGAAATAATCGCTGCTGAATCGCCTAACCCCTTGGTTAACGAGCTCGTGATTTTGCCGGACATAGAAAAACGGCTAGAGGCCTTCTTAAGGCTAGCGCATGCTGTAGTCGTATTTCCGGGCGGCGCAGGCACTGCTGAAGAGCTGATGTATCTGATTGGTGTAAAAATGCATCCAGCCAACAAAGACGTTCCACTGCCCGTAATTCTTGCCGCGCCGGAATCCAGCGGCAGCTACTTTGACCAAATCGATCAGTTTTTACGGGATACCTTAGGCGACGCAGCAAGCCAGCACTACCGAATTATGCGCGGTGACCCGGAAGCCGTTGCCAAACGTTTGAAAAAAGAGATAAAGAAAGTTCGTCAATTTCGGCTCGATCAACAAGAGTCATTTTCCTTTAACTGGAAGTTAAACATCCCTGCTGAGCTGCAGGCGCCGTTTCAGCCTACTCACGAAAATATGGCAGCACTGGCGCTGCACCGGGAACAACCCTTGCACCAGCTCATCGCTGAGTTAAGACGCGCTTTCTCTGGGATTGTTGCCGGGAATATCAAGGATGTTGGCATTCGCGCTATCGAGGAGCGTGGTCCGTATCAATTAACCGGTGAGCGAGACCTGGTGGAAAATCTCAGCAACCTACTGTCTGCTTTTGTGGATCAGGGGAGGATGAAACTAGATCCACAAGACTACAAACCCTGCTTTATGTTAAGTGCTTAACATCGCAGCTGTGGCACCTTTCTCTCGAGTGCGAGAGCCAGATTCTTGACAATGTGACCCCGGGCCACCTGCTTTGCTGGACCCAGCTGCGCACTACAGCTACGCCACAATCCGCCTGAAACACTGTGGAGGATCAATTTCGCATAGCACCATCTCCTAAGCTTACGCTATCGTTCAGGAGTGCCCTAGTCGATAAGGTAAGCGATCAAAAATAGGCTTCGATCTGCAGAGGTTAAAAAAAAGGGGGTTTTGCAAGCGCCAAGAAATCATTCAGCGCGCATTTTCATTGAAAATCGACAGTATTTAAGAGTGTCACAGAATGTCACTTGCAAAGTGGGCAGCTATGCATGACGCTAACGCGCTACGTGTTCAAATTCACAGCGCTAAGCGGTTTGTCACTCACTGACCTTATAGGGAGAAATAAGTCATGTATAGAAGGCTCAAATCAGGGCTGGCGGCCCTGTCGATAATCGTTTTTAGTCAACTTGCACAGGCGGACGAATACGCCGATGCAAGGAAGATCTTTGAAGGCGCAGGTGAAAGCGCAGGCTTCTTTCAAAACTCATATGGTTACGCGCTTTTTCCGACGATTGGTAAAGGCGGCATCGGCATAGGCGGCGCCCATGGCTCCGGCAAGGTCTACGTTGGCGGGCAGGTCGTAGGGAAAACCAGCATGACCCAGCTGACCATCGGCATTCAGCTGGGTGGCCAGGCCTACAGTCAGATCATATTTTTTGAAAACAAAAAAGCTTTTGACGATTTTACATCAGGCAATTTTGAGTTCAGTGCCCAGGCAACCGCCGTCGCGATCACGGCAGCAGCCAGCGCGCAAAGCACAACGGGCGGTGGCAGCTCAGCGGGCGCCAGTGGCGGCAAGCACGATGCCTCCACGGTATCTGCTGGTTACCAGAACGGGATGGCCATTTTTACTGTCGCCAAGGGCGGTTTGATGTACGAGGCGAGCTTAGGGGGTCAAAAGTACAGCTACGAGGCGGAATAAATGGTTTCAGCAGGCATATCTGGCCTGAAAGTGTGACTGCGCGCGTTGGCTGCAAGACTCAAGGTCTGACCGAGCTCAGTAAACCGACGCTCAGTCAGCCTTGATTTTGGCGCTGTATTAGGACTTCTTCTTAGGCGCGGCTTTACGCTTGGGCGTTGCTTTCTTGGCAGGTGCCTTACGCTTGGCGGCCGGCTTCTTCTTAGCCGCGGGCTTTTTCTTGGCGGCGGGCTTTTTCTTCGCAGCGGCTTTCTTTTTCGTCGCCGCTTTCTTCTTAGTAGCGGGTCGCTTTTTCGCCGCTGCCTTGCCCGCTGTCCCCGACTTACTCATCGATTTTTTCGCGTCGGCAACCAGTTTCTTCCAAGCCTTTAGATTCGCTTCGCTGCGCTTTTTCACAATTCTCTGCGCTGCGTTGTTCGTCTTGGTCGCCATTTTCTGGATAGTCTGCATATCCTTCTTAGCCTGATCGACAACCTTCTTCAACTCTTTGACGATATCGGCGCGATCACCGCTCACGTTTTTTAGATCGTCGAGCAGGCCTTTCAGCATTTCGTACTGTCGCTTGGCAATTTCCACATAACCATCGACGATAGCCTTATTGGCGTCTGCGACCGCCTGGACATTTTTGCTCGTGCCCTCCAAAACATCGTCGAGCTTGTACTTCCCGATTTTTATTTCATCGATGTATTTGCCTAAGTCGAGACCTCCAAGCGTTGTTCGTAAGGAGGTTGTTGCCTTGGATACCCTTTTCTTTGCACTCGCTGTTGCCATGTTCGTTCTCCATGAACTGTATTGAATGTCATTCGAGTTCATCGAATCACACAGTATGTCGCTACCGCGTTCAGAGGAATTCAGCGCTACCGCAATATGATTCCTGTGCGACGTATTATTGTACAATTACGCGCAGACCGCCATGCCATAGCAGGCGCACGAAGCCGAGGGGGAATTTTAGACTGAAGCTGTTGCTAAAATTGCTTTTCATTTGGTTGCCTATAGTGATCGTCATCACCGCGATCTATCTCATCTTTCGTGCAATACAACCTCTTCCACTGGTTGCCGACGTCGGCACGATGCTTCACGGCGATGTCGGGCGCATCAAATCGCTTTTGCAGGAACATGACCCACGACGACTGCGAGACGGAGAGACACGCGAGTTCCAGATAAGCGCTAGAGACATCAATCTCATGGTCAACTCTGCGCTACCCGCTCAGAAAGAGCAGGCGATTGATGTGGAGTTGATGAGCAAACTCGCGGTCATTCACTACACGCTGGCACTGCCGGACAATCCAGTAGGAGATTATCTCAACCTGTCCGCGGTCCTCACGCAGCACGAAGACAAAGCAACCCTTAAACAGCTCAGCTTTGGCAGCGCGACTGTGCCGGCCTGGATTCTAGGACCGACCTCTTCCGCGCTCAATGCGCTGATGAAGGCGCTCTCCGCCGAATACCGAGATCTCATCGACTCGGTCAAGATCGTACAATTCAATACGGACTCCCTAACCGTGCTCTACCAGTGGCGTTCCGATCTTGCCGAACGAATTCAATCGAAGGGGCGCAATATACTTATCTCACCGCAAGAACAGGAGCGCATCCTCGATTACTACGCGCAGATCATGGATCAGTTCAGGCGCCGCGGCTACGAGCCGGTTTCGCTCAGTGACTTGTTGCGACCAATGTTTTTCATGGCATTACAGCGCTCCGAGATAAGCCATGATCCAGTGGCAGAAAATCGAGCTTTACTGCTTGCACTAGGTGTAGCCATCAATGGCAGCAGCATCAGACATCTCACGGGCAATGAGGCCGCCTCTTCTGTCAAGACTTATCGGCGTCCGAACTATCAATTGCGGGGCAGAGGCGACCTGGCCAAGCATTTCGTGATCTCTGCGGCCATCACCGCTACAGGTGGCAGCACCCTGGCCGACAGCATTGGCGTATTCAAGGAAGTTGACGATTCGCAAGGGGGAACTGGCTTTAGTTTTCCCGACTTACTAGCCGATAGGGCAGGGGTTTCATTCGCAGAAATTGCCCTTGGCCAAAATGCGGCGAAGTTGCAGCAGTATATGAGCAGCAACACGTCAGAGGCGGCGTATATGCCAGCTTTCATACAGCTACCTGAGGGACTGATGGAGCTGGAGTTCAAGTCTCGGTATGAGGATCTCGACAGCGAAACCTATGCTCTGGTACAAGCGGAGATAGAGCAGCGCATCGCTACCTGTGCTATTCATCAGCAGGACTTCTGAGGTTTGGTGGATTTAGCCAACCAATGATAGCCAGCGCTACAATCGTTCTAAGCTACGCGATCTCTCTTTGCAAGCTGCAACAGGCACTTGAGTTCGGGGACACAGGAGCCACATTGCGTTCCGCAGCGCAGTTTGGCCCCCAGTGCCTCAACACTAGTGGCGCCTTCTGAAATCGCTGTCATGATCTGCAGTTCCCCGACCTCTTCACAGGTACAGATCAATTTTCCAGGATCAACCTTACCTTGCTCTCGCCCCGCCAGCATCGCGCTGGTATCGAGCTCGCCTTGATTGTTAGCCAATGCCGCCATCCAGTCGGACGAAGGCAAGCGCCGGAGGCTGGCATGCAGGAACAAAGCGAAGCTCACGCGCTTACCATCCAACGCCACAAGTCGGTAGTCTGAATTGGCCGTGTCACGGTATTCACAGACTCGCCCCGCGCTCAGAGATCGCCCCAGATGCTCTTCAAAAAACTGCTCAGGGGATGTATTCGTTCCCAGGGCAAATAGGGTCAGAGACCCACCAGAAACCGGAATTCTGGACCAAAAGGCACTGCCTATGAGCAAGTTTCTATCTGGTGTCACCACCATGCCCCAACAGGAGACGGGCCGCGGTTTGGCCAAGACCCTTGCATATTTGCTTTGAGGCTGCCCCGAAATGGGATCGGTATCCGTGGCCATGAGTTCGCTTACGCATGCGCTGCTGGCAAAGTCATCGTTCCAGTGTATGGGACTGAACATCTGCCCTGGTGGCAAATCATCTTCTATACGTACTAGCGCAGTCACTCTGCCCTGAGAGTTTGAGACTTCCACTAAATCGCCATCACTCAAGCCTCTGGATCTGGCGTCCTCAGGATTCAATGACACATCAAAAAACTGTCGATGCCGCATCAACTTCGGCACCAGGCCAGTTCGCGTCATAGTGTGCCATTGATCTCGCAGCCGACCGGTGTTGAGCACGAGTTCGGTCTCGACTGAAGCCTCTGGAAGCGCTGGAGAAACGCTGACAAAGTTGGCGCGCCCTGAAGCGGTGAAGAAGGCCCCCACTTGCACCGGATCCTGCGGCCGCGTTTCCTTTGGCAAGGGCCAGTAAACCGGGCTCAGATCGTCGTATTCCAATGCAGTCAGGTCACCCAGTGCAGAGATATCAAAATCGCGACTGCCGGCGTTCTCAAATCCAGATAGCCTCGCATGTTCTACAAATATGTCCCGCGGATGCGAATAATCGAAGGCCTCTCTGAAACCCAGTCGATGTGCCACGTCGGTGACGATTTTCCAGTCTGGTCGGGCTTCTCCAGCGCAGGACACCAATGCCCTCTGACGCGAAATACAGCGCTCGGAGTTGGTTACGGTGCCTTCTTTTTCACCCCAACCCGCAGCGGGTAACAATAAATCAGCGTATTTCGCAGTATCTGTTCCGGCCACGCAGTCCGATACGACGACAAAATCACACCGCTCCAGGGCCCGACGCACCATGGCGGTGTCGGGAAGGCTTACAGCCGGGTTCGTCGCCATCACCCAGAGAAAGCGAATCGCTCCATCTGCTGCGGCCTCAAATAGATCCACAGCCTTAAGCCCTGCTGATTGCGCCATACTCGGTGCGCGCCAAAAACGCTGGACGATATCGATATGCTGTGGCTTGAAGTCCATATGCGCGGCCAGCTGATTGGCCAGACCGCCCACCTCGCGGCCGCCCATAGCATTGGGCTGGCCAGTGATCGAGAAGGGTCCCATCCCGGGCTTACCGATGCGCCCGGTCGCCAGGTGACAGTTAATAATAGCGTTGCATTTATCGGTGCCGGTTGCCGATTGATTAATACCTTGAGAATAAAAGGTAATCGTTTTTTCTTTTACGCTGAACAGCTCGTAGAAGGTATTCAACTGCACCGGCTGAAGGCCCGTTTTTCTGCAGACTTCACCGAAATCATGCTCAGCCGCCGTCAAGGCAGCATCGGTAAAACCCATTGTGTTGGCCTGGATATAGGACTTATTCAGGTGCTGAGTTTCAGCAAGGTGGTGCAGTAAACCGTTAAAGAGAAAACCGTCACTGCCGGGGGCAATCTGCAAGTGTAGATCGGCGATGTCACAGCTCGCGGTGCGTCTAGGGTCAATGACGACGATGCGCTTTTGAGGATTTTGCTTTTTTGATTCGGCGATTCGCTGATACAACACGGGATGCGTCCACGCTGCGTTGGAGCCGACCATGACCAAAAGATCACAGGTTTCAAGGTCTTCATAAGAGCAGGGCACATAGTCGGCACCAAAAGCGCGCTTATAGCCAGCTACGGCGGAGGCCATGCAGAGACGAGAATTGGTATCGACGTTAGCGCTACCGATAAATCCCTTCATGAGTTTATTAGCTACGTAGTAGTCTTCCGTCAGCAGCTGACCCGAAAGATAGAACGCAATCGCGTCCGGCCCGTATTCATCCCGAACATGGGTTATTTTCTGGCTTATAAGATCCAGGGCGCTGTCCCAGCCGATTTGCTCACTGCCCAATGTAGGTTGCAGCAATCGCCCATCAGGCACTATGGTCTCAGCAAGCGTGCTCCCCTTCACACAAAGGCGGCCGTAATTTGCGGGATGATTTTCGTCACCGCGCACTCGAATGATTTCCCTGCCGTCGCGTTCAGCAATAACGCCGCAGCCGACGCCGCAGTATGGGCAAGTTGTCTTGCAAATGCTCATCTGCGCGCGATCAGCACCTCGCCACCTTCCAGTCGAGCGTCATACACTTCGATCTTCACCTCAAGGTCTTCCAGACAGACACCGCTGGTGAGGCTAAAATGCTGTTTGTAAAGCGGGGACGCGACCACCAGCTCGCCACCCAGATCCCCGACAATCCCCCGTGAGAGCACATTCGCACAGCCTATAGGGTCGCGATTACTGACCGCAAATATCTGTTGTCGCTCATTAGGCAAATAAAATAGCGCAATCTGTTCATGCCCCAGGAGGGCGGCGACTCCAGATCCGGGTACCAGGTCGGATTGCTGGCACACTGTTTCCCAAGCCTGTTTTTCAGCTGCAGCCATATTCCGCTACCCCTTCGTTCCCGATACGAGTCGTAAACGCTCTTCGGGACGCGCAGGTCGTATCTGCTGGCGCTCCTTTACGAATACGATACCCGAGTCCGAGCTGTCCGAGTTGACAAACTGGCGGAAGCGTTTCAACTTCTCTGGATCTTCCAGTGTGGTTTTCCACTCGCATTGGTAGGTCGAAATAACGTGCGCCATCTGTTTTTCCAATGCAGCGCCTATACCCAGAGAGTCCTCAATGACAACCTGGCGCAAGTAGTCAATCCCCCCCTCCAAATTATCCATCCATACTGAGGTCCGCTGTAAGCGGTCGGCTGTGCGCACGTAAAACATCAAGAATCTATCGATGTACCGAATCAGAGTCTCGTCATCTAGATCGGTGGCAAAAAGATCGGCATGGCGCGGTTTCATGCCTCCGTTGCCGCACACATAGAGATTCCAACCGTTTTCCGTTGCAATCACGCCAAAGTCTTTAGACTGCGCCTCCGCGCACTCGCGCGTGCAGCCCGATACCGCCGATTTAAGCTTATGCGGTGCCCGCAAACCCTTGTAGCGTTCCTCGATCTTGATCGCCATCGACACACTGTCCTGCACACCATAGCGACACCAGGTGCTTCCAACGCAGGATTTTACCGTTCTCAGTGCCTTTCCGTAGGCGTGTCCGGTTTCAAAGCCGGCCGCTACCAGCTCCGACCAAATGAGCGGTAACTGGTCTATACGCGCGCCAAACAAATCGACCCGCTGCCCACCAGTGATTTTCGTATAAAGGTCATACTTGCGAGCAACCTCACCTAATACGATCAATTTCTCCGGCGTTATCTCCCCACCTGCAACTCTGGGCACAATCGAATAGGTGCCATCTTTTTGCATATTCGCCATAAACGTGTCGTTAGTATCCTGCAAACCCACGTGCGGCGAAGACAGCACGTGCTCGTTCCACAGTGAAGCGAGAATCGAGGCGACCGCGGGCTTGCAGATATCACAACCTCGACCCTCACCGTGCTTACTCAGCATTTCATCAAACGACTTGATTTCGCCAACCATCGCAAGGTGATAAAGCTCTTGTCGAGTATAGGGAAAGTGTTCACATATGCTGGTATCTACTTCCACACCGCGCGCGATCAGTTCCTGTTCGACCAGGTTCTTCAGCATCACCGCACATCCACCACAGCCAGTGCTGGCCTTGGTTTCGCCTTTCACATCGCCCAAGGTACAACAACCGCCATCCAATGCGGCCACAATGTCGCCCTTGCTGACGTTGTGGCAGGAACAAATGCTCGCCGTCATCGGCAAGGCATCTACCCCCAGCAAGGGAGCATCGCCAGTCGAAGGGAGGATCAAAGACTGAGGATCTTGCGGTAGCTCAATATCGTTCAAGTGGTATTGCAGCAGCGTATCGTAGTCGTCACAGTCGCCCACCAGCACAGCACCCAACAACTTTTTTCCGTCCTCACTGGTAACAAGCCTCTTGTAGCAGGCATCACGACCGTCACTAAACACATAGGACACTGCACCTTCGCTGCGGCCATGGGCGTCGCCGATAGACCCAACATCAACGCCTAGCAGCTTGAGTTTCGTACTCATATCTGCGCCTTGGAACTGAGCGTCTTCGCCCTTCAACTGCGTCGCAACCGCCTCAGCCATTCGATAGCCCGGCGCGACAAGGCCGAAGATTCGACCGCCAAACAAGGCGCACTCACCAATAGCAAAAATATCTGAGTCACTGGTTTTGCACTTGTAGTCGATGACAATACCACCACGTTCTCCCACGACCAGCTCAGATTTTCTCGCGAGCGCGTCCTGCGGCCGTATGCCCGCAGAAAATACGATCATATCGGTATCGAGGGTGTCACCATCGGCAAATTGCATCTGTAGGGCTTTATCCTCGCCATCTACGATGTTTTTCGTGTTCATGCCGGTATGCACGACAACACCCAAGGCTTCGATCTTGCCACGCAGCATTCTGGAACCACCCTCATCGAGCTGCACACCCATCAGCCCGGGAGCGAATTCAACAACGTGGGTTTCCAAGCCAAGGTTTTTCAACGCGTTCGCACACTCCAGCCCGAGTAAGCCCCCGCCAACAACGACACCAACCTGACTGCCATCAGCCTTCGCTTTGATCTCACCTAAATCGTCTATTGTTCGATAGGTCAGGCAGCGAGCGTGATCAGAACCAGGAACCGGTGGCACAAACGGGTATGAGCCGGTGGCAAGTACCAATTTGTCGTAGTCAAACGAGCGACCCGACTGCGTGACTACGCGCTTGGCCGACCGCTGAATCTCTACGACAGGGTCACCAAAATGTGCATCGACACCCCATTGCTCATAGGTCTCACGAGTGGCCATCGCCAGGTCAGCAGGTTCTCGCCCGGCAAAGACATCGGAAAGGTGCACGCGATCATAGGCGGGGCGTGGTTCTTCACCCAACACGGTAACATCCCAATCTCGACCCTCGCCGGCGAGCGAGGCGACAAAATGGTGGCCAACCATGCCGTTGCCAACCACAACTATCTTCTGCGTTGCCATTATCACTGTTCTCCTACATTCAAGCGGCCACCGCCGCTACCTGCATGGACTCGCTCGCACTTCGACCAAACATAAGTGCGCCGCGAAATGCAGAAACGTTAATACGCTTGCTTATCAATTCGCTGTACCATGTGCCGCCGCGTTTATCACCGACCAGCACAGCGGCTACCAGGCGGTCATCACGTAACACCAAGTGGCGATAGATACCCGTTTGCTCATCTCTAAGGTAAATCGACTCGCCTGCAGCGCTTGGATCGCCAGCGCTAAATATTTCGATACCCGAAATTTTGAGCTGTGTGGGGTAGTTTCGGGCGAAAAACCCAGCGTGAGCGACGCCAGTAAGTTCTTTTGCGAGGACTTTCGCTTGCTCTCTGACTGGGGCAGCCAATCCAAAGCAATGCTCTTGGAGCTGCGAGCATTCGCCAAGAGCAAACACATCCGGTGCTGAAGTTTTCATATTACAATCGACTAAGATACCGCTGGCAGTTTCCAGACCCGCCACCCGCGCGAGGTCGATGTTAGGCTGTATGCCCGTGGCAAAGAGCAGCAGCTCACAGGGCAGTACATCCCCATTTTGTAATACCGCTGCCGTTACGCGGTCGCCTTCGCTCTTCAGTTCAACAATTTCGGTGCTCAATCGAAAATGTAAACCACGGCTCGCGAGCGTGCGCTCTAGCTGGGCTGCACCCTCATCGTCCAGTTGCCGGTTCATTAACCGGGGTTGGCGATGGACCACAGTAGTCATGAAACCCAAGGCGTTAAGCCCGTGTGCAGCCTCCAAGCCGAGTAGGCCGCCACCTACCACCACGGCGTGCGCACCCGCACGAGCCCGCGCTCTCAGTTTATTGGCGTCAGCCAGGGTGCGGAAGGCCTCAACGCCGTTCAGCGTCGTATGGGCCACATCGGGCTTCGCAACAGAGGCGCCGGTCGCGATTACCAGCTGATCGTAAGACAGCTTTACTCCACCATCCAGCTCTACCGACCTTAATTGCGGATCAATCGCGACAACCCGTGTTTTTTCAATAAAACGTACGCTGCCGAGATAAGCGCTGTCGTCCAACATCTGCAACTCATCGGCAGCACTATCACCGGCCAAAAAACTGGAGAGAAGAACTCGGTTATAACAGGTCGCTTCTTCGTCACCGACGATGGTGATGTCAAAGGATTCTGCTTCGACGCCCATTTCCTGCAGGAGGTAGGCAGCCGCCATACCCGCACCGATCACCAGCAGGCGCATCAGGCAGCCTCGCTACCACTCGGCCGTCTGGCTTCAATGGAGGCTGCATCGCCGGTTGCTACAGGCGCAAGGGGTGGCGAGGACTGCTGGGTTACGGCGGGCGACTCACTATCACCATGCTTGGCATAGAGGAACTCAAGCACTTGCTGTCTCAGATGCACAAATTCTGGATTTTCTGCCAGGGCTAAACGATCTCGAGGTCGCTCCAGTTCCACTTTCAAGATCTTGCCTATGGTGGCCGCGGGGCCATTCGTCATCATCACGATCCGATCTGATAACAACACCGCCTCGTCAACATCGTGTGTAATCATGACAACGGTGTTACCCAGCTCTGCCTGGATAGACATCAATGAATCTTGCAGCTGTGCGCGTGTCAGCGCATCCAGCGCACCAAAGGGCTCGTCCATCAACAGCACTCGCGGTTGCATTGCCAAACAGCGTGCAATGCCGACACGCTGTTTCATACCACCGGAAATTTCATGAGGCAGCTTCTTCAATGCGTGATCCATGTTGACAAGGCGAAGGTTGTGCTCAATCCAATCGCGGCGTTCCTGTCGACTCTTGCTGCGCTTAAACACCTGGTTGACAGCCAGTTCAACGTTCTCATAGACCGTTAGCCATGGCATCAATGAATGGTTTTGAAATACAACCGCTCTATCTGGCCCTGGTTCAATCACCTCCTTGCCTTCTACGGCAACACCACCTTCCGTGGCACGGTAAAGGCCCGCGATAATATTCAGGACGGTAGATTTGCCGCAGCCAGAGTGTCCGATGAGAGAAACAAACTCGCCTTGCGCCATCTTCAGATTAACGTTCTGTAGCGCGCGAAACTTTTCACCGCCGGTATCGAACTCCATGCCCATACCGGTGATATCTAAATACGCCGTGGTCATAACTCGACTCCTTGTTTAACGCAGGATGGCTTGTTTGTCCCAGGTAAAGTGACGCTGCAGAATCAGCATCAGTCTATCCAGCACAAATCCAACCAGTCCAATTGCTATTACCGCGACCATGATTCTGCCCAGCGAGTTCGAGCTGCCGTTCTG
>JBCCNJ010000106.1:0-14972 GCA_039025905.1 Pseudomonadota bacterium | reverse complement strand
TTAACAGGCCCCTTGCCGTCAATGGGGTTGCCCAGGGCATCAACTACGCGACCCTGTAGTTCTGGACCAACCGGCACCTCCAGGATGCGGCCGGTGCAGCGACAGGACTGGCCTTCGGCCAGGCCCTTGTAATCACCCAGTACCACAGCACCAACGGAGTCGCGCTCCAGGTTCAGGGCCATACCGTAGATGCCGTCGTCAAATTCGATCATCTCGCCGTACATCGCATCGGCAAGGCCGTGGATGCGGATAATACCGTCTGTGACCGACACAACGGTGCCTTCATTGCGAGCCTCGCTGCTCACATCCAGCGCATCAATACGCTGTTTGATGATTTCGCTAATCTCTGATGGATTCAGTTGCTGCATGCTCTAATCCTCAATCCTTAATCCTGTGCACTCACGTGATTCTAAGAAGTCATGGCCTCGGCAAGCTTATCCAGCTTGCCGCGAACGGAACCGTCGATCACCGTGTCTCCAGCTCGTATCAATACGCCACCCAGCAAATTGCTGTCAGTGGATGCTTTAACCGCTACCTGTCGTTCCAATTTGTTACCCAACACTTCGGCTAGTTTGATCTGGACCGCCTCGGGAAGATCGAAGGCGGATACAACTTCGACGTCCACTGTTTTCTCTCGGTTGGCCTTGTACTGCGCAAACAGCGCGCTAATCTCCGGCAGAAGTGCCAGGCGCTTGTTCGTGGCGAGTATCGCGATAAAGTTTTTGGTCCCATCCGACAGAGTGTCGCCACACACATCCGTCAAGGTTTTCGACTGTTCTTCCGCGGTCAGGGAAGGGTCGGTCAAAGCATCGGCTATCGTCTCATTACTGACCACCGCAGCCGCTATAGCGAGCTGTTCAGCCCAGGGGCTCAGCAAGTCTTTCTCGATGGCATACTCAAACGCAGCCTTTGCATAGGGTCTTGCCAGTGTGCTTAGTTCAGCCATTGTAATCTCTGCTCAAAGCTCCGCAGCCAGCTTCTCTACCATTTCATTGTGCTTTTGCTGATCAATTTCTGTGCCCAGAATCTTCTCGGCGCCAGCTAGCGAAAGCACTGCGACTTGTGAACGCAACTGTTCCCGTGCGCGATTGGCTTCCTGCTCAATCTCCGCCTCAGCGGCGGATTTGACGCGTTCGGCTTCAGCGAGAGCAGCTTCCTTGGCCTCTTCAATCATTTGATTGCCGCGTTTGTGTGCGGCCTCGACGATCGCTGCTGCTTCGGCCTTTGCCTCCTTCAAACGTTCAACCGCTTTTTCTTGAGCCAATTCCAAATCGTGGCTAGCCCGATCAGCGGCCGCCAAGCCGTCTGAAATCTTTTCCGCACGTTCTTGCATCGCCGCAATAATGGGCGGCCACACGTATTTCATGCAGAACAAGACAAAGCCGACAAAGGCTATCATCTGTCCGATAAGCGTTAGATTAATATTCACGCCATGCTCCTTACTGGTAATGGGGGTGCCCAACCGACTCCCCCATACTCGAAGTTCGAAATCAGCCCGCTGGCGCGACCACGAAGATCAAATACATCGCGATACCAACACCGATAATGGGAATCGCGTCCACCAGTCCGGCGCCCAGGAAGAAGGTTACCTGCAGCTTGGGGGCGAGTTCAGGTTGACGCGCTGATCCTTCAATCAACTTGCCACCCAATAGGCCAACACCGATAGCAGCGCCGAGGCCACCCAGGCCCATCATGATAGCGGCGGCTACGTAAACTAATTCCATGATTTTCTCCTTGTGAAAAACAACCGAAAGTTAAAGTCAATTAATGGTCTTCATGCGCCATGCTGATGTAGACGATTGTCAACACCATAAAAATGAAGGCCTGAAGCGTTATTACCAGAATGTGGAATATGGCCCAGCCAATTTGTAGTACCCCTGCCGGGGCCATCCAAACAATCCCCGCGCTGTAGAGTGCGGCGATTAGAATAAAAATCATCTCGCCTGCGTACATGTTTCCGAACAAGCGAAGGCCGAGAGAGAAAGGCTTGGCCAGCAGCCCCACAATCTCCATGAATAGATTCACGGGGATAAACACCCAGTGGTTGAACGGGTTCAGCGTCAGTTCTTTAACAAAGCCGAAGCCCTTAACTTTGATGGAGTAGTAAAGCATCAAGACGAATACACCGATGGCCATGCCCATGGTGATGTTGGGATCAGTTGATGGAACGATCTTCTGGTAATACACCCCGGTCAGCGCAATCAGCTCCGGCATCAGATCCACCGGAATGAGATCCATGAGATTCATCAAAAACACCCAGACAAAGATCGTGAGTGCCAGCGGTGCAATCAGGGGGTTACGGCCGTGGAACGTGTCGCGAACAGTGTTGTCGACAAACTCGACGATCATCTCGACAAAGTTGACCACCCCGCTGGGGACACCGGTTTCGGCCTTCTTCGCGACGGAGCGAAAAATCCAACAAAAAATAATACCGAGACCGATGGACCACATCATCGAATCGAGGTGAATCGCATTGAAACCCATCAGTGCGGCCTCATCGCCGCTTGCTGCTATCACCCACGCACCACCCTCTTGGATGATGCTGCCATCGGCACGTTCGAAGCCGCCGGGTAATTTGCCAAAGGTCCAATTAGTCAGGTGGTGAACTATGTATTCGGAGACCGTTTGGGTTTCGCCTGCCATTTATTGCAACTCTTGCGTCTATTACTGTGGATGTATCATCGTGCTCGGCTTGCGCCTGAGCAGCAGCCAACTTCCCGCTATCTGTATCAGTAGCATCAGGCCAAAACCAAAAAAAACCGCAGGTCCATCAATAGGCCGCACCACGACGAAAACCGCCGCAAACCCGGCCACGCTTAATACAAATTTCCCCACCTGCCCTATATAGCTTGAACGTGCTATCGCTCTTGCTGACCGCGCGCCACGCCACCTGAATGCCAGCGCGGCGAAGTACGCCTGGGGCAGGATTGCTATCAGCCCACCGCTCAGCACCGAATAGGCGCGTACTGTGTCCGATGCCAGCAAAATTAGGCTCAGCAGTACCAGAATCGCGAGCTGCGCCAGAGTAATGCGATACACCGGAGGGCGGGCGATTTCAGCACCGGTCATTTACACCTCGCTCAAAAGCGCCCGACGACACCCGAGTCAACTCTGCCGTCGTTTCGGGCGCGCGCATTATAGGTGGATTGGGGGGCTGGTTCAACTCACTTATACCCCCGAAAAGGACGGGGCCTAAGCGTTGCTCACGGCGGAATCGGCTGCACCCAAATTCAACTCGATTGGGCCCACATAAACCGCACTGTCTGATGATGAATAGTCCATCAATAAGCCCATTTTAAGGGCTACTTAATATGGCGCAAAATGCCGTCTAGCTGGTCCAGGCTAGAATACGATAGCACCACCTTGCCACCGCCATTAGCGGCGTGTTTTATCACCACAGCCGTACCCAAGCGCTGTGATAAATCCTCTTGCAACTGACGGACATTAGGATCCATCTGCTTAGCCGTTGAGCCTGAGTTTTTTGGTTCGGTCACTGAGCGCACCAGCGCTTCCGTTTGACGCACAGATAGCGCTTTATCTACCACAATTCTTGCGACTCTCGACTGCTCTGATGTGGGCAGGCCAAGCAAAGCTCTGGCGTGACCCATCTCCAGGTCACCGCGTTCCAGCATGAGGCGTACATCCTCAAGCAGGGTCATCAAGCGCAGCAAATTGGCGACGGTGGACCTCGATTTGCCCACAGCTTGCGCCACTTCCTGTTGGGTCAGTTCAAACTCCTGTTGCAGCCGTTGCAGTGCTGCTGCTTCTTCAATGGGATTAAGGTCTTCTCGCTGTATATTTTCAATCAACGACATGGCGATCGCCGCTTCGTCTTCGACCTCGCGAACAACGGCTGGGATATTCTGCAAACCGGCGAGTTGGGATGCTCGCCATCTGCGTTCCCCGGCAATAATTTCAAAGTGCGTGTCGGATATTGGCCTTACCACTATCGGCTGCATCACACCCTGAGCTTGGATGCTATCGGCCAGTTCCTGCAGTCTTTCTGGATCGATGTCGCGCCGAGGCTGATATTTGCCCCGTTGGATGAGGTCGACGGGCAAATCTCGCAGGGCACTATCTGCGCTGGACAGGCTAGCCGCGCTTTGCTCAGGCAGTGGATTTGTCGTGGTGCCTAGCAAAGCATCTAGACCACGCCCTAAACCCCTTTTTTTCACCGACATACCTGAAATGCTCCGCTCAATCTGTCAACGCCGCAGATGCCTGCCCGGCTTGCGACTGCTTCTCTTCACGCCGAATAATCTCTCCCGCTAGGGCCATATACGCCTTTGAACCGCGAGAGTACTTATCGTAGTACATCGCCGGTAGACCGTGGCTAGGCGCTTCCGCTAGGCGTACATTCCTGGGGATAACAGTCCGGTAAACTTTGGGTCCAAAATGATCGTGCAGTTGCGCGGAAACATCGTTAGTCAGGCTGTTTCGTGGGTCGTACATGGTGCGCAAAATGCCCTCTATCTGCAGTCGAGAATTGACTGTTTCAGCGACTTTTTGGATCGTATCGATTAGCGCGGATAAGCCTTCCAGAGCGAAGTATTCACATTGCATCGCTATGATGACGCCGTCAGCCGCCACCAGTCCATTAAGCGTCAGCATATTCAGCGACGGCGGACAATCTACCAATATGTAATCGTACACCCCCGCCACCTCTGCGAGACTCCACTGCAATCGCTGCTCCCTGTTTTCCATCTGCAGTAGTTCGACTTCGGCCGCGGTGAGATCTGAGTTAGCGGGCAGCACGTCAAAGCCCGCCTGCGCTGCCGCATGGATGGCTCTAGGTGTTGGTAACTCATTAACCAGGGCATCATAGACACTGCTCGTCAAGGCATGTTTGTCCAGGCCGCTTCCCATGGTGGCGTTACCCTGGGGATCAAGATCTACCAACAATATCCGCTTATTCATGGCTGCAAGGGACGCAGCCAAATTAACGCAGGTCGTTGTTTTGCCGACGCCGCCCTTTTGATTCGCTATCGCTACGACTCTAGCCACGACAGCTCTCCGCCTCGCCTATGTCCACATCTTTCCCTTCGTCTCTCGCGGCGATCTCTATCAGGTGGCGTTGTTCATGGAGACCGGGGACAGCCAGTGAATGCACCGCCAGGACGCTATAACATGAACCCAAGACTGCGAGCTCCTGCTCTGGATAGCTGCCTTTCATCGCCAAAAAACGTCCTTCGCTGGCAAGAATATGGCCGCAGGCTGCGACCATATCAGATAGCGAGGCAAACGCGCGTGAAGTGATTGCATCAACGGGTTCTGCCGGCTGAAAGTCTTGGACGCGCTGCTTGTGTACATGCATGTTATCCAAGCCCAACGCCCTTTTCACCTGGAAAAGGAAGCGTGTCTTCTTTCCATTACTATCCAATAGTGAAAATTGCACTTGAGGTTTGACTATCGCCAAGGGTACACCGGGCAAGCCGGCACCCGTACCCACATCTGCCACCCTAGAGCCGCTGACGTGTTCGGCCATGGCGAGCGAATCCAAAATATGGCGAACAACCATTTGCTCGATGTCCCGCACCGCACTCAAGTTATAGGTTCGATTCCACTTATCGAGCAATTCAAGGTAGTTCAGCAGCGCTGTCTCTTGCTGCGACGTGAGGTTGATGCCCAGGGTAGAGCAGCCGGAGCGCAAAACATCACGCAACTTACTCGCGGTCTCAGCCAAGCTGACGCTGGTCGGTTTGTTCAGGTTTTAGTGCTTTTCTAACTGCGCGTGTTTCCCGCCCCAAGGCACCTCTGCGTTTCAGATAGATCATCAGTAACGACACTGCAGCAGGCGTAACACCAGGTATTCGACCGGCTCGCGCCAGCGTATCAGGTCTCGCATCAGTCAGTTTTTGCCTGACTTCATTAGACAGGCCATCGACGGCGCCATAGTCTATATCATCGGGCAGCAACGCATGTTCATACCGGCGCAGTCGTTCAATCTCTTCTCGCTGGCGGTCTATATAGCCGGCATATTTCGCCTGGATTTCTATTTGCTCGGCAACCTCATGATCAATCGCTGCCCCGTCCTCGCGCTGCGCGATATCCATGTAAGTCAGCTCTGGTCGCTTCAGCAGATCGGCCAGGGAGTATTCACGCGCCAGTGGTTTTTTTAACTTTGCCGCTAGACTGTTCGCTTGCTCTGAACCCGGTTGCACCCAGGTGTTTGCCATGCGACTGGACTCCCGCTCTATCGCATCGCGCTTCTGCGAGAAGCGTTGCCAGCGGTGCTCATCAATCAAGCCCATTTGACGACCCAGTTCGGTCAGACGCAGATCGGCATTGTCCTCTCGCAACAGCAGTCGATACTCCGCACGCGATGTAAACATGCGATACGGCTCCATCGTACCCATCGTTACCAAATCATCAACCAGCACGCCGAGGTAGGCTTCATCGCGCCCAGGACACCAGGGCGCCTCACCCTTCACTGAAAGAGCAGCATTAATGCCCGCGAGTATGCCTTGGGCTGCTGCCTCCTCATAGCCGGTAGTGCCATTTATCTGCCCCGCAAAATATAGTCCGGGGAGAACCTTGGTCTCCAGCGAAGGGCATAGGTCTCGAGGGTCAAAAAAGTCGTATTCGATGGCATATCCCGGTCGCGTGATGTGCGCATATTCAAAACCACGAATAGAGCGAACCAGGGCAATCTGCACATCGAAAGGCAAACTGGTAGAGATTCCGTTTGGATACAACTCCGGCGTGTGCAGACCCTCTGGCTCTACGAAAATCTGATGCGAGTCCTTATCAGCGAAGCGGTGTATCTTATCTTCAATGCTGGGACAGTAGCGCGGCCCGATACCTTCGATATGGCCAGAGAACATCGGAGATCGATCGAGATTTTCCCTAATAAGATCGTGTGTCTGTTCATTGGTGTGCGTGATCCAACAGCAACGTTGCTCCGGATGCTGATCCGCACTACCCATGTAAGACATGACTGGTCGGGGTTCATCACCCCACTGCTCATCGAGCTGATCAAGGTCGACGCTGCGAGCGTCTATCCGAGGCGGTGTGCCCGTCTTCAAGCGCTCGACGCGAAAGGGCATATCTCGCAAGCGCTGGGCGAGAGCGATCGATGGCGCGTCACCGGCGCGACCCCCGGCACTTGCATCCAGCCCGATATGGATTTTACCGCCCAGGAACGTTCCGGTTGCCAAAATCACACAGCCTGCCCGGAAAGTCAGCCCCATTTGCGTGATCACGCCTGCAGTGCGCCCACGTTCAACTAATAAATCGTCGACAGGCTGTTGGAAAATACATAGCCCGGGCTGGTTTTCCAGTTCTTGACGAATGGCGCTTTTGTAGAGAATGCGGTCTGCTTGCGCACGTGTTGCCCGAACAGCGGGGCCCTTGCGCGAATTGAGAACCCTGAACTGTATGCCAGCGAAGTCTGTTGCGCGCGCCATGGCGCCGCCAAGCGCATCTACCTCTTTGACTAGGTGGCTCTTACCAATCCCGCCAATGGCAGGGTTACACGACATTTGCCCCAAGGTGTCAACGCTGTGCGTGAGTAACAGGGTACGCGCACCCATACGCGCCGCTGCCAGGCTGGCCTCCGTACCGGCATGGCCACCACCGACAACAATGACATCGAATTTCTGCGGGTACTCCACTGAGTAGGGCCTCGGCTTGTGCAGGGCGTTATAGAAACGGGGGCGAGATTATACGTTGCGTAAAGCTGTTGTTCAAAATACGTTCAATTCAGCCACAGCTATGCTTGGACAGCAATTTAACCCTTGTGTACAGTACCGCGGCCCAGAACTACTCGCGGTCAATAAGGTAACGACGGTCGTTACTCGGGGAATTAACAATGGATTGGCTTCTGGCAGCGCTTGCGCTGTTCAACCTGGTTTCGATGATCACAGTTTTCTCCGCCCGTGGCGTTGAGCGCCAGTCACCTCCCTGGGCACTTTTTATCACTGCTGCGCTGACCGTCGAGCTCGCCTGGATATGGCTGCCGCTACAAATCGTAATCACCGCGATTCTGGTATTTGGCGGTGCGCTTCACAGCGGCTTGGGTGTGGTGAGTTTGATCATTCTTTTGGGCAGCTGGCCCGGGCTTGTCTGGTGTGTCTACCAGAGCAAGCAGGCGGAAACTGCAATGGAACAGGGTTTGAGGGCTGCGCTGGGGCATCAGTATCGCAATGCCATTCCGCCTAGTGCCAGTCATCTGCTGCGCAACCATGTCACCTTCAGTGACTGGGTTAATCCCTTTGGTATGAGATTGCCGGGCGTAGAACTTATTCGCAACATCCCCTACGGCCCTGCGGGTGTGCGCCAACAGTTGGACATTTATCGCCCGCAGCATATTCCCGCGGAGGGTTGTCCGGTCTTATTGCAGATACACGGTGGCGCGTGGATGATTGGTGATAAAGGGTCGCAAGCCTTGCCCTTGATGAATCACCTGGCCAGCCGTGGTTGGATTTGCGTTGCAGCCAATTACCGGCTGAGCCCAAGCGTCGGATTTCCCACTCATCTGGAGGACTGTAAAAGAGCGCTGTGCTGGATAAGGCGTAATGGCAAAGAGTACGGCATGAACCCAAATTTTGTCGCGGTCACGGGGGGTTCCGCTGGCGGTCACCTGTCGGCTCTCATGGGTCTCACCGCAAACCGATCAGAATGGCAGGCCGACGCACCGGATGTAGATACCTCTGTTCAGGCTTGTATCCCCTTTTACGGCATTTACGACTTTCTTGTGCGCTTCGAGCAACACCCAAATCGGCCGGCATACGAAAAATTCCTGACGGGGAGAGTGTTGCATGAATCCCGCCAACACAATCCAGACCTCTGGGACTTAGCTTCTCCTATTGCACATATTCACGCCGAGGCACCGCCATTCATGGTTTTGCACGGAGCGCTGGACTCCTTGGCAGCGGTCTCCGAAGGCAGGGTTTTCAGCGAGAAGCTAAAGGAAGTATCAGGCAGTCCAGTCGTTTATATCGAATACCCCGGTGCAGAACACGGCTGGGACGCGATTCACTCACTACGCACAGAACACACTATCGATGGTGTACACCGCTTTCTAGAATGGGTGAGATCGAATCATTCTGGCGAGTACCAGAACTAGTCGACCGAATAGTCTTCTAGGCGTTGATTTAACCACTGTTCAAGATAAGACAGTACGTCCATGCGCTCTGGTTCGTTGAAGATTTCGTGATAGAGCTCGGGATACATTTTCAAGGTCTTGTCCTTTGAGCTCACCCCGTTGTAAAGCTCGCGCGAACCATCTGGTGCCGTCAGCAGGTCTGCTTCACCGTGCATGATCAAGATAGGAAGCGAAATCTGCTGGGCTTGACCCTGAATGCGCTCCATACCTGAGAATAGCTCGTATACCATGCGAGCCGACATCTTGCTGTGGTTCACGAGTGGGTCACCCTCATACTCAGCGACCACCTTGGGATCACGACTAACGCCCCTTGCATCAAGCTGTAAAACTTTTGCCCGGGGCGCAAATGCAGACAGGAATCGAATAGTGAGAAACTGCATAAATCCCGGCTCGATCTCCGATTTAACGGCAGGACCGGACAGCACACAGCCGGCTAGATCATGCTGACGCTTCAGCAAATAGAGGCTTGCGATCAAACCGCCCATGCTATGGCCGATCATAAAGCAGGGAATGCCAACAAATTCACGAATCAGCTGGTCGTGGAAAATGCTAACTGTCTCAACGAGTTCGTCTAGACGTTCGATATGACCGTATTGGCCTTCAGACTTACCGTGGCCTGGATGATCTAGAGCTGCCACTGCAAATCCCAACTGGGCAAAGTGGGCAGCCACGTGTTGATAGCGCCCACCATGCTCTCCAGCACCGTGTACAATCAGCAACAGTGCTTTTGGCTTCACATCGGGCAGCCAATATTGAAAGTAAACCGACTGATTACGCAAGGCAACTAAGCTGCCCTCGGAATGTTTCATTTGTCAGCTCTCTGAGGCGGACTGGAGAGGACTAGCGATAAACTTACCGACTTCCTGCCACGCCTCGTCCGCTTCTTGCAAGTCAGGATAAAAAATCTGCCATACATGCACCATGTGCGGCCAGCTCTGCAGTCGCGCCACTGAGCCTTCCGCAACCGCTTTGTTCACGTAACGCACCCCATCTCCCAGTAAAACTTCAGCCTCGCTCGCCTGCACAAGTGTAGGAGGCAAGTCAGCTAAACTTCCCTGAACCGGAGACACTCGCGGGTCTTTCGGCGACATGCGATTCTGCCACCAGGAAAACCACCATAAGAGAGGAAGGGGAACTTTCGCCAAGGAGCCAAACAGCGGGCCCAGCATGGCGTCAGTTTTGAGATTTGCTTTGAAGGTAGGTGAGCTGAAGGTGCTGTCGGTGGTCGGTGAGAATGCCACCGCTGCATCGGGTTTCCGCAGCCCTTTGTCGCGCACCCAGGCGATAAGTGACAGCGTGAGACTACCACCTGCTGAGTCACCCGCGACATAGACCTTGTCCGCTGGACCGGGTCCGTTTGGGCCGTGTTCCAAGATCCAGGCATAGGCTCTGCGACAATCCTCTATCCCGGCCATTCGGGGATACTCTGGCAT
Organism: Pseudomonadota bacterium; assembly: GCA_039025905.1. GTDB lineage: Bacteria > Pseudomonadota > Gammaproteobacteria > Pseudomonadales > Halieaceae > JARRPM01. The sequence continues at coordinate 4,433 of JBCCNJ010000106.1, read as the reverse complement.
CAGTCGATAATCGATAGCGAGAACCACAGCTCCTGTCACCTCTGAAAACCGATTCGTGATGTTCCGGTGGCTGAGCGGGCTGCCAACAACGAACGCACCGCCATGAATGTAGAGCACCCTGCGACTGGGATCGGCATTGGGTGCAACCACCCATTCCCCTGGAATACCGCCTGCATTAACAGGGGTAAATGTAGCGGCAAGATCACGTCCATCAGCTAAGCCATCCATGTACTCCCGCATACGCTTTAACCGCTCCTTACGCGGTGCGTCAACAAAGGTCTGATTGGTAACGGCGAGCGACTCCACTACCGCCTTGTGCTCCGCGCTCGGTTCTTGCCCAATCCGGAAGCGTTGTCCGAGAGGGGAATCAAACCGTGCAAGGTCCTGGCCACGTAGATAAAAAAAAGTAGTGCAGACTATGACTACTAACACCAAAAGAAACCAATACACTGAAGCTCTCCATCATTCATCGCGACATTGCGAAGACCACTATCGCAGGATGCGATGACCCGCAGATTCAAAGGGTTGAAGTATAGCCTTATCTATAGAGGTTGAAGCCTATGGACGGCTTGTCACCTGCCCCTTCAGTCGGTAGCATGCAGCGACCCTCGAAATAACAACAACTCGGAAAACCCTAATGAACATGTCGGATTATTTTATTTTACCCCCCGTACTCGGCGTGGGCGGTTTGTTAATTGCTTTCATTATTTATCACGTGATGAGTCGTCACAACCACGGAGAAGGCAACGTCAGCAAAATTGGTGACCAGATCCATCTGGGTGCAATGGTATTCATGGCGCGTGAATATAAGATGCTGAGCATGTTTGCCGTGGTATTGCTGGTCGCGATATTTGTCTCGCCTCTTGGCACAAACACCGCCATCGCATTCATCGCAGGCGCGCTGTCCTCTGCGACCGCTGGCTATTTAGGCATGTACGCCGCTACCAAAGCGAACGTACGTACCGCCGTCGCTGCGCACAACCACGGCCAGGGCATGGCCTTATCTATCGCGTTCTATGGCGGATCGATTATGGGCCTCTGTGTTGCTGCGCTGGGCTTGTTGGGTCTGGGGTCGGTTTACTGGTACTTCGGGGGCGACCCAGAGACCGCACATGCCATTCACGGCTTTGGTATGGGTGCGTCCGTCGTCGCGTTGTTTTCTCGTGTCGGGGGAGGCATTTTTACCAAGAGTGCAGACGTCGGCGCCGACCTTGTGGGAAAAGTAGAGGCCGGTATACCGGAGGACGATCCGAGAAATCCCGGCGTTATTGCGGACAATGTGGGAGACAATGTGGGCGACATTGCTGGTATGGGATCTGATATCTTCGAATCCTACTGCGGTTCCATGATCGCCTGCATCGCAATCGCTTCTACCATGGCGATCGAGATCCGCTCCGGCATGATGTTTTTGCCCCTGGCTTTGGCCAGCGCAGGCCTAATCGCGTCCATCTGCGGCATAGGCATTGTCCGCATGCGCTCTGCGGCAGCTCCTGAGGCGGCACTGCGTTCGGGCACACTCCTAGCCCCTGTCATTTTCGTTATTATTGCCTGGATCTTAATTGCTGCCATGGGACTTGACTCAAATGTCTGGTGGTCGGTGGTGTGTGGTGCAGTCGGCGGCGTCGCTATCGGACTGATCACTGAGTACTACACTGGTGGCGGGCCTGTTCGCAAAATTGCGAAAGCGGGTGAAACAGGCTCCGCCACGGTGATGATCCGCGGGCTCGCGGTAGGTATGGAGTCAGTAGTACTCCCAATCTTATTCCTGGCCACCATTATCTATATCTCTACCGAACTTTCCGGGCTGTATGGTGTAGGTATAGCGGCGGTCGGCATGTTGGCGACCGTGGGAATCACCATGGCGATCGATGCCTATGGGCCGGTAGCGGATAATGCCGGCGGCATTGCTGAAATGGCTGGCATGGGCGAGGACACTCGCAAGATCACCGACGGGCTCGATGAGGTAGGTAATACAACCGCAGCCATTGGCAAGGGCTTCGCCATCGGTGCCGCCGCTCTAGCCGCCTTGGCCATTATCGCAGCCTTCGTGGAGACCGTGTCCGCTAATAACACTGACTTCTCACTGGAAATCACCAACCCCGTTGTACTGGTGGGTATGTTTATTGGTGGCACGATTCCGTTTCTCATCGCATCAATCACCATGACCGCAGTCGGCGAAGCGGCGTTTGACATGATTAATGAAATTCGCAGACAGTTTCGCGAGATCGATGGGCTGCTGGAAGGCACTGCGGATCCTGATACCGCTAAATGCGTTGATATTGCGACCACTGCGGCTTTGCGCCGTATGATACTTCCTGGCGCCATCGCAGTTGCTGCCCCTGTGCTGGTCGGGTTTGGTCTGGGAGCCGCCTCGCTGGGAGGCATGCTGGGAGGCGCACTACTCGGTTGCGTCCTGATGGCTCTAATGATGGCAAACGCCGGCGGTGCCTGGGACAATGCCAAAAAGTTCGTTGAAAAAGGCAATCTTGGCGGCAAGGGATCTGAAACGCATGCCGCCGTTGTAGTCGGAGACACTGTGGGCGATCCATTTAAAGATACATCTGGGCCTTCCATGAATATCTTGATCAACGTGATGGCTATCGTGAGCCTGGTGATCGCCCCACTGCTTTAAGGGGTATGAGCAGGGCCTTTCAAAAACGTTAGTGAACTAGATTATTTTTTTAGCTTTCTGTGGCTCACCCGTTGTCGGTTTCTCCACAACCGGTGGGTCTGCAGTTATTCTTCCCAAAGATTTTCCTCAAGACTCTTCCGCTCGCTCCTTCTGCAATATCCTTTTTAATACGCGGGCAAACGTTCCTGCTTCCTGAGCACCAGGCACCGAGTAGCCGCTGTTAAAAAAGAACGTGGGTACCGCGTGCACATCTTTCTCTATCGATTCCTGTTGTGCCTTTCTGACATCGTCCTGGTACCGGCCCGTCGCTAACAGCTCTTCTGCGACCGACGCATCTAGACCCACACTGTTGGCAACGCTCGCGAGTACCGATACGTCTGAGATATTCTCACCGCGGCCAAAATAGGCCTCAAACAATGCCAGCTTGAGCGCGGTTTGACAGTTTTCAGATTGCGCCCAGTGCAATAACTGATGCGCTCTAAATGTGTTGTAGATGCGCATTCCTCGGCTAAAACTGAGTTTGAATCCTAAGCGCTCTCCCAGTCCACTGAGTCGCTCACTGAGTTGGTCAAGATACTGTTCATCGCCGCCATATTTTTGCGCGAGATGCTCACCGATTTCCTGACCTTCAGTCGGCATCTGCGGATTGAGTTCAAAAGGCCGCCAGCGCACCTCTGTTCGAAATTCTCCCTCAAGCTCTGAAAGCCCCAGTTGCAATTGCTTGTAGCCGACAATGCACCAGGGGCAAACAACGTCCGAAACAATATCGATATGTAGGGGGAGTGCATCCATCACTTTATTCACTGAAGCTCAAATTCCGAGAGGTGATGGTACCAATGTAGCGCAGCCATTACACCGCTGAAAAGTAGGATCACGATATGTGACTAAATAAAAGATTAACTAAGTAATATGTATTTAAATAGATATAGAGAATTATTGTTGTAATTATTATTAGGGCCCTTAGTTGGGGTGGATAAGCTATTTTTTCCTAAGTATGCCGGGAAGTTAGCGCACAGGTAAGGCTGTTTAAAAACACTTATTGTCGCTTTGAAAAACCGTGAAATTACTGTGTGCATAAGGGGCTAGAATGTGGACAAGAAAACGCTCGATTTGCATGCACAGCTTATTGCACGGTATGCCCAGGACTAGGACACGGTTTATCAGATTCCGACTTACTCTTCGTTGACCGTGTTACTAAAACTGTGAGGAGTTGAGGATAGCCTGTAGACAGTTTGTGATGGGTCTTCAAACCTGTTGATAGCTTGCGTATGAGCTGTGCTTTACTAGCTATCACTTACCAATACAAAAGCTGGAAAAAATCTTTCCGAGTAATTGGTCGCTGCTCACTTCACCTGTGATTTCACCCAATTGTTTTTGTGCTTCGCGAAGATCCTCGGCAAGCAGTTCCCCCGAACCGCCCAAATGCAGCTGTCGCTGACCTTGTTCCAAAAAATCAGCTGCCGCGGCAAGCGCCAACAAGTGACGCCTTCTTGCACTGAAAGCCCCTTCACCCGCCTGATTCAATCCGGCAGAGTCTTTAAGATGAGTTCGCAGTAAGTCCAGGCCCGCTCCTGTTTTTGCCGAGAGAACGACACTGACCTTGCTGCTGCTTTCTTCAAGCGCCGGTCGATTGCCTGAGAGGTCGCATTTGTTGCGTACAATCGTGACCGGAATACTGTCTGGTAGGGCATAGTCTTGCTTAAGCACCGCGCTACTTGAATGGGCTTGACCGTCCGAACTATCATCGACTACCCATAGAATTCTGTCGGCAGATGCGATCTCATGTTTCGCTCTGCGTACG
>JBCCNJ010000105.1:0-15084 GCA_039025905.1 Pseudomonadota bacterium | reverse complement strand
TTGGCAAGCTCGCCATCGGTGGTGAATAGGAGAAGACCGGACGTGTTGAAATCGAGGCGACCAATGGATATCCAGCGACCGCTTTTCAGCCTGGGCAGCCGATCAAACACCGTTGGGCGCCTTTCGGGGTCCTTGCGCGAGCACACCTCGCCAGTAGGTTTGTGATAGAGGATGCAGCGCGTTTTGTGCGCGGGAGCGGGATCTACTGAGCGGCCATCGACAGAGATGTTAGAGCGCTCATCTACTCTGTCGCCCAGAGAGGCTGGCTTACCATCAACTGCCACCCGCCCCTGCTCAATCCAGCGCTCCATCTCACGGCGAGACCCCAAGCCTGCGCGGGCTAGTACCTTCTGCAGTTTTTCGCCGCCGGGGGTCGGCGAAACGGGCCTATCTCTTGCCAAGGCGCATTTCTCTATCGCCTGGAATCAGCTGCGGGAGTCGGGGCCAGCGACGACGGAGTCTGCATCATCCACCAGCTCAGCATCGCTGCTGTCAGCGGACGCTGAAGGCGTGTTAGACGAGTCGGAATCGCTTTCGGGTGTGACGCCATCGGCCACCATATCAGCCGCGGTGTTAGCGAGATCGCTGATGTTGGCTGCGGCTAGCCTTTCATTGCTCTGTTCGCTAGCTGAGGACATGTCAGCCGTTTGCTCAACATGGTCCGTGCCGCCAACCACCGTGAGTCCTGGGACTTCATCTTGATTTCCTGCTTCAGGCTGCTCAGTTTGAGCACCCTGATCGGAGAATCCTAACTCTGCATTCAAGCTTTCGACATCGCGGATATCAGCCAATGCCGGCAGTTGATCCAGCGTTTTTAGATTAAAGTAATCTAGAAACTGGCGCGTCGTGGCGTACATGGCAGGCCGGCCGGGCACGTCTCGATGGCCGACGACTCGGATCCATTCCCGCTCATGCAGCGTTTTGATAATGTTCGAGCTGACCGCCACGCCTCGAATCTCTTCTATTTCACCGCGCGTAATCGGTTGCCGATAGGCGATAAGTGCTAGGGTCTCCAACAGGGCTCGGGAATAACGTTGCGGACGCTCCTGCCACAAGCGCGCTACCCAGGGGCTGAGGCTTTGACGTACCTGATAGCGAAATCCGCTTGCGACCTCCTGCAGCTCAAAGCCGCGCTCATCGCAACGTGCCGCCACTTCCTTGAGCGCATTGCGCAGCGCGGTGTTATCGGGTCGCTCGTTGTCTTCAAATAGCTGCCCGATCTGAGCAACCGTTAAAGGTTTGCCAGCCGCAAGCAGGGCACCCTCTATGATTTGTACCAAGCCTATCTCAGACATAGTAATGCCTCGTCACTCCGCTCGCGCTTTTACATGAATGGGGCCAAAACTCTCGGTTTGCACAATCTCAACCAGCGATTCTTTCATCAATTCCATCACCGCAAGAAAGGTAACGACTACACCCAGACGCCCCTCTCGCGCTGAAAACAAGGAGACGAAGGGCACGAACTGTTGACCCGATATCTGTTCTAGCACCTGGGACATTCTCTCTCGAGTAGACAGCGCTTCGCGCTGCACGTGATGGCTCTCAAACATGTCGGCCCGGCGCAGCACCTCGCCCAGGGCCACCAGCAGCTCTCGCATGTCGACCTCTGGGTCGGGCCGCGAGCGCTTCAAATCGGGGGCTTTTGCACTGCCCACCCAGGTGTCGCGTTCCAAGCGGGGTAGCTCTTCAATATCCTCGGCGGCCTTTTTGAATCGCTCATACTCTTGCAAGCGGCGGATCAATTGGGCTCTGGGGTCCTCCTCATCCTGCTCAATTTCGCTGGATCGCGGCAGCAGCATTCGGGACTTAATTTCGGCCAACATAGCCGCCATCAGCAGGTACTCAGCAGCCAGTTCAAACTGCATCGCGTCCATTAGCTCAACGTAATGCATGTACTGATCCGTGATTTTCGAAACGTCGATATCGAGAATGTCTAGGTTCTGACGTTTGATCAGATAAAGCAGCAGATCGAGCGGACCCTCGAAAGCTTCGAGGAATACCTCCAGCGCCTGCGGTGGGATGTACAAATCTTTGGGTAGCTCGGTGACCGCTTGACCCATCACTACCGCGAATGGCATCTCGCCCTGCTCAGGTCGCAATAGATTGACGGAGGGGACGTCGGTGGATTGAGAAGGGTCGTTGGGCTTGGCCGACACATCGGCTGGGGTGGTGGAACGCTCTGGTGTGGGGTCGTTACCGGCCACTTGACTGGGAGTCCTCTATGCGTTTCAGCAAGGTGTATCGCCTGGGTTCATCCTAGTATACCTCTTTAGGCTTCAAAAGGCGCGATATCTCCTTTACCCACTCGCAATATCATGGGTACATCATCGGCCAAATCAACCACCGTCGTCGCTTCCATGCCGCAGAAGCCACCATCAATCACCAAATCAACCTCGTGCTGCAGTGTATCGCGGATATCATAGGGGTCGATGAGCGGGTAGTCTTCACCAGGCATGATCAAGGTGACACTCATCATAGGCTCACCCAAATCGTCCAACAGGGCGGCAGCGATGCGGTTGTCAGGCACGCGTAAACCCACGGTCTTGCGCTTTGGATGCATCAAGCGTCGCGGCACCTCAGAGGTCGCCTTTAAAATGAACGTATAGGGACCCGGAGTACAGTGCCGTAGCTGTCGATACGCGGAATTATTGACTCTGGCATAGCTGGCGATTTCAGACAGATCTCGGCATACCAGCGTAAAATTGTGGCGGTCGTCCAGTCGTCGTATACGCCGAATGCGGTCCAGTGCGGTTTTATCACCAATATGGCAGCCCAGGGCATAAGCGGAATCAGTCGGATACACCACCACCCCACCATCTCGAACGATATCTGCGGCGTGTCGGATCAGCCTCAGCTGAGGATTATCCGGATGAATCTGGTAGAACTGACTCAAGCGCTTACGCCCCGCACCCGGTTTTGTGCCGGTGGGAGCCATCTTTCCCACACACCCCTCAGTGGTTTCACCTTCGGTAGCTCAACCCCTGGTGGTGGGAAATGAGGGCTGTCTCTGTGATAGTCCGAGCCAACAGAGACCTCAAGCTCAAATTCAGTTGCCAGACGCCTGAGCTGGGCTATCTGCTCGGGTCGCTGCCGACCGCTGGTGATTTCGATCGCTCGTCCTCCCGCGGCCACAAAATCTATCACCAGGCGCCGCAGCTTCATACGTGTAAACTGATATTTAAGAGGATGCGCGAGCACGGCCACACCACCAGCGGCGACGATCCAGGAGACTACCTCTTGCAGAGCTGGCCAGTAGGCTTTCACGTCACCGGTTTTACCCTGGCCCAAAAATTTATCAAAGGCTTTAGCGTGGTCCTTTACATAGCCCCGATTTACCATCCAGTTCGCAAAGTGTGGCCTGCCCAACTGGCTGGACCCGGCGAGCGCCATCGCACCAGACAAAGCACCGACGAAGCCCAATTTTTCGAGCCGCGCAGCGATCGCTTCGCTGCGGTCTTTACGGGCAGCGTTCAGTATCGACAAGCCGTAGCGCATCGCATCGTGTTCAGTATCCATCCCTAACCCGACAACATGTATCGTGGTGCCAGACCAGCAACAGGAAAACTCGACGCCAGGGATCAGTTGTAAATCATGGTGTGAAGGTGCTTCAGAGATCAGTGTTTTCCTGGCGCTGAGATAGCCCTCTACCGTATCGTGATCCGTTATCGCTAACATGCCGATCCCGCGAGCGCGCGCACGCGCGACTAACTCGACGGCACTGAGTGCGCCATCTGAGGCATCGGTGTGGGTGTGGAAGTCGATACGCACAATCTTTACACTTGTTTTATCGTTGCCGTCCTAAATCCGAGCGCTATTGCCCGCTCACTATCGCAAGCGGCTCATGTTAACAGTCACAGTACAGGGGAATCCATGAAGCAACTGGCGGAATTTATTCCTATCGCCTTGTTTTTTATCGTGTATCAGTTCAAGGGCACGACGATTGAAATTGCCGGCTGGGAGCACACCCTGGACGGTATCCTGGACGCCACAGCCGTATTTATGTTGGCCACCGTTGTGCAGGTACTGCTGACCTACGCGATTACGCGCGAGTTGGAAAAACGCTTGCTGTGGCTAGCGCTAGCGGTTCTGGTTTTCGGAGGACTCACTCTCGTATTTCGGAATGAGCTGTTTATTCAATGGAAACCCACCATATTCAATTGGGCGCTCGCCCTGGTATTCGGCGCATCCCAGTTTATCGGTGATAGAAATTTGATGGAGCGCACACTGGGCAGCCAGTTACACCTGCCAAAGCTTGTTTGGAAGCGCTTGAACCTGCTGTGGGTTAGCAATTTTGCCATTGTCGGCACCCTCAATCTGGTGGTCGCCTACGGGTTCAGCGAGGAGACCTGGGTGAGCTACAAACTTTACTCGGCTATTGGCTTTACATTGCTGTTGACTGTCATTACTGCGGTAATGATAAGCCCGCATCTAAAGGAAGAAAACGCGACGGAGAAATAGCCGTTATCGCCGGCGCTTGTTGGGTCAGACGTGGTCAGCCAATGCTTGGCGCCGCTGTCATAGCCATATGTCCGTTCTGGTGCAACAACCACATTCGCGCGCAGCTGCCATCGAGCCGACCTTGTACCAACGCCTCTCCAGCGTCGAACCCGGGTTTGAGCGCACGAAACGTGAACATCGCGACCTGCGTAGTTGGTCTAAGCACGCATGAACGCGTCCAACATCAGCGTCGCCGCGAGCGGCGCTTGTAATACCAACCCATCCTAGCCTTCTCTCTGCGTTTGTGGTGTACCAACCCGACGCTGCAGATGGGCAGTGTACTCGGCATTCATGCGGGGGGACTCAAAATGATTTTGGTAAACCCAGTTCTCGGGTCGCGATATGCGACAAAATCAAATTCGTCGAGACCGGTGCAACCTGATAAAGACGTGTCTCACGAAACTTGCGTTCGATATCGTATTCCGTTGTGAAGCCGTAGCCGCCATGCGTTTGAATACAGGTATCGGCCGCCGCCCAGGCCGCTTCAGAGGCAAGCAGCTTCGCCATGTTCGCCGCGGCACCGGCGGCCTCGCCGGCTTCGAACAAGGTCGTCGCCTGCTGCACCATCAAGGCGGCAGCTTCTGTCTGTATATGCGCCCTGGCGATCGGAAACTGGATACCCTGATTCGCCCCTATCGCCCGCCCAAACGCCTCGCGGTCACTCGCATAGGCGGACGACTTTTGGGTAAACCAGCGCGCATCGCCGATACATTCCGCTGCAATCAGAATTCGCTCCGCATTCATGCCATCTAGAATACAGCGAAAGCCATCGCCTTCCGCACCTACGCGGTTGCCAACCGGTACCACGAGGTTGTCAAAAAATAACTCCGTCGTGGCGTGATTCATCATGGTATCGATGGGCTTAATGGTTAGCCCACTACCCTGGGCCTCTTGCATATCCACCAACAAGACAGACATGCCCTCCGTTGCGCGACCCGCGTCCTCGCGAGCACTGGTGCGAACCAGGAGCAACATAAGATCAGAGTGTTGCGTGCGAGATATAAACACCTTCTGACCATTGACGACATACACATCGCCTTCTCTAGTCGCTGTTGTGCGAATTCTCGTCGTATCCGTGCCGCTGTCGGGTTCAGTGACACCAAAAGCCTGAAGCCGTAGTGAGCCACTGGCAATGGCAGGCAGATACTGCTGCTTTTGTGCCTCGCTACCATGGCGCAACAGTGTCCCCATAATGTAGATCTGGGCATGGCAGGCGCCGCCATTGCCGCCGCTACGATGAATTTCCTCGAGCACAGCACAGGCCGCGCCTAAGGGTAAGCCACTACCACCATATTCCTCAGGAATAAGAACGGAGAGATAGCCCGCATCACTTAGCGCACCCACAAACTCTGTTGGATATGATGAACTCGCATCCAGTTCACGCCAGTAACTGTCGCCAAAGCTTGCACACAGTTTCGCGACGGCTTCGCGAATCTCGGGAAATTGCTGGTCGCTAGTCATTTGGTTTACCTCGATAGTACGCAATCAGTTTCGCTACAAAAACCACGAACCACCATCCACCATATGGGTTTGGCCAGTCACAATGGCACTGCTATCAGAGGCGAGATAAACAATGGTTCCGGTGAGGTCTTCAGGCTCCAGGTTACGCGGTATCACCTGCCCCGCTGCGATCACCTTTTTGGCTTTTTCGAGCTTCTCGCCGAAAAAGTCTGCAGTACCTTCCGTCATGACGGCAGAAGGAGCGACGGCGTTGACGCGGATGCGATCCGGACCCAACTCACGTGCCATCGCGCGCGTCATGCCGATCACAGCCGACTTGGAGGCCACGTAGTCAAGCCCGTAGGGCAGTCCATAAAGCGCAGCAAGCGAGGCCATATTGATAATGGAGCCACCTCCCGCTTCGCGCATGGGCTGCACCACCGCTTTACAGCTCTGCCACAGACCCTTCACATTGACGCGCATCACGGCATCCCACTGCGATTCTTCCAAATGCTCGAAGCGCGCTCCATCCAGGCCGGCATAGAGAGCCGCGTTATTGACCAGGACGTTGATTTGTCCGAAAGACTCTAAGGCAGCGGCGGCCATGGCAGCACAGCTGTCCATATCGGTAATATCCGTGATCGCTGATGAGGCGCGGCCACCTGCGGACTCTATCGCTGCGACCGTGTCATCGCAGCTATTGACATCACATGCCAGCACGGCCGCCCCCTCAGCGGCCATGGCCTGGGCATACGCCCGCCCCAGCCCTCGCGCTGCGCCAGTCACAATCGCCACCTTGCCTGCTAGTTGCGCCATTCCCAACCCCTGTTAACCGAGAGCGGCTAAGGTAGCACTCGATGCAGATCGCTGCAAAATGCAGAACACTCAAGGGCTGTGTTGTCCAAAAACACCTGGCTGACCTCGTCATCTATGACAAGTGCCCAGGCGCCTAAACCACGGTCATTAACAACCAAACTCCCGAGACGAGGTATACGCCCAGCGTGCCAAACATGCCGAGCGCCCGCGGCAAAGTGTTGCTGGGGTCAGTGGCGATCGTGAGGTAGTGCATAACACGACACACAACGAGAATAACGCCCAAGGTGTGCAGCCAGAGCGCTCCTGCGCCGTTGTATTCCATCAACACAAGCAGAATGACCGCCAACGGGACTGTCTCGACAAAGTTGCCCTGGGCGCGAATGCGGCGGGACAAAACCGGGTCGCCTCCATCAAGCAAAGTGATGTTGTGCTTGGCGCGATAGATGCCAACATAAAATGTGGCCGGAACAAAGAGTAGGCCCATGATCGCGGCGTAGAGGGTGCTTATAGTCAGTGACATAGTTCTTCCTCGGGCTGTTCTTGCCAGGACTGTTTTTGATGAGGTCGCTATGGCTAAAGCCGTTATCGCCGAAGCAGTTATGGCCGAAGCTAACGCTTGCAAAATGCAAGTGTTACCTTAACAAATAGCTTGTATAATGCAAGCGATTTCCGCACAGCTACGCAAGCACTACCAACTTCGATGCAAACCACTGATACAACCATCGATTTACGATGCCCCACCAGCCTCGCCCTGGACCTGTTCGGCGACCGCTGGACGCTACTGGTAGTGCGCGATCTGATGTTTCTCGGTAAACGCCGTTACGGTGAGTTTTTGGCATCCCCAGAAGGCATCTCAACTAATATCTTGGCCGACAGACTGAAAAAGTTGCTGCAACAGGGACTGATCGAAAAATTCCCCGACCCTGACAGCGCTCGAACGGCAGTTTATTTGCTCACCGAGTCAGGTCTCGGTCTCTATTCGATTATGCTGGAGATTATGCGCTGGGGCATTAGCGATCACCGGGCCAGGGTCACGCCAGAGGTAGATAAAGCGATCAAAGAAGGTGGTGATACTTTGCTGCTGACGCTACTAGAACGGAATCAAGCCGAGCGCGCCGCGCTCCAGAGTCAGTCCCTGGCAGGCGCCAGCAACTAGAAAACCCGGCCCCTGATCTGCTTCAAGAGCTGCTGCCAAAGCGCATAATGATGTTATTCAGCGTCGCGCTGGGGCGCATAACCGCTTCGACAGCCTTTTGTTCAGGGTGATAGTAGCCCCCTGGGTCTGCTGTCTGACCCTGAACGTCGGCAAGCTCGGCAATAATTTGCGACTCATGCTCTCGCAGCGATTGCGCAAAGGGAGCAAACTGTTCGGCCAGCACGGCATCCTGTTGTTGCCACGCCAAGCCCTCAGCCCAATAAAGACCCAAATAAAAGTGACTCCCGCGATTGTCTAACTCGCCGGTCTTACGTGAAGGCGACTTGTTGTTTTCCAGTATTTTTTCAATCGCTGCATTTAGCGTGGTCGACAATAGTGTGGCCCTGTTATTACGCGATTTCAGCCCCACATCCTCCAGTGAAACCGCGAGCGCTAGAAACTCGCCCAGGGAATCCCAGCGCAAGTGGTTCTCCTCCTGGAGCTGCTGCACGTGTTTTGGTGCAGAGCCACCCGCTCCGGTTTCATATAAACCACCACCGGCGAGCAGCGGCACTATAGAAAGCATTTTTGCTGAGGTGCCCAGCTCCATGATTGGAAACAGATCAGTGAGGTAGTCACGTAGAACGTTGCCCGTAACCGAGATCGTATCTCGACCCCGTATCATCCGCTCCATACTGCGCCTGATCGCCTCCACATAGGTCATGATGCGTATGTCTAGCCCCGTCGTATCGTGCTCAGTGAGATAGGTGTTTACCTTTCTGATCAACTCAATGTCGTGAGGGCGGTTACGGTCCAGCCAAAAAATCGCAGGGGCATTAGACTGCCGCGCACGCGCAACGGCGAGCTTGACCCAATCACGGATGGCTTCATCTTTGGTCTGACAGGCTCGCCATATATCCCCTTTTTCAACTTGATGCTGAATCAGTACACTGCCATCCGCCGCTACAATGCGCATTATTCCGTCAGCCTCCAATTCAAAGGTCTTGTCGTGCGATCCGTATTCTTCTGCCTTCTTCGCCATCAATCCAACATTGGGCACACTGCCCATGGTTTGCGGATCAAAAGCGCCATTGGTTTTACAAAAGTTGATCATCTCCTGATACAGCGTTGAGTAGGTACTTTCAGGCATCACCGCTTTAGTGTCTTTCGCCTTGCCGTCTGGGCCCCACATTTTGCCGCCGTTTCTGATCATCGCGGGCATGGATGCATCCACGATCACGTCACTGGGCACGTGAAGATTGGTGATACCTTTCACCGAGTCCACCATCGCTAGCTCTGGCCTGTGCTCGTAGCACTTGTGTATATCTTCCAGGATTTCTTCCTGTTGGGAGCGCGGCAGAGACTGAATTTTTTCGTAAACACTGCTCAGGCCGTTGTTGGCATTCACACCCAGCTCGGCAAACAAGTCCTCATACTTTTCGAACAGGGAACGGTAGAAAACCTTAACAGCGTGCCCAAAAACAATTGGGTGGGACACCTTCATCATGGTCGCTTTGATATGTAGCGACCACATCACATTGGACTCTCTGGCGTCATTCAGGGTTTTTTCAAAGAACGCCTGCAAGGCCTTCACGCTCATGAACATGCCGTCCAGTATTTCTCCCGCTTCCAGCTGCAGCTCCCGCTTGACGGACACGTCGCCATTCTCAGCAACAAATTCAATGCGTACTTCCGTGGCTTCGGATATCGTCACGGATTGTTCACGCGAATAGAAGTCTCCACCGCGCATGTAGTCCGCGTGCGTGCGAGACGCCATACTCCACTCGCCCATGCTGTGTGGAAACTTTTTCGCAAATGATTTCACGGCTGCTGGCGCACGCCTATCGGAGTTGCCTTCTCGAAGCACCGGGTTCACCGCACTGCCCAGCACCGCGGCGTAAGCCCTGTGCACAGCCTCTTCGTCTGCTGTGCTCGGCACCTCAGGGTAATCAGGTACCGCAAAGCCCTGGCTTTGCAGCTCGGCGATACACTCTTTCAACTGGGGTACCGAAGCGCTGATATTGGGTAATTTAATTATGTTTGCCCCGGGCTGCTGGGTGAGTCTGCCCAGAAATTGCAGACCATCCTCTACCTGTTGTTCGGGCGCTAACCGATCAGAAAATACAGCCAGCACCCGCCCAGAAAGTGATATATCAGTTATCTCCACGTCGACGCCTGCAGCTTCGGTAAATCTGCGGACTAGTGGTAGCAACGAACATGTCGCCAAAGCCGGTGCTTCATCGGTCAGGGTGTAGTAAATCGTTTGTGTATCTTCCGACATCGTTGCATCCTCGTTTTTGAGCTGCAGTATAGGTTGCTATTGATAGCTGAACCATCTCTTGCGCTGGCCAATCTACGAAAACGTCCTCGACTAGGCTCCTGCTGGTACTGCCAGCAAGGTCATGGCAAGCTAGCGCAGCCGTAACAGGGAGGACAACATGTATTACGCAATTCTCTGCGAAGATATCGAAAACAGTTTGCCGAGGCGTCAGCAGGCACGACCCGCACATCTCGCTCGCCTGCAAGATCTTGCTGAGCAGGGCAGGTTGTTTGCCGCAGGGCCCCACCCCGCACTAGACACCCATGATCCCGGGGAAGCGGGTTTTACAGGCAGCTTGATTATCGCCGAATTTGATAGCCTGGAGATCGCCACCGCTTGGGCCGAATCTGATCCCTATGTCGACGCCGGTGTGTTCAAGCGCGTTAGCGTCAAACCTTATAAAATCGTGCTGCCCTAGCACTGCCACGCTTAAACTCTGCTTGGATCGGGGTTACACTAGCGCCCCTGTTGAAAACCGATTCCCGACAGGATGCCGCTTTGCCCATCACCAAAATACTCCTTCTTGCTGTCTCTCTGTGCGCTGCCACCCTCTCATCACATCTGCATGCGCAGAATATTCAGTACATCAGCGACAAACAATATATTCCAGTCAGGCGCGGCGCAGGCAACGAATTTCGTATTATCCATCGAGGCCTACCCACCGGTACAAAGTTAACGGTGTCAGAGATTTCGGATGATGGCGAATGGGCTCAAATCGCCACGGATGGTGGAACCAGTGGCTGGATACGTGCGCAGTATCTGATGCAAGAGGTACCGGCGCAGCAGAGACTAGAAGAAGTCATGCGCAGAGCCGAGCAAGCGGGCGGTCTGACGGAAGCGCTGCAGCTAGAACTGTCCGAGCTAACCAGCGAGCGCGATGAACTTATGAGCACGGTCCAGCAGCGAGAAGAGCAGCTCGCCATAACATCGGATGAGCTCTCGCAACTGAAACAGATTTCTGGCCAGGCGATACAGCTCGATACGGACAATAAGCGTCTGATCGTGGACGGAGAAAATTTAAGATCGCAATTGGATATGCTGGAGGCTGAAAACCAACGCCTGCAGGACAAGGTCAGAAGCGAGGATTTTATGAACGGTGCACTGGCGGTATTGCTGGGTGTGATTATTACGCTGGTCGTTCCCAGGCTGTGGCCGAAACGTCGCAAGAGCTCAAGCTGGGCTTAGGAGATCGATAGATGCTGAGAACGTTTTTTCTGGCGTGCGTATTCCTCTGCGCGCCATTACAGACCATTGCTGAAGACACCACAACTCTACCCAATCCTCAGGTCTTGATTAAAACCAGCGAGGGGGACATTACTCTTCGCCTGTATCGAGACAAGGCACCTATTACCGTCGAAAATTTTCTGAGCTATGTGGACGCGGGCTTCTACAATGGCACTATTTTTCATCGGGTCATCCCTGACTTCATGATCCAAGGTGGCGGCTTCCTGCCAGACATGACGGAGAAACCCACCAACGAACCTATCGAAAACGAGTCAAAAAATCGCCTGCACAACACGCGTGGCACCATCGCCATGGCGCGTACGTCTGATCCCGACTCGGCCACCTCGCAGTTCTACATCAACCAGCGCAACAATCTGCCCCTGGATTGGAGTCCAGGCAAGGAAGGCTACACCGTTTTTGGAGAGGTTATTCTCGGTATGAGCGTCGTGGACTATATCGCCACTGCTCCGACAGGCAGGCTGGGCGCTTTTGGTGACGTTCCGGTTGAACCCATTCTTATAGAAGAAATTGTGCGTGTGAACTCCCTATGATCGCGCTTAGCGTCAATCTCAATAAGATTGCGCTCATACGCAATTCCCGCGACACACAAAACCCCAGTGTGCCTGAGCATGCACGCATGTGCATTGATGCGGGAGCAGACGGTATCACAGTGCACCCAAGGCCTGATCAGCGCCATATTCGCGCACAGGACTGTTTCGACCTGATCGCGATGCTCAACGTTGAGCTGAATATCGAAGGCAACCCAATGGCGGCCGCTCGCAAAAGCGACCGATCTGGGGTGAGTGACTATCCGGGTTTCATGGACTTAGTAAAGCAGGTAAAGCCGGCACAATGCACTCTAGTCCCGGACGGCGACGATCAACTCACCTCCGATCACGGCTTCGACCTCAAGCGCGATGGTGATTCAGTCGCACCACTGGTTGCACAGCTGAAGTCACTGGGTATACGCACAAGCCTGTTTATGGATCCCGATCCGGAACAGGTCAGGTTGGCGGCGCAGGTAGGCGCTGATCGAATCGAACTCTACACGGAGTCATACGCAAAAGCCTTCGCCAGTGGTGACGATCTTGAGAACGTACTAGGTGGTTTTATCTCCGCAGCAGAGGCCGCGGCGGACGCGGGCCTTGGTCTCAACGCCGGGCATGATCTTGACCTGAACAATTTGCAACGCTTCGCCGCCATTCCGGGGCTACTCGAGGTGTCCATCGGTCACGCGTTGACGGTCGATGCCATTCGCATGGGCTTGTCAGACGCCATTGCGGCGTATCAGAGGGCGCTTAATAAATCACTCTAGTGCGGACCCTATGGGTCACAGACTATTTGGCATATCGCGACGTTTTAATTTGGGTGGCAATGCCCTGCTGGTATCAGCGGCTGCTGAGCTGATCGCGTAACGCATCGGGCAGGCGCGTTGGTAAATTGGTCGTGCTATCCATGAACACCACGACCGCCTTGCACTTGACAGTTAGCCTTTCTTCTTGAAAGAGTTCGCAGTACACGCTCAACGAGGTGTTGCCGGCGGTCGCCTCGGTCACTTTCGCTGTGACATCAGAGCCAAAAAACGTCTCTGCGATAAAGTCAATCTGTAGGGAGGCAAGAATCCAGCTACGTGCATCGCCGCTATTCCCCCGCGAAAGCGATGCAATAAATTCCATACGCACGAGTTCCATCCACGCCGCGATGGCCGCGTTATTGATGTGGCCTAGTGCATCCGTCTCATAAAATCGCGGCGCGATAGTTAGAGAAAACTCAGACACCCCGTCCCTGTCGTCTGTTAGCACAGCCAGGCTAACGGGTTAGGACTAATTGACCATCTCGTACCGGAATCACAGAACCGGGATCGTAGTCCATCTTCACACTACCCGTCTTCTCTCCCAGCTGGTACTCCACCTCATAACCTGCAGTCCGCTCACTTACATCGGTGACCGTTTCACAGCGACGTTCTGTCGTTTGATAGGTATCGCTCTTCTGCATGTTTTCCTGAATTTTGTTGCCCGTTACGCCGCCCACCACTGCGCCAGCGATCTTAGCGCCCGTATTCTTGCCTCCACCGCCCAAAGCATCACCGGCCAAGGCACCTGCCACCGCGCCTACAGCGCTCCCTGCGAGTCGATACTCATCGTTCACTGGCGCTTGCTTGGTTACAACAACATCCTGGCATTCCTCTCTGGGTGTTTCTACGCGCTCTTTCACCGGCGTCACCGAGAGCACCTCGGCGTACTCACCACCTGACAACATTCGATAACCTGCAATGCTGCCGGCGGCCGTTGCCACAGCTACACCCAAGACAACACCTGTCACCATGGATTTATTCACATCCTTTCTCCCTATGATATAGATCTGGGCCTGCGCCTCATGGGCTTTGAGCCAATACCTCACTCAGCTATCAGCTTAGCGGCACCCTCCGCCGCTTCAAGCGATGCATACTTGGAAAATTACCGCAAAACAAATGGAATAATTTCAACACTAGCGGGCTGTCGCAAATCGCAGACAGCGTAGGCGCTAGTGCTACCTGTCATGACGGCACAAAACCTTCAAGTTCCTCGCCACCTACTTTCTCACGTCGGTCTAGGAGCTCCAGAAACAGGGAAGCTTAGTGCCTTGATTATAGGAAGCACTCTAACCCCCAACCAGGCTAATCATTACTCCTGCAGCAACTGCTGAACCAATCACACCTGCTACATTCGGACCCATCGCATGATCCAACAGGAAGTTATGCGGGTCAGCTTCCAAGCCCACTCGATTGCTCACGCGGGCGGCCATTGGCACAGCCGACACGCCGGCCGAACCGATCAGTGGATTGATGGGTGTACTGCCAAGCTTGTTCATCATCTTCGCAATCAGCACGCCCGAAGCGGTGCCAATTGCAAAGGCGACGATGCCAAGCGCGAGAATGCCTAAGGTCTCGACATCCAAGAAGGTATCTGCCACTAACTGCGAACCGACGGACAGTCCCAAAAATATAGTGGTGATATTGATCAAGGCATTTTGGGCAGTAAAGCTCAAGCGATCTGTTACACCACACTCTTTCAGTAGGTTGCCCAAGCAAAACATACCCAGCAGTGGCGCTGCCGCGGGCAGCAGCAATGCCACCAAAATCAAGAGAATCAGGGGAAAGACAATCCGCTCCCGTTGGGACACCTTGCGCAGCTGTACCATCGTGATTTTGCGCTCTTGCTCCGTGGTCAGCGCTCGCATAATTGGCGGTTGAATCAAGGGCACCAGGGCCATATAGGAGTAGGCCGCGACAGCGATGGCTCCTAACAAATCCGGCGCCAATAAACTGGCCACGTAAATTGCGGTAGGGCCGTCGGCACCGCCTATGATGCCAATAGCAGCGGCATCGCTCAGACTGAAGTCCATCAGGCCAATAGACGACAGCAGAACGGCCCCCAACACCGTTGCAAAAATACCGAACTGTGCAGCAGCCCCTAAAAATAGAGACCTTGGATTCGCCAGTAGCGGGCCAAAATTCGTCATGGCACCCACGCCCATAAAGATCACCAGGGGTGCCATGCCGCTGGCGATGGCAACCTTGTAGAAGATGTATAACATGCCGTCACGAAAACCCGCCTGCTCGGCAATGGTTTGCGCCGCTAACTGAAGTGGTAGCGCAGCAGATTTATAGGCC
>JBCCNJ010000104.1:0-15142 GCA_039025905.1 Pseudomonadota bacterium | reverse complement strand
TTCGCGGGTGACTCACTTTCTGCCAACATCAAAGTGGCAGAGACCGCCGCCGCGAGCGAAGCCTCCCCCTTTGGTTATGTCAACTGCGATATCGAGGTCGACAACCAGGCTGGTGACCAGGTGATCGCCTTGACCACCTCCTTAATGATCGGTCACGCAGGGGGTGCTTCTAGCGATGGATAAGCCCATTTATATTCGTAGCCGCTGGTTCGAAGACCTACCCATTGGCGAATTCCACGTCTTCGGCAGCTATACCTTTAGCGAAAAGGAGATCATCGAGTTTGGTCGCAAGTATGCACCGCAGGTGTACCACACCGATCCTGAGGGCGCACTGGAGACAATTTATCGCGGGCTGATCGCTTCAGGCTGGCATATCTGCGCGGTCTGGATGCGCATGATGGTGGACTATATGGAGCGATTTGCCACCGGCGTGCAAGATGGCCGCCGCAACGGTGCAGGTGTGGGCTTTACGGATCTCAAATGGCTGAAACCGGTTCGTCCCGGTCACACGCTGA
The DNA here is from genome assembly GCA_039025905.1 of Pseudomonadota bacterium. GTDB lineage: Bacteria > Pseudomonadota > Gammaproteobacteria > Pseudomonadales > Halieaceae > JARRPM01. The sequence continues at coordinate 14,627 of JBCCNJ010000104.1, read as the reverse complement.
CCTTTACCTATGAAATCATCGCCAAGGACGAACGCGTCATAAGAGACCGCTGGGGCGTGATCAAAAGCCGCAACGAGGCCTTTAATCAATACGGCGAGTTGGTTTTTAGTTTCGAGATCGACATACTCGCCGAGAGACGGCCCGCCTCTGCCTGATCGGTATTCGTCTGTTCTGGCACTGATAAGCGCCCGAGGTCGGCGCGAGCTTGGGCGGAGGCCGCGTCCTGCTGTGCTACCCGCAACTGCGTTTCTGCTTCGATAAAGGCCTTGCCGTCTTCGCCCGCAAGAGCGGCTTCGCGCAGTGCCGCGACCTCACTGCTGGATGTGATTACCCTATCATCCAGCGCCTTCAGAATACGATGCATATGACCCAGTCCGCGTTCGCGGGTGCTGCTGTAGCCTTTTATGAGTCGTCCACAGCGGGCTAATTCTCGGGCCAGTTCCAAATCGGTGGCCTTGGCGTGCTGCAACGCCTTCAGCCACGCATCGATATGTTCGAGTTCTTCTTGATGTGCCAGGCTTCCCCGGCGGAAACGGCGCAACTTAGCCAACAGGTAAAACATTAGATAGCCGTGCACGCTATTGGTATGCATATGGCGAGGTTTAGCAAACAGCCCCAGAAACCGACGCCAGCCCGGAGAATTCAACATATGCCGCCCAAGACGAGCGGGCATCAGCCCACAAAACTCCTCGATCCTTGGGTGCAAGAACTCTACCATCTGTACCGGTTGCTCTTGCTCGGCTTTCACTTCTTCGCGGAAGCGGGCGAAGCGTTGTTCAGAGATCTTGATTTGCGCGACGCGGGGTAGATCTTCGAACGCCATCCACAGCGCCAGGTAACGCGCCGTTTCAGCGGTGAGATCCGCGTCGGCATCCGGCACACTTAACCCCAAGTCTTGCAGACGGTCTAGATAGTCGTTGGCGTAAGCAAAGTCCTGGTAATCAACGAGCTTGGTGATGCCCAAATAAATCATTTCATGGGCGGCTTCAGGAAACGCCGCGGCCCGTGCCAACAGCGCACGGCCTTCTAAGGACTGACCCGCGGGCAGGCTAAACCGTTTTTTGTCGGTATTCCCGGACGGGTCAAATGTTTCGACGATTGCGGCACTATCAGCTGACTGTTCCCTTGCCGATAAATCAAAGCTGGCGCCAAAAGTCGCCATATTGCGCTTGATGGCGATACCGCCTTCGCGAATGGTATTTTCAAACGCGTCTCGATCAAAAGGCAACACTCCGGTTTGGGCCAACGCCCCAAACAAGCAGGTATTGATCACACTGTCGAACTGACGCGCGGTTTGCTGCATATCAAAGCCAACAAACGTCTTCGAGCGCTGCTTGGCCACATCGACTATCGCATCCTTATCGATAACACCGGTGCCCATCGCCTCCTTTTCCGCAATGCCATAGACGCGATGAGTCGAGGTAATCAACGTTGTGCGATCGGGTGTGACAAAGCCGCGCTGTATCATGCGGCCCGCTTCGACGATCTCGGAGCAGATCACGATATCGACATCGCCCGGCGTGGGAAACATGGACATGACCGGGCGCTTACCCACCGCCTGTGAATGGTCTGACGGAAACAGCTCGATGTAGTAGATCGTTGCGCCCGTGCGCTGGGCTACGCCCGGCACCGATGTTGATTGACTGAGGTAGCCTTCTCGCGCCGCCATATCGGCGATCCACTTAGCGAGTACTCCGCCACCCTCGCCCCCTAGAGCGGCAATCACTATGCGCGTGGCGCGACTCACAGTACCCGATGCTCTTCTTCACGGGCCAGGCGACCTTGGAGAAAGCCGATGACGGATTCTCTGACGCCAGTGATAAATTTATCCCAAGCGCTGGGGTTATACACCAGCTCTGCGCGCGCAAACGAAGGGCACAGCACTGCACTGTGCGCGTTGCCGCCACAGACACCGCAGCCGACACAGCTATTGTCTACATAGGCGACGGGATCAACCCGCATGGGGTCAGGGTTTTCTTTGATGGTGAGCGACGGGCAGCCGGACAGACGAATACAGGAGTGGTCACCCGTGCAGGTTTCACTGTCTACCACAAAGCGCTCGCGCACTGTACGCATACCATCATTAATGCGCTTGGTCATCTGGGGTTTCACCCGGCGCTGCTTGTTCAACATGCATTCGCCCTCAGCGATGATCACCTTCAGGCCGGTATAATCTGTCGACAGCGCATCTTCCAGCGTGGACTTCATGCGCGCGATGTCATAGGTGTAAACCGTGCGCACCCACTCTACGCCGACGCCGCGCACCGCGGCCTCAATCGGTTGATTGTCTTCACGCTCCACGCGTGTGCTGGCAATCAAATTCTCAGGCTTCACAAATGATGGAATGTCCTGGCCACCGGTGGCGGCGGAGTAGCCGTTGTCCACAATAATCAAAACCCCGTCGTGATCATTGAAGACAGCGCTGCTCACACCCGTAGACAAACCGTTATGCCAAAACCCGCCGTCGCCCATTACGCTGATCGCGCGATGCGGTATTTTGGCCCGTATCGCCGACGATGACGCGAGCGAGAAACCGTAGCCCATGATGGTGCTACCCAGATTAAAAGGCGCGAGCGTTGCAAACGAGTGACAGCCAATATCTGCGGAGATATGGAAGTCAGTCTCATGGGTTTCCTGCACCTGTTTGACAGCGCTAAACAGGGGTCGCTCGGGGCAGCCGGTACACAGCCCGGCCGGGCGCGCGACAATCTGAGGCTGCAGCACCTCTGCGAGCTCCGTGGGCAGGCTGGCCAACAGAGCGTCTTGACGATGAGCCGCAAGTTCGTCTACATCGACGCCCTTAGGCCGGCTGACAGCGAGAAACTCCGCGATGCCCTCAAAGGCGACCTGCCCGGTCAATTCCCCAAAGCCCGGGAGGATATCCTTACCATGCAGCTGCGTCTGCACATCTGCCTTGCGCAGGATTAGACTGAGTTCTTGCTCTATGTAGTTCGGCTGGCCCTCTTCGATCAGAAGCACATGCCGTTTACCGACGCAAAATTGGGTGAGTTCCTCGGGGATCAGCGGATAGGTCACGTTCATAATATACAGTGGGATACGACTGTGACCGTAGGCATCAGATAAACCCAGACGTTCGAGCGCGCGGATCACGGTGTTGTAAAGACCACCCTGTAAAATCAACCCTACATCGTCGCATTCGCCGTCGAAGACTTCGTTCAATTTGTGCTCAGTGATGTAGTCGATCGCCGCAGGTAGACGTCTGGCAACCTTGTCACGCTCCTGCTCGAAAATCAGTGGCGGCAGGATAATGCGGTCAAGCTGGCGTTCGGGTGTAACCGCATTATCGGCGTTGAACTGTGGCGCAACATTGTCCTTCGCAACAAACTCACCCGTTACGTGGCAGGTGCGAATGCGCACCATTAAAAACAGAGGTGTGTTGCTGGCTTCAGAGAGCGCGAAGCCGTGTTCAATCATATCCACGATGTGGGGCAGGTCCGGTCGCGGGTCTAGCAGCCACATTTGCGACTTCATGGCGAATGCATGGGTGCGCTCCTGCATAATGCTGGAGCCCTCCCCGTAGTCTTCACCTACCACCACCATAGCGCCGCCGATCACGCCACTGGAGGCGAGATTGGCCAGCGCATCGCTGGCGACATTGGTGCCGACCGTCGACTTCCAAGCGACCGCACCGCGCAAGGGATAGTGAATAGAGGCCGAGAGCATGCTGGCGGCTGTGGCCTCACTGCCATTTTGCTCAAAGTGAACGCCTAGCTCACTCAAAATATCCTGCGAATCGGCCAGCACATCCATCAGGTGCGAGATAGGCGAACCTTGATAGCCGCCTACGTACGAGACACCGGATTGCAGCAAGCCTTTCGTGATGGCCAGAATGCCTTCACCTTTAAATACAGCGCCATCACCTAACTTCAGGTGCTGAACTTCCTTTTTAAACGAGCGCTCTGCCATTAAGGTCTATACACCCAGTCAAGCAACCAGCGCGACGACGCGCAGCGGGCTTCCTGAGCCCTCCTCGATTTTGAGTGGCGTTGCTATCACTACAGCGCCGGTTGCAGGCAGTAAATCGAGATTGGTCATGCACTGCAAACCGAGCCGGCCTGCTCCGTGCATAAAATGGTGACAGGGATAAGGGGGCTCCATCGCGAAAGCCTGGCCCGCATCGGTTCCGACACACTCCGTTCCAAAACCCAGCACATCGCGTTCCTCAATCATCCACAGAACCGCCCCTTTGTCTGGCCCAGGTGAGTGCGCGCCATCTTCCTGCATATTGATGTAGTTCTCAGCGTCTGCAACTTTGCGCCAGTCGGAGCGCAGAAAAACCCAGGCCCCTGCGGGTATACGGCCGTGGGTCTCCTCCCAGTTCAACAAAAACTCACGCGTCAGAATGAAGCCTTTATCGGCGGCAACCTCTTTAGTGCAATCAATGACACAGACGGGTGCGATCATTTGACTGAGGGGCAGCGTGTCCACTGTGCCGTTGGCCCAGTCCTTACCGGTGACCCAATGGGTAGGTGCATCCAGATGTGTACCGGTGTGCTCGCTCATGGAAAAGTTGCTCCACTTCCAGGCGGGGCCTTTATCGTCATACTCTGAGATCAGCTCTTTTTTAAAGCCCCAGGCCTGCCCGAACTCTTCGGGCAACTGTATGGTGGGATATTCCGGTCGGAGCGTTTCGGTCAGGTCGACAAGCTTGAGATCACCAGAGGACACGCCTTCCACGAGATTCATCAGCACTGCATTGCTCACGTTTCACTCCTTACTCCCCAACAGGGGCAGTCGTAAACTATTTTAATTCTAAAATATTATCTGCTTAAGCGTTAAATAACAATGCGAATTATATGGTGATTGCCTTCGAAAGGCTTGCCGCTGTTATTATTTTAGGTTTAAAATACTTTCCATTGCAAGATAATTGACAACAATGATGGAGCAGGTGTCCCGGCATGCATAGAACACTACAACCTCCCCTCTGGCCCCGCCCCAAAGGTTATGCAAACGGCATCGCAGCCACGGGTACCGAAACCATCTATACCGCTGGGGTAGTGGGATGGGATGCGGAGGGTAATTTTCCGGGTAGAGACTTTGTGGCTCAGGTACGCATTGCGCTGCAGAACATTGTTGCCGTACTGGAGCAGGCCGATGCCAGGCCCGAACACCTGGTACGCATGACCTGGTATATCACCGATAAGCAAGCCTACATGGAAAACCAGCGTGGTATCGGTGAGGCCTATCGGGAGGTGATTGGCCGCAACTTTCCCGCGATGGCAGTGGTGGAGGTCGTGGCTCTGATGGAAGACGACGCCATGGTCGAGATTGAAGCGATTGCGGTTAAGTAAGCCATAGCTATGAGCACTGTCACTGTCTATCAAACGTTTGTCGAGACTGCTGAGCGTTATCCTCAGCACGACTTTCTGCATATTCCCGCAAGCGCCTGCCAGCAGTATTCCGATTCAGCGATCACGTTGAGCTACCATCAGGCTATGCAGGCGGTGGACGGTTTGCGCTCAGCTTATCAGCGCGCGGGTTTCGGCAGTGGCCACCGTGTCGCGCTCATGCTGCAAAACCGGCCCGAGTTTTTACTGCATTGGTTTGCACTCAATGCTCTGGGTTGCTCTGTGGTGCCGGTTAATGACGAGATGGCGCCTCAAGAACAGGCGTACATTGTTGAACACAGCGAATCGATTCTGCTGGTGCACCTACCCGATCTGGCTGACAAAGTTACAGCACTCTCAACGCAACTTACCGCGTCCATCGATACCTACTGCACTACAAATGGCTCACCACCGACGGTCAGTATCGGGTCCGACGGCGAAACGGCCGGGTCAGATAGTGAGTGCGCGATTCTCTACACCTCCGGCAGCACCGGCAAACCCAAGGGCTGTATTCTGACCAACGAATACTATTTGTTGAGTGGTCGACGCTATCTCGAGCTCGGGGGTTTGTGCGCCCTGGAGCCCGGCGTGGAGCGTCTGGCCACACCGCTGCCACTGGTGCATATGAATGCCATGGCCTGCTCTACCCTCGCGATGGTCATGCTGGGCGGGTGTCTGATTCAGCTCGATCGTTTTCATCCGCAGACCTGGTGGCAGTCCATACGCGAATCTCGAGCTAGCGTCGTGCATTATCTGGGTGTGATGCCCGCAATGCTGTTATCCATGGACCCCTTGGCGAACAACGGCGATGATTTTTCCGAGCAAATCAAATTCGGCTTTGGCGCAGGCGTGAACCCCAAGCACCACGCCGCATTTGAGCACCGTTTTGGCTTCCCTCTGGTCGAAGGCTGGGCCATGACGGAAACGGGCTGCAACGGCGCGATTATGGCGAATCAGGAACCACGTCATGTAGGGACCTGCTGCTTTGGTCTGGCTCCAGCGCATTTGGAGTTAAGACTCATTGATGAAACGGGTGTGGACGTCGCCAGCGGCGAGCCCGGAGAATTACTTTTACGTCATGTCGGCGAACATCCGCAGCGTGGCTTCTTCAGCGGCTACCTGAAAAATCCTGAGGCCACAGAAGAAGTCTGGCAGGGCGGCTGGTTTCACACCGGCGACGTGGTGCGCCGAGATGAAAGCGACGCACTCTATTTTGTCGATAGACGCAAAAATGTGATTCGCCGCTCGGGTGAAAATATCTCGGCACTGGAAGTTGAGGCTGCCTTAGCCAGCAATCCAGCCATCAACATGGCGGTGGTCTGCCCCGTACCCGACGAGGTGCGCGGCGACGAGGTCATGGCCTGTGTGATACCCGCCCCTGATACCACTGCCGATCAACAGAGTGCTGAACGGATTGTGCAAGCAGCGCTCGCTAGCCTGGTGTATTTTAAAGTACCGGGCTATGTCGCGTTCATGGACAGCCTGCCGCTCACTGCCTCAGAAAAGCCGAAGCGCGGGGATATCAAAACCTTGGCCAGATCGCTGCTGGAAAACGGTCAATGCTTTGACACACGGCATCTCAAAAAGCGACGCAAAAGCGCATGAGCCAAGCTGCCAGCTATCAAGGCGTCGCGCTGGTCTGCCCCGTCACCTACGGCTACGCCAAAACTAGCGAGCAGACGGCGAACTGGTTTATCGGCAGCGTGCTGCGCGAGTTGATTGCGAGCGCGGGTATCAACAAACAAGACATCGACGGCATGGCCGTCTCCAGTTTCGGCCTGGCGCCGGATTCCGTCAGCTTTCTGACACAGCATTATGATATGAGCTGTCGCTGGCTAGAGCAGTTACCCTTTGGCGGCACCGCCGGCGTGATCGCGCTACGGCGCGCCGCCCGGGCAGTGCAGTGTGGCGACGCTAACATTGTCGCCTGTATTGGTGGCGATACCGCAGAGAAGGGCAGTTTTCGCGAACTGGCAGCGGATTTTAGCCGCTTCAGCAACGCGGCCAGCTATCCCTATGGGAGTGCAGGCCCAAACCTACCCTTTGCGCTGATCACCCAGCGCTACATGGATGAATACGGCGCGACGCGCGAAGACTTTGGCCAGATCGCGGTGAGTCAGCGCTATAACGCTCAGCACTTTTCCGGCGCGCTGCTGGGCGATAAAGCGCTGACCATGGACGACTACCTCACAGCGCGCACTATCAGCAGCCCCTTGCACCTCTACGACTGTGTGATGCCCTGCGCCGGTGGCGAGGGCTTTCTTGTTATGAGCACTGATCAAGCCGCTTCACTGAAGCTGCCCTACGTCACGATGCTGGCGGCAGACGAGCGCCACAATGCCTTTGGGGAAGACCCCATACAGCTGCGAGGAGGATGGCCGGCATTTCGGGACAAGCTGTATGCAGAGGCCGGTATCGGCACAAACGATATCGATCTGCTGCAAACCTATGACGACTACCCGATGATTTCCATGCTGCAACTGGAGGGCCTGGGCTTTTGCGAACCGGGGTCCGCGCCCCAATTCGTGCGAGACACCCCATTGACCTTTGATGGCGGCGGGCTGCCACACAACACGTCTGGTGGTCAGCTCTCATGCGGGCAAGCGGGATCAGCGGCGGGTTTTCTCGGCCTGGTTGAATCACTCAGGCAGCTCACCCATACCGCCGGTGACAATCAGGTCGCCAACGCACGGCACGCCATGGTCAGCGGCTACGGCATGATCAACTACGACCGGGGGCTGTGCAGCGCCGCCGCTATTTTACGCGCGGGGGATGCACAATCATGATTTTCGACACGCGCCTACCCTCTTCCGGTGCTCTGCAGCTTCAGCAGTGTATTGATTGCGGGCATGTGAACTACCCACCCCGAGAGCTCTGCGGTGCATGCCTGAGCGACCAACTTCTGTGGCAAAAGGTAGACGACAGCGGCACGATACTGACCCACTCCGAACTGCAATACAGCCTGGAGCCAGGCTATGCCGAGCGCTTGCCTTTAACGATTTCCAGCATCCAACTGGACTGCGGCCCTATCGCTCTGGCGCACACCGCATCCGGTTGTAAAACAGGCGAGCGCGTGAGCGTAAAAATCGTAAGAGATGCCGATAACAACCGACTGCTGGCGGCAATTCCGCAGCAACCCAACGCGAGCCATGATATCGGAGCATGGCTGGAAACCATGGGCTTTCAGGAGATCAGATCATGAGAACAGCCATCGTCACCGGCGGCAGCACCGGCATTGGTCAGTCAATCTGCGAAAACCTGTTGGATAGCGGCTATACCGTCCTCAATATCGCGCGCAGGCCAGCCCCCATTGAACACCCACAGCTGCATGACTATCTCACCGATCTCGCTGACCCGGACGCGACACAGGAAACCGCCAGCCGAATCGCCAGCGAGCACTCGGTCACCGATATCGTACATAACGCCGGTGTCATCAAACCCGCACTGCTGGGCGAGGTAGCGCTCTCCGACCTGCAGATGCTGACGCACATCCACATTGGCGCAGCGATCATTCTGGCGCAGGCCTGCCTGAAAAAACTACAGGACTGCGGTGATGGCAGAATCGTATTGATCAGCTCGCGAGCCGCCATGGGTTTAGAGACGCGTACATCCTATTCGGCCACCAAGTCCGGCATGGTCGGCATGGCACGCACCTGGGCGTTGGAGCAGGCGGCCCACGGCATCACTGTGAACGTGGTGGCACCTGGACCTATCGCCGATACCGAAATGTTTCACGCTGTGATTCCTAAGGACAGTGAAAAAATGGATAGCGTGGCCCAATCGATACCGGTTAAACGTCTCGGCAAACCGTCGGATGTCGCGCGCGCCGTGCAATTTTTTCTCGACCCGGCAAACAGCTTTATCACCGGCCAGACACTGTTTGTGTGTGGCGGTGCCAGTATTGGTTCGCTGGCGCTATAGCGCTAACTTTTGAATAGGAGCAACCCTATGCCTTACAGCACAGAAGACCTTGCGAAACTCGTGGAGCCCGCTCGTCTGCATCGCAGTATTTACACTGACCCAGAAATTTTCGAGATTGAGATGGAGCGTATCTGGGGTTCCGCCTGGATTTTCATCGGCCATGAAAGTCAGGTGCCCAATCCCGGCGATTTCTTCACCACCAATATCAATCACAAAATCCCGATTGTTATGACCCGGGATCGCGATGGCGCAGTGCATGTGCTGCATAACCGATGTGCTCACAAGGGCGCTAAGCTGGTGGACACGCCCTGTGGCAATGCCCGGGCCTTTCGCTGCTGCTACCACGGTTGGACGTACAACACCGACGGCACAATCATCAAGATCCCGAATGAGCAAGGCTACGACAATACCGGCTTTGATCTGAAAGACCCGATGAATAATATGCAAAAGGTCGCTGGCTGTGAAAGCTACCGTGGCTTCGTTTTTGCAACCCTGGACGCCAATGCACCGGATCTGCAAACCTGGATGGGCGGCGCGCTGGACTGCTTTGACAACCTTTGCGATCGCGCACCCGAGGGCGAAGTGGAAGTGGCCGGTGGCGTATTGCGCTACGAGCACGACTGTAACTGGAAGTTCTTCTTGGAGAACCTCAATGACACCATGCACCCCATGGTCACCCACCAGTCGGTGGTGCAGGCGGCAGAAGACTACATCGCGACCCTGCCTGAAGACGCCGCCAGTGCCCGCAGTGAAGCCGAGATTATTCCCCCCTTCGGTGCTTCCTACGAAAAGTTTGAAGACTCCGGGATAACCGGCTTCAAATACGGCCATCACTACGACGGCGGCAAGACCAGCATTCACGCCGATTACAGTGTGCAGCCAGAGTATTGGGAGGCTATGGTCAAGGCCTACGGGGAAGAAAAGACCCGCGAGATATTTTCATTCAACACCCACAACACGCTGTATTACCCGTCATTAACCATCAAGACAGCAATACAGAACATTCGGATCGTGCGGCCTATTGCGGTCAATAAATGTATTGTGGAGACCTGGTCTTTCCGTTTGAAGGGTGCGCCGCCCGAGATGCTGCAACGCACCCTGCTCTATTCGAGGTTGATCAATTCTTCATCTTCCATGGTGGGCCCGGACGACCTGGAAGCCTATATGCGAATGCAGGAGGGCCTGGAGTCCAACGGTGACGACTGGGTAGAAATGTACCGCCAGTTCGGCAAAGACGTTGACCAGGGTGATCGCATTGTCGGCGGCGGCACCTCCGATTTGGATATGCGCACCCAATACACGGCCTGGCGCAACTACATGACCCAGGCGTACACGAAACAAGGGAGTGCTCACAGTGGATGAGCTGAAAAAGATCGAGCAGTTTCTGTATGACGAAGCCAGCTTGCTCGACAACCCGGATCTCGATCGCTGGATGGAGCTCTACTCAGAAGATGGGACCTACTGGATGCCGGTAAAGCAAGATCAGGAAGATCCGATCAATCACGTTTCTATCTTCTACGACGACCGTGTCATGATGGAGGTGCGCAGGCGCAACTTCGTGCACCCACGAGCCGCCTCCAAAGACCATGCCGTGCGCTGTTCTCATATCATCAGCAATATTCGCCAGCAGGGTAAAACCGATCAGGGCGATCATATCGTCACTTCAAACTTTCAGGCACTGGTGTTTTACCGCAATGAGCAGCGCGTCTACGGCGGTACCTATGAGCACCATCTGATTCCCGACGCCGGAGGCTATAAGATCCGTCACAAGAAAGTGAATCTCATCAACTGTGAAGCACCTCAAAAATCGTTGACGGTTTATCTTTAGCGCACCGCGTGTCGATAGCTATAGCGCACCCCTCCCCACTCGGAATCCGATAGTAGATTCTCTCAGGCGGGCATCACCTAACCTGTTTCGGTTTTCTGCTCTCCTGTCTTGCAAACGGATTCAGTAAATGCGAAGTTGCAAGCACTTAGCGTGTCCGCTTATTGCCCTCAAGCAGATTCGGTCAGCTTTACTTTTATCTGCGTAGGCTCGACCGAGCGCATAAATAGCTGCCTGTTGGATTTGTTAATCTTATGCATCTGAAAGAACACGAAGGAGCCTGAAGAGTGAACAAGCTATCGAGTCTGTGTATGGGAACTGTGTTTGCAATGCTTATCGCCGCCAGTGATTTAGCTTTCGCACAACAGTACATCACCGAAGGACCTTGCAGTAAGGGGCAAAACTGCGACTATCACGGCATAAAAATGAGCAACAATTCCGTGGGGATTGTTGTTCTGCAAGCCACTTGCCGAGATGAGTCCGGGCAAAACAGTCCGCCTAATAGCACTATCTGCTCCTCCAACGATTTGGTTAACCTGGACTGTAAGAAGGAGCCGAACAATACTGATTACGGCGTATGTCGATGTTCATTTCAGAATGCTAAACAAGAAGCAAAGGGCGGAATCTCCATCAATTGCTGCCTCAACAATGCAAGTGAATGCTAGTACGTAACCTGTGCTGCGATCGGCGGCCTGCCATAATCTGTCATTCATCGAATCACCCGGATCACGCTAGCACCCAGCGCTATCGGGTAGCGGCTTAGTGCTTTAAGCGAAACTTGGTGTGATTGGTAGAAACCGCATCCCCGCGCGCTCATTTTTTCGGTCGACCAGCGCTCAGCTGCTATCTGCGCTATCTAGTCTTTGGGTGGAAATGCCGTCGAATCCTACTGCACGTGTTGTAGGCATCAAGTATCTTTATAAGAATAGGATCATACTTAACGCGAGTTCATAGGGGCTTAGCGGCAATGGTTTTGCTAGTTTTTGTTCTCTACACCATAACGTTCTTCATCATGCTCACGGGCAAGCAACGCCCAATGTACGTGTCTTTGGCAATCGCGTTCTGTTTTCATGCGGGCTACTTTATCCACCACCTGTCGGTGGTGCTTAAGCTCAACTTTTAGGGGCTGGCGATGACTCTCGACTTTCGGATGGTGAATAGCCTTGGCTTGTTGGCTATCGCCGTTATTCAAGTGTCGGCGCTGGTCGTGCAGCTGGGGATGGGCGAGCTGCCCTGCACGCTCTGTTTGCTGCAGCGACTTGCCTTCTTTGGTGTCGGACTCGGCTTGATGTTGAACGTCTTGTACGGCATCAAAACGCGCCACTATGCGATCATTGGTACCATGGCCGTGTTCGGCGCCGCGATCTCGATGCGGCAAATCCTGTTGCACATTCTGCCCAGTGATCCCGGTTTCGCGATCGCCGTAGATGGCTTTCATTTTTACACCTGGGCCTTCATCTTCTTTGTCTGCATCTTATTGATCTGCCTTTGGGTGATGGCTAACGGCACGCAATATAGCGACACTGGCTTCATCGCGCTTCGCCACCAGCCACTCTTCAACAAAGTCACAGTTTCAACTGTGGGCGCTTTGCTGTTGTTTGATGGTTTGCTGGTGTTCGCCCAATGTGGCATCGACGAATGCCACACCTTCCACTATTGGATACTTCAGTTCTTCAAAACTTCTGCTTAACGCACTGAAAAGGCAAAGCCGTCGCCATGCCTCTACAGCATGCGCGTAGTAAAGAAGTGGTCGGAGATGTAGGAAGTGCGGGCCGAGTAAAACCCGAGCACTCACTAGGGGCCATCTTTATAATTGATGTAAGCGCTGCGGTTTAGTCGTTTCTAAAATGAGAAAGCGAGAGCTTACTTAAGGGCCGTCCAACGATAAGTCAGTGTATAAGAACCGTTCGACTCCCTTGTCTTGTGCGAATATTTCATATTGGACTTCTGCAGCACGCGTTGTGAGGCAATGTTATCCTGATCCACAGTCGCAATGATTTCTGAGAGCCGATGCATATTTGCACCATAGCTGAGCAGGAAGGGGATGGCTTCGCTAGCCAGGCCTTGTCCCCAGTGAGAGCGCAAGAACGCGTACTTTACCTCAGCTAAACTCTGCCCATTCGGATGGACCAGACCACAAAACCCAATCGTTTGCCCTGACATTTTCTCGTCAAGCGCAAACATTCCGTACCCCCGTTGATCATAGTTTTTTTGCGTTGTGACCAGCCACTGTTCGCACTCTTCGCGTGTAATTGGGGTCCCATCATCTACCCAGCGGGCCCCTTCCTCATCGGAGTACACTTCGTAAATCGCATCAAGATCATCTGATGTCCAGCGTCGGCAAACCAATCTCTCCGACTCAAAGACAGTATCGATCGTGCCGCTGTTATCAGCCACGCTGCCAATCGGGGGCGACCAGCCGGCGACGGCCGTCGCGACTTTTGCTAACACCGGGCTCATCCAATTCTAAGCGATCCCATAGATTACAGGTGACCTGCTTGTGTTTTTGATCCAGGCCTTCGCAGTAATTGGTGTACTCACATAAACGCACCTGATCGCCGCAGCCGGTGCGTACTTTCTCAAACCAGTCTGGGTCGGCCAGGGCCTGCCTGGCAAAGGCGACAATGTCTGCCTTATCGTCCTGCAGCAGTGACTCGGCCTGAGAATAGGTGTGAATACCGCCGGCCACCACTATGGGAATGTCGCAACCAGCACTGCGCACCGCCTGCCTGATTGCGGCTGTGGGTTCCACGTTTCTGCCATAGGGGCCTAACTCATCAGAGATATACCCTGGCATGCACTCGTAACCGCTGACGCCTGTGTAGGGGTAAGCGGCCTCACCTACCTTCGGTTGCTTCGCATCATCAAACTTGCCGCCCCGGGACAACGATAAAAAGTCCATTCCAGCCTGCGCCAGGGCGACGCCAATTTGGGTGGCCTCCTCTACCTGATTGCCGCCCTCGATAATCTCATCCGCGAGGTAGCGGCAACCCACGGTAAAATCTGCATTGACGCGCTCTCGCACCTTTGCAAAAACTTGCAAAGGTAGCTTGAGACGGTGCGCTAGCGAGCCGCCGAATCCATCATCCCGCGTATTCGTCGCAGATAAAAACGATGCCATCGTATAGGCGTGGGCGTAGTGCAACTCTACGCCATCGAATCCGGCCGCCTGTGCGCGCATGGCGGCAGAAGCAAACAAATCGGGCAGCACTTCCGGCAGTTCTGCTATGTGCGGTAGATGGGTGTCGGTTACCCGCTCGCGATGACCCATGGTTAGAGATTCCCACTCCCTACGGTCAAGCACCTCAGCGAGCGCGTCGTCATCCATCCCACACAGCCGATCACGCAGCGCATCGTCATTGTCGACGATATCCAGGCTATCTCGATGACGCGGCGTAATGCGCAAGAACTGCCGCAAATAGCGCTCTCTTTCAGGCCGACGGCGTATCCCCAAAAAATCGATAAGCTGGATGAACAGCCGGGTTTGGCCATCGCTCTCTTCTCGCACCCGTTCCACTAACTGCTCTAGTCCG
>JBCCNJ010000103.1:0-15176 GCA_039025905.1 Pseudomonadota bacterium | reverse complement strand
TCGTATAGCGGCAAGCTTCTGCACTATTGCATACAACGAAAGGCCGAGTCTTGGCGTGTATTGGGGTCGCAGATAATTCAAAAGCTCTTCATCTAAAACTAGGCCGCTTTGACACGTTGCCCCTGTGTATCATGACCGTTACTAAAATTATGCTAACCAAGCTGTTTGCAGGCATGACTTACAAGTAAAATCTCCGAATATCAACACAATGAAAAGGCAGTTGAGCGTGAAGCGACTCTTCGATCTTGAGGCGAATGCCGCAAAGCAAGTCATGCAAGCGTTAATGTCGGTGACGCGAGCTCAAGGGCAACTCCCATTGCATCCCATCCATCGCGATACATTGCATGCTCTAGAACAGCACGTTCTTCGCTCCGGCGTCGATATCGATAACCTGGGCAGTGAGTTGCCCAATGGATTGGCCGCCGAGCTACCCGATGAAGACTTGCGCAGAACCGTCATTCATTTGGCCGTGGTATTGCCGTTTTTAGAATCTGAGCATCAGCAAGAAAGAGCGGCTACCCTGCAGGCCTTGGCGAAAAGCTTGAACATTAAGGATATGTGGGTTGATGACGCACAACGCGCGGCGAAAGGGCATTATCTTCGGCTCGCCCTGCACTGCATGCGTGAAGTCCGCACCCTAACTAACTCGACCCTGCGATCCGAGCTAACAGAGATCGCAAAAAGCGCACTGCGTATCGACGAGGACGCTGAAACACAGGCCCAATACGCAGCGTTGGAGTCACTGCCAGCCGACAGCATGGGCCGAGAGCTCCTTCGCTACTACTCCGACAATGGATTCGAAAGACCCGGTGACGCGGGCTCCTGGCAATCTCGACTGTTTTTCAATCACGATATCGCCCACGTGCTCGGTGGCTACGATACCAGCCCGCAAGGTGAGTTCGGCGTCGAGGCCTTCATTGCGGGTAGCACCTCTAGCGATCTGGTGGGTTACGCGGCACTTATTATGTTTCAGTTTCAAATAGATGTGGCGATCGACCCTACGGTGCCATCATGGAAGGACCAATTTGATCCTGATATTTACTTTCAAGGTCTTGAGCATGGCGTTGCCTGTTCCTTCGATCTTGGCAACCCCGAGTTGGAAGCATGGCCGATGATGGGCGAACCACTGGGAGCGCTAAGAGAGCGCTTGGGCCTTCCTCCCGAGGGTGTAATGGTACGGTCGCTGAACGATCTATGGTGCGGATCCATGGGTCCACCAAAAGACCGTGTGAGTCCCGATCGCAGACCGAGCAAAATAGGATGATTCACGCACATCTATTCGGCATTGAGCTCGCCGGGCG
The DNA here is from genome assembly GCA_039025905.1 of Pseudomonadota bacterium. Lineage (GTDB taxonomy): Bacteria > Pseudomonadota > Gammaproteobacteria > Pseudomonadales > Halieaceae > JARRPM01. The sequence goes on along the minus strand of JBCCNJ010000103.1, from coordinate 13,875 downwards.
TATCTTCTAACTACCTTTGAGGTGCGCTATCGTTCGCATCATCGAACGCTAAACGGTTCACGACCTTTTCACCCAATCTCATTGGGTATTGGCTCACTCCTTCTACAATGGGTGCAAGCACAAAGACGGTGCGGCGAGAGCAAGTAACGCTCATCATTCGCGGTCGATCTTACATTCCCAGAAATCTACCCAGCGCTAAGACTAATTTGGTTACTTCCGCGATGCCGCCCCGTATAAGCGTTTCCGGCGATGCGGGGCGGTAATGAGCGTGCCCCAAGATCGCGTCAGTATCAGGCGTGAATGCAAAACGCTCTTTGCCGCACCACTATTGCCCGTGCTGCTTCTATTGCGAGACGAAGCAGCTTGCAACACACCTATCTCTGTATCACCTAGGGATACTTGCAGAACTTTATGTATGTGCACCTTCACCACCGAGATCTCCCGACGCGCGCTCTGGAATGCTCTTCTGTCGCGTCCTGTTCGATTGCCTCGTTTCTCGCGTGGCGATTGCAAACGCAACGATTGATGCAACCACAAGAAGCACGGCCAAAATTGTAATAATCAGTCCAAATGTCACCAGCGCAGAATTGGGTTCACTCGCCATCAGAACTGGTGGTTTTAAAATAGTCATAACCTTTTCCTTTTCTTCCCTTTACCTATCGCCCCGTTGTTTAGGCGACTCGCCTAACTAACGGGGCAAACACTCTTGCTTCACTCTTTACGATTGACTCCTGTGCGCTTGTCTACCCCTTCTCTGTGCCCGCCCTGCCCTGCAAAGGCCGATGCCGCACTAGGTTGGGGAGCCAAGTGCTTGGCCCAATCACTTCACTTTCATAATGACTTCGATGTACTCGGACGGAAGCACTAGTGTCCCGTCTGTCGCTGTGTTCATGGAGGTCAGTAATTGACGTAAATCCTGCTCCAAATGCACCGCATCATCGCCAAGTGCTTCGAATGCTTTCAAAATCGGGCCGTAGTAGTTTTTGAAGTAGTCCAAGAAATGCTCAACCGAGCAGTACCGGAAGTTGTGATGTCTGTGCACGATATCGCTGACTATCGCTTCATCAGGGAATATCTCACGTACACCAACTGCATCGCCCCATCGCGCGGGAGAATTCACACCCGCTGGCGGCGGTAAGTGACGTCCTATCAGACCAAACACCTGTCCGATAAAACCGCCGGGGGTCCAGTTCGCTGTAGCCACAGTGCCTCCCGGCCGACACACTCGCACCATTTCTGCCGCAGTTTGCACCTGATTGGGTGCGAACATGCAGCCAAAAGTCGATATCACCGCGTCAAAGCGATTAGCGGCAAAGGGCAGGTTCTCCACGTCCGCGTACTTAAAATCAACCGAGAAACCGTTGGCCTGTGAGCGTTTTTTGCCCGCTTCAAGCAGTGATTCCACATAATCCGTGGAGGTCACATGGCAAAATCGTCTGGCAGCGGCCAGCGTCGCGTTGCCATTGCCTGCAGCCACATCCAAGACTTCGCTGCCACTGGCCAGATTGGCCGATTCACACAGCAATTCCCCGACCAGCTGCAACGTTGATCCCACCGCCGCATAGTTGCCAGATCCCCAGGTCGCCTGCTGCTTGGCTTTGATCGCCTCGAAATCGACAATGGTCTCCGTGTTCGCTAAATTGTTCATTGTGTTTGTCCTCATTGGCTTACTGTTACTGGCAATCTCTGCCGCTTCCTTCAATGGGCCTACTATCGGCCAATGGAGCGGGAGCCGCTTGAACTTTATCGGGAGATTTTCTGGAGGTTTCCTGCAGAAAGGACTGCCATGATTTACCGCTTTGCCAACCACAGCATCAATGTGGAGCAGATGGAAATGCACCACGATGGGGCACTGGTAGCGATCGAGCCGCAGGTGTTTTCATTGCTCTGCCTGCTGATCGAGAATCGCCACCGGGCTGTCTCCCGCGATGAGATTCTGGACAAGATATGGGACGGACGTGTGGTGTCTGATTCGGCCCTCAGCAGCCGCATAAAATCAGCGCGTCAGGCCGTAGGTGATAGCGGCAGCGAACAACGGATTATTAAAACCCTGCATGGCCGCGGATTCCGGTTTGTCGCCGATGTCTCCGTTGTCGCTGGGGTTCGGTCTCAACCAGAGATTCAGCCCGATCAGACGACACCCAGCCCAACCCAGAGCGAAAAACCCGCCATAGCGGTGTTACCACTGACAGCAGCCAGCGAGCTACAGTCCAGCATTCTGACAGAGGCTCTGCCGCAGGATTTCATTACCTCGCTATCCCGGTTGCGCTGGCTGACGGTGATCGCTCGCGGCTCTAGCTTTCGCTTCCAGGGCCCTGACGTGGATATCATCCAGGTGGGCCAGATACTAAAAGTAAACTACTGCGTCAGCGGTACGCTGGCGCAGAACGGAAACTCAATCGAGCTTTTCGTCGAGCTCGCAGATTGCAGCGACGGTCACGTTGTCTGGGGCGAGCGTCTAATCGTCGAAGGCAACGACATCTTTGAGGCCCGGGAAGAGATACTCAATAAATTCACGGCGGCAATGGAGCTGCATATACCCCGCAACGAAGCAGAGAAAGCCAGACTCGGCAACGCTGGATCACTGAGTGCCTGGTCAGAATATCATCTCGGGCTACAGGCGATGTATCGCTTTAACCGATCGGACAACAATGTCGCCGCATCACACTTCGCGCGTTCTATCGAGATTGATCCCGATTTTTCGAGGGCACACGCAGGCCTATCATTCACCAGCTTTCAGGACGCATTTCTCAACTATTCAGATCAAAGAAACGAGTCGGCACTCGCTGCTCGTCGTCATGCGGAAAGAGCCGTGGAATTGGATTCTATGGACTCCTTTGCCAGCTTCACCTTAGGGCGTTCCTACTTCCTATCGGAAGAACCGCACAATTCCTTTGGCTGGCTGGATAGATCCCTTCTACTCAGCCCCAGTTTTGCACAAGCACACTATTCACGTGGCTGGGCTGCGTCCGTTTTTGGTGATCCCGAGGAGGGCCTGATCTATTCCAACAATGCCATGCGGCTGAGTCCACTCGACCCGCTGATGTACGGCATGATGGGCGCTAGAGCGATGGCTCATATGGAGCGTGGCGAGTACGCACTAGCCGCTCAATGGGGCGAAAAGGCAGCCACAGCGCCCTTTTCTCACGTTATGTTGGGAATTATTGCCCTACTCACGCATGCCTTAAACGGCGATGATCAGCGCGCTCTCTATTGGGCGGACAATGTGCGCCGTCGACGCCCAGACATCAACCGCGAGGCGTTTTTTAAGGCCTTTCCCTTTCGCGACAAAAAGCTGAAAGCGATCTTGGCAACGCAGATGCAGCGGCTGGGGTTTTGATAACCCTCGCAACAATCTGATGCTGTTCATCAGTTTGAGAGCCTTTTGCCCGGCAGGCTCTCGCAACTCTGGCAACTGTGCGATGTAGCTCGCGCATCAGAGTTATATGGCTTTGACCTCACCCTCCACAAGGGCAATACCTTCAATTTCAATCATGAGCTCGGGCAAGGCCAGAGCGGACACCTCGACCAATGTGTCGGCTGGCCAGGGCGGGGAAAAGTATTTTTCACGTAGGGCCACGATACGATCAAAGTAGGCCATGTCAGTTAAATATATCGTGACTTTAATCAATTTTTCCAATCCAGAGCCACCTGCATGCAACACCGCTTGCAGATTCTCAAACGCCTGCACAGCCTGCGCGTCGAAATCATTCTCGCCTACGATATTCCCCTCAAGATCAAGCGACGCTTGACCGGAAACAAAGACCAAATCACCCACGCGGTAGGCCTGCGCGATGTTAAAGGCCTCGTATGGGTCTGGTTCAGTCCTTACTTGAATAGCATCTGCTGGCATTGGCGCTCCTCTGTTCGCTAATCGACCCTTTCTAACGGGTGTATGAGTTTAGCATCGTAATGAACTGTTATTTTTCAACATACTGTTGACTTATAAAGGGACTAATGAGAATATTTCCACATAGTGTTGATTAATGAGGTCGTCATGGGTCGTAAGAGTCTGCAAGCCAGCAGGCGCGAAGAGATTCTTGAGCGCTGCGAATCGCTAGCGTGTGAAGAGGGGCTAACAGCTATTACAACGACGAGAGTCGCCAGGGATATTGGCATTGATCGCACAACGCTGCACCACTATTTCCGCACGCAGAGTGACCTCTACGATGGCCTCATTGAACGTATTGTCGACGCCTATCTGCGCGACGCCGCTGAGTTCGAGCTGCGCGATGCCGGGGCGATACACGATGTGATTGACTACATGATGCAGGATGAATTCGCCCTCCCAAAATACGACAGATTGGTTGATGAATTCGCAGCAGCGGCGCACGCAGATGAGCGCTTGGCAAAGCATCTAGAGCGCCTATACGCGTCGCTAGAGGCGAATATTGTCGACTTGTTTGCCCAGGCTTTACCTGAATTGCCAAGACAGGCGGTTCGAGAAACGGCTCAAAACATCTATGCCTTGGCTGAGGGAGCTTTTCTATTGCAGGGTTGGGGCCGGCCCAGAAATCGCATTAGTGCTGCCCGAAGAGCGGCGCATCAACTCGTCAATCAACTATTGGCCGACCATCCACCAGCTCTGGCTATTAGCAAAGAGGCATAATCAGATGAAAGTAGAACATGTCACATCCACCGCGAGCGCGCAGCAGATTCACGACATTCTCGAGCGCGATGGCTGCGTCGTTATCGATAGTTTACTCTGCGATGCTGAGGTCGACGCTATACTCAATGAGCTGGCGCCACATATGCAGCAAACTGCCTTTGGCAGCGATGCCTTCGATGGTTTTAAGACGAGACGCACAGGTTCGCTGGTCGCTCGTTCGCCGTCCTCTCACCCTGTCATCATGCAACCCACTATTCTCGGGGTTGCAGATAAAGCGCTGGCCCATGCCACAACCTATCAGTTGCACTGTACTCAGGTCATTGCGGTTGGGCCCGGTTCAGAGCCGCAAATGCTGCATCGCGACCAGTGGGCCTTTGATCTGTTCGATTTTCCTCCTGGCTTCGACACCACCTTTTCGACTATGTGGGCGATGACGGATTTCACTGAGGCAAACGGTGCAACTCGGGTTATCCCTGGCTCTCATAAACATGCGGACAAACTTGAGTATCAGCTGAAGGACAGTATTCCGGCAGAAATGCGTAAAGGTTCGGTGCTGTTGTACACGGGTTCGCTATACCACGGAGCGGGTCCAAACACGACAAATGAAGACCGTCTGGGCATGATCGTGCACTACTCCCTTGGCTGGTTACGGCAGGAAGAAAACCAGTATCTTTCCACGCCGCGGGAGGTCTTGGATACCTTACCCGAGGATATGCTGCGGCTGATGGGGTACGACCACGGCAGCTACAGCCTGGGGTTTATCGATGGCGGTATCGACCCCATAGCGGCAATACGACCAGAGCTCGCTGGGGCATCTCCCGAGCTCAATGTTGCAGTCGACAGTGATGAAGGAATCATCCGCGAATCCGCATGACCGGCTCAGGTATTACTGTGTCTTTTCCTTTCGAGGCTAACGCTAAATCGGCGGCGTGCTCGCCCGATCTTATCGCCCCCTCGATATAACCGGTCCAACGCGGTGACGTTTCCGTACCCGCCCACAACAGCGGACCAATAGGCCGGCGCAACCACTGTCCATAGCGCGCATAGATGCCGGGCGCTGCGTAGGCACCGTAACAACCGCCGGACCAGGTTTCGGCCGTCCAGTCGGCATCCGTGTATTCAAGTGGAGACAAGGCTGCGTCGCCAAAGTGTTCGGCAAGCATCGCCAATACGCGTTCTTTACGCTCTTCACGACTGAGATCGCCGTGGTTCAACGCATGATCGCCATCAAAGAAACCAGCAATCAGCCCCCTGCCTTGATTCGGCGGCGATACGTCGTAGCAGGGAGAGCACGGCATATCATCACGGATAATCGAACCGTTAAAACCTTGCTCACGCCAAAACGGCTTGTCATAAGCCACCCAATATTTGATCGCCGACCCCATGGCAAGTTTGGCATGCAGCGCAGCCTTGGGTTGCGGCAATGGAGGGCTAAAATCCAGTTTGGGAACCAAAGTCGGCGGAACGCAAACAATCACTCGTCTTGCTTCATAAGTCGCCGTGGCAGAGTCTACTTTGGCTGAGTCTGGCGACCACCGAATTGCCGTCACCGGCTCCTCCAGATGCACTCGGTCAGCCAGTTCCTCGGCCATCTTTCGCGCGATCTGCTGCACACCGCCGTGAAACAGGAAATTCTGCGCCCCGCCCGCGTCAGCCGAAACCATCACCTCAAGGCTGTCACCCGAACGGATATAGTGGAGAAAGAACAACATGGATACCTGGCTCGTTTCGGCACAGAACAACGAGAAACATAAAAGTCGATAGAGCTGTTTAAGCCGTTCGCTTCGAATATTATCAAGCAACCACTGTTCGACGGTTTGCGCATCCAAAGCCGCGGCTTTTGGATGCGACCAGGGTTGTTCACAGTCGATCTCAGCAACCAACTTCCCCAGTTTGCGACGACTAGACAGATAGCTGATACCATCTTGAAGTCCAAATAAGCCATCCAAATCCTCGCGCTCACCCAAGTATTCCTTTCCATGGATGCGAAACACGCCTTTCCCCTCGAGATACGTCGGATAGGTTTGCACGCCCAGTTCATCGGCCATCTCGGCTAGTCGTGTCTGGGTGGGCCCAAGCCACATGCCGCCAAGATCGATGTCCATGCCAGCCACAACACCATGCTTAGTGCGCCCTCCCACACGATCACGCGCTTCAAGCACCAGCAGATTGCCACAACCCAACTGATTCAAACGACGCGCCGTCGCCAGCCCAGCAAACCCGGCACCAATCACTATTGCGTCATACATATCGTCTTTCCTTTTAAGAAATAGAGTTATTCTGATTGGCGGCCTTGATCGTCGTATAGCCGAGTGAGATACGCCTGATGCATGACCGTTAGCTGTCGCAGCAATCGCTTGTCCTCTTTTGCCGGTGATGCAAGAGCGACATCCGTGATTGCCACAGTAGTTTCTATCAAAGTACGGGCAGCGCTGTTCGCCTCCATCTTCGTGAGACGTGGCAATTTATTTTGCAATGTACGGCCGACAGACTCTGCAAGGCGACGGTTATCAGCTTGATCAATCGCTCTCAGCGTCGGTTCAGCCTGCATGGCGCTACGGACCGCCATCGCCGCAGGCTGCCGTCTTAGAATGCCTATAAATCGGTCGACCAGCTGCGGCCAGAGCTCGCGGAAATCCACCCCTGGCTCTGCAGACTCGGCGAAATCGAGTAGTTCTTTATCCCATTGGGCAATGATCTTTTCTGCGAGCGTGGAGACTATCGCGACTTTGTCTGGAAAGTAGCGATACACTGTTGCCACTCGACAGCCCACGCGCTCGGCCAGCGCGTTGGTGTTAAATCCCTCCCAACCGGTTTCAACAAGCAGGTCACCCGCCGCTGCGAGAACGTTATCGAAGGTCTCGCGAGAGCGCGCCTGCCTCGGTCGCGCGCGCAATAGCGCGCTATCGTGATGATTTTCCATTTTCTGTTGACTATCGACTACGCTCACCTGCGACCTATAAAAAGAGAGTATATACTCTCTTTTTATAAATGAGCAAATACTCTTTTTCATAGCAATACGACTTCAGGAAGCGGCGCTTCGGCGCGCCACGTCCGCAAACACACGCCTTCAGAGATTTGCGGTCCGGGGTTTGAGTTTGAGTTTAGGTTTGGGTTAAGGGTTAAGGGTTAAGGGTTAAGGGTCAAGAAATTAGAGCACTCAAAAACCTGATTGCGGGATTGAAGTATTAGCTTTACAGGTGAGCAGAGACATCTGAATGGCGGCTCGAGCTTTAACAACAAAGCGTTAGCAAGCACTAGCGATTGCAATCAAAGCGCTCCAACCTGACAGGCAAGTTTTGAGATCTGTCATGCAGGCACTGATAAAAAAACCGCTCGCGGCTCATAGGCCACGAGCGGTTTACACTCTATCGAGTGGGTTACAGGATGATCCTGATTCCCGCCTCTAGCGTGATACCCGGCTGGGGTGCAAGATCCTTAATGAAGGAGGTGTGGAGTCGCTGTTCATCATCAGTCAGGTTAGTACCGTTGAAGAACACTTCCACATTGGTTTCACCAACGTCCATCGCATAGGCCAGATGAACCTGTAGATCATCGTAGCCATCGGTAGGCAGCTCGTTGGGCGCTACGTCATCTTGGTCTGAGACCCGGGTGTACCGAATTTCAGCCAAGAAGTTTGCCCAATCTAGCGTTGCGCCGACAGACCAGCGCGACGGTGGGATGCGAGGCAGATCGTCTTCACCCCCTTCATCTAGCTTGCCCCTCACTGCATCAGCTGAGGTTTCGAAGGATAGTGAGCCTCGGTTCCAGGTCATCGCCTGCCACTGTATGAGCGCATCAGCGCCGTAGAATTCCGCGTCATTCTGAGTGAACTGGAATACAGGCAAACCGTCCTCTATTTCACCCGTCTCCACTTCATAAATGAAACCATCAAACTGCGTGTAGTAGGCATTAAAAGACATCAGCCAACGCTCTGATTGATGGTGAATGCCGAAGGATACATTGCCTGCCTTCTCTTCATCCAAGTTGGGATCACCAATCTCAAAGGCCTGAGTCGCAAGGTGTGGGCCGTCGGCAAACAGTTCAACCGCTGTTGGCGCTCTTGAAGAGTAGTCCAGCTGCGCTGTGACATTCCAGGTGTCAGTCAACGGTTGGATGAAACCCAGAGAAGCAGACCATAATGTGAAGTCTTTTGAGCTGCCACTGTCAGGGTCTTGCTCTACCTGTTCCGCTCGCAGACCGCCTTCTACACCCAGGCTGTTGAAGCTGGTCTCTGCGACATAGAACAATCCAGCGCCCGTCGTTTCAACCGGCTCAACAAACGCCTCCTCGCCCAGTGCCGAGAAATCGCGATGATAGGCCTGTAAGCCAACCACGCCTTTGACGCTTGATAGTTCGCTGTGGACCAATTCAAAACGACCCTCCCAGGCTTCGTTTTCGAACTTCGTGCCTGCCTCGCCGTTAGGTTCAAACTCAACATGCTCGTAATCGTTGTAGCCAATGCGCAGGTTCAGCGACTCGAACGTCGGCGACGCGAGCTCCTGACCCCATTCAAAATCGACTCGAGTCTGCTCTAGATCCAGCTCGGCGTTGCCCTCTTCCTCCTCTTCGCCGTGCTCATCTTCGTGCTCTTCTTCGTGCTCTTCTTCCTCTCCCTCATGCTCGTGGGCGTGACCGGGAAGGCCATAGTTGGATTCATAGCGTGAAACAGCGAGACCCACGAAACCCGTATCGGTGACATAGGATACGCCTACTGCACCACCATAGGTTTCAAGGTAGCTACCGGGCAGCTTATCGCGAGCTTCCTCTTCTTCACTATGCTCCTCACCTTCATCGTGATCCTCTTCTTCCATTTCCTCCAGCGCACGCTGCTGTTTGGACTCCGCAAAGCCAGGAATCTCATAGTCATCTGCATCGCGGTAAAACCCATCAACGTGGAATGCGAAATTACCCGTGCCAGTGTCGATTCGACCGGCCGCAGTGCGTCTATCGCCATTATCGCCGGCACGACCTTCAAATCTGGCAGAGGTTTCTTCCGGAACTTCATGAGGAATTCGCCCGGTGTGCACATCCACCACGCCGCCCAAAGCACCGCTTCCGTAGACCAGGGTGCTGGGGCCCATAAACACTTCGATGCTTTCCGCCGTGAATGAATCGATGGTAGTCGCATGGTCGGGGCTGGAGACCGATACATCCATAGTATCAATACGGTCTTCCATTACCTTAACGCGCGCGCCTTGCTGACCTCGAATAACCGGCCGACCCACTGCCTGACCAAAGCTCGTAGAGGTAACGCTGGGCAGGCCCATGAGGGTTTCACCAATAGAGGCCGCCTGAGCACGCTGCAGCGCCATACCGTCCAGCGTTGCGAAAGGCTGCGCAAGTCCTTCTCCCGATAGCGGATGGGCCCTGACAATGACCTCTTCTAAATCTTCTGATGTCTGTTGTGCAATGCTATTCCCAGAGTAGATGGTTGTAGCCATCGCAACGCCAAGCGCAATACGATTGAATCGCCAATTTTTGTGTTGATGCTTGTTCATGGATCGAATTCCCTTACATTAATTATCACACGGCAATTTGCCGTTTAGTCTTCTTGCGGTTCAGTTTTCAGGCGGCCCTCGCGTTCGCGTATCCGAGTAAAAATAAGAAAGATCCACCTCGGGCCTTTGCGGGTCGAACAGCACGTGGGACCACGAGATCAGACCAGTAGGAAAGCCAGTAGATGGAATCACGCTACCTACAGATGCGTCGCACACAGTGCACTCATGCACTTTGCACTCGTATGCATGCACCTGTTCTGTTATTGGGATTGCCAACAGCAGCCCGAACACGCCAACGCAAGCCCATAGCTTGCTGCGTGGAAAAATGTTCCAGATTGAACGTTTACTGTTCACGGGCGGCGATCTTAGAGGTGTACCCCATTACTTGTCGCTGTCAGCATCTGACTAGCGACACTTATCTCAATGAGCGTAGCATCTTACCCAAAGTGATACAATGTATCATATCGAAACATATTACAGCCTATTTAGGGCAACTCTCAGACGCTTAGAATCTTGAAGGTAAGGCAAAAGGGTAAGGTATAAGCTGAACCAGATCAGGTATCCATCATCACAAAAACTAAGCGCGAGGGCTGGCGACAAGGACTTGTAAAAGCCAAGCCATAAAGGCGATGCCTGACGCTATCTTAATTCTCACCGCAGCGATTAGTCGTCCGACGCCGACCGGTTCATTGCTTGCTCCGGCGGCGTCGAAACACCTCAAATTTCTTTAGATGCTGCGAACCCGGATGCACTCACAGCGTCAGAGGGGCGTTATTCATCGTCGGGGTCAAAGGGTAAGGACGAGTCTTGCAGAAAAATAAGCACGCGATTATCGGGTGTCTTAACATAGCCTTTCGTGAATTCGACCTTGGTCTCTGTTTTGTCTGGCCCAGTGAAGTAGTACTCACCCATCACAATCGCAATATTGCCCTTTATTTTGACGCCATGATTGTCAAAACGGACAGCCGACCACGGCTTCAAAGCAAAACCTTTGTCTTCCTTATAATCTGCGTTGCCGCCGACAAAGTAGCTTAGGGTGCCCTCTAGGTCAGGGCGAAACGGATGTTCAGCAACCAAAGTTGGTTTGAACATAATGGGACCTAAAGTAAAGGAATAAGCGGACTGCGCAGCCTTCTTAGCTACTTCCGGCGCTTTGTCCCCCGCTTTGCCGATCGCCACGACAGCGTCACCCCAGGCTTTTTGCGCTGCCTTGATATCGTCTTGGGTGATAGTAGGACCGTCAGGCAAAAATCCCGTATGGTCGGTAAAGTCTGTATCAGCCATCGCGAGAGAGCTTGCAAACGCGAGTGTAAAGACAGAAGTGATTATATTGCGACTGGCGCGCGACAACGATTGTTGGAACATAGCGACACAACTCCTTAGAAAATTTAGCGGGATGGTAGTATCTGCGAGAATCACGGTCACTTCAGAAAAACTTCATCTTTAGTTCGAAGAAAGTGGACTGATGCAAGCCCTGATTTTACGCAGCGGCTTCAGTCTACATGCTAAACCGATTCTGGCAATCACCCGTCTCGGTGCCGCAGAATTACAGATGCCGACATCGCTGTCGATGGTGGTTGCTTAGCAAAGGTAAACCAGGTTTCGGCGCAAACCCAGTGTTTGCAGGTGCGGCCTGACAAAATGGACGATGTGTTATGAATAAAATTACCAGTTTGGAAGGCTGCGTCGCGGTAGTGACCGGCGCAGGCAGCGGCATTGGACAAGCGCTCGCTCTACAGCTCGCCGAGCGCGGCGCAAAACTCGCCCTGTCCGATGTCGATCCCCAGGCGCTAGATAAAACCGTCACGATGCTTAGCAAGACAGACGCTGAAGTACACACCGATACTCTAGACGTGTCGGATCGAGCCGCGATGTCGGCCTACGCCGAGCATATTGAGGCAAGCCATGGTCACGTCAACCTGTTGATCAACAACGCCGGTGTTGCGCTTGCCTCAGGGTATTTCAAAGATACAAGCATCGATGAATTTGAATGGCTGATGCGCATCAATTTTTCTGGTGTTTTATATGGGTCGAAGGCGTTTCTACCACTTCTGGAACGGGGCGATTGGGGCCATATCGTCAATATCTCCAGCGTCTTCGGGTTAATCGCTGTTGCTGAACAAGCCGCATATAACAGTAGCAAGTTCGCCGTCCGTGGTTTTACCGAAGCACTCTGCGACGAGTTCGAGCAAAAATCGAAAACACTCGGTGCCACCTGCGTGCATCCAGGGGGCGTCAAAACCAATATTGCACGCAATGCACGCTTGGGCGAGCAACTTGACGACCAAGAGCGCGACAGCTTTGCAGTGAAACAGGATTTATTTGACAAACTTGCGCGAACAACTGCCGAATCGGCCGCTACACAAATATTGCAGGCCGTGCAGCTGCGCCAGCGGCGCTTGCTGATTGGGGCAGACGCTAAATTGCTCGACAAAATTCAGCGCTTTTTGCCAGCCAGCTACAACCGCGTCGTATCCTGGATGGCTAATCGAATTAGGATAAGAGAAGGCTTGGACCCAATTGGCCAGTAAGGAAGCGCTGTCGAGCACTTCAAGAATTATCTCTAGACCAATGCGAACGCAAAGTACAAAGACGTTTGTTTTCGAAGCAGATTCATTCACGACTGGGCTTGTCGTTAGCGAAGACTTCGAGGGCATGTCTCTAAACCTGCAAAACCAGCCTGAAGTTCACTAGCGCTCGGTCAACTAACGCCATGTGGATATAAGATGAACACGATGCCAGATACCGTGAAAGCTGTGAGCAACAGCCTGAATAAGACGCTGCTCGCCCGCGGTAGTGAGTGATCGGGAGGTACTTGGAGCTGGTAGGAAAGGTGCCCCGGCTCCCCGCAGGAGGCCGGGGCAAAAGATCAAGAGGCCGGTGCAAATGGGAGTGATGAGTGGTGAACGTTGATCTTAAGCTCACCGTTTTCATCCAAGACGTAGCCGAAGGTGTATTCCACCTTGACCTCTTCACCACCCTCCGCGGGAGTAAAGTAATAGTTACCCATGGCCACGGCTGTATCACCATTCACGACGATCTGCTGTTCACCGAATCGCACCGCGCTCCAGGGCTTGATCGCAAATCCATTGTCTTCTGAGATTTTTCCACCAACGAAGTACGATAGCGCTTCTTCGAAGGTTTCACGGAACTGGTCTTCTGCAGCCAGCGTGGGCTTGAACAATACTTCCGATTCGCCATAAGCATAGAGCTCATCAATATGCTCGCCTGCCGCTTCACGGTAATCGCCCTTTTCGATATAGACCGTGCTGATCTCGACAATACCGTCAGCCCATTCCTGCTGAGCCTCAAGTACGTCATCCTTGCTGATGCTAGATGCCTGCGCCGCGCCTGCAAATGCCAGGCTCAGTCCCGCGCCAACTGCCAGTGATTTCAACATTATGTTACCTCCTATGATTGGTTACTTATGGTGGTGCCGAAAGAGCTACGTAAACGATTGGGCGACAGATCATGTAGGTTGACATATATTCGTAAAAATTATGCTTTTCTTACCATAGCATCGGTATTTCCTTACATTTACTTCAGAAAAAGCGAAGCTGGATCTGGCGATGAACTGCAAGGCAAAAGTGGCCGTTGTTTCCCGAACATATTCAGCAAGCAGAGGTTGTCGCGCACAGTTGCTCTTGTGCGAACAACGGCTGTCGGATAACTAGGCTACAAGCGGCGGCGCAGCCGCCGGGAACTGACTAACTGGAAAGCTAAAAAGCGCTAGGCACCAGTATGCCAAATCTCGGCGTCTACCCC
>JBCCNJ010000102.1:0-15425 GCA_039025905.1 Pseudomonadota bacterium | reverse complement strand
GCTAGCGACTTCACACCGCTATAGCCAGGTGGCCCATGACTGTCAAAGGAGAACTAATAAAATGAAAACAGCCGTTGTGATAGGTGTCGGCCCGCTGCGGGGCCTAGGTGCCGTTCTCGCCGCGTCGGCCGCCAGCCGGGAGCTTCATGTTGTAGTTGCCGGCAGAACCCAAGAAAAAATCGAAGGCGTCGCTGAATCGATTCGCGAATCTGGTGGAAACGCGACCGCCATACAGTGCGATACGACCGACGAGCAGGCCGTCATTGACCTCGTGGCCGCGGCGGAAGCCATCGGCCCAATCGATCTGGCTATCTACAACGCCGGCAACAATATGCCAGGCGACTTTTTAGAGATGGAAGCCAGCTACTTCGACACATGTTATCGAGTGGGCTTGTTCGGTGGCTTCCTCTTTAGCCGGGAAGTACTGAGAAAAATGACACCCAGAGGCGAGGGTTGCCTCATCTTTACAGGCGCCAGTGCATCTATGCGTGGTAAGCCTTTCTTCTCGGCGTTTACTGCGGCCAAGGGTGGGTTACGCAATCTCGCCCAGAGTTTGGCAAGAGAGTTTCAACCCAAAGGCGTACACGTGGGACACGTGGTGGTCGATGGCGGTATTTTCGGCGAAAAAATTGAAAACGCTTTCCCAGAGTGGTACGAGCAAAAAGGCGATGAGGGTTTGATCGACATTCAGGGCATCGCCGACGCATTTATGTTTTTATACGAGCAGCCGCGCAATGCGTGGTCTCATGAGATCGATATTAGAACGCATGTGGAAGCCTTTTAGACGCTTATTGCGCCTTTTCCGATGCCAAGAGCAAGGATTTTAATTCATCTTTTTGCTCCTCGAAGCGCCACTCGTAATCATCGAATTGGTCGGCAGGAAGGTAGAAAGCCTTGAGAACCTCCATCCGCGGAGGTGGATTGGGCGTCTTCCTTCCGTCGACACTGTTGCACTGATACAGAAAAAACCCTGTATCAAACACCGTCAGTACTTCTGTTGGCTCCACCAATAGACCCGTCTCCTCCCAGGTCTCCCGATAAGCTGTACATCTAGATCCTTCCTCTGGCTCACTGCTACCTCCGGGTAAGCCTAACTTTCGGTTGAAGCCTTGAACCATCAAGAGCCCCTCATCGGAGGTAACGAAGCATCCTGCACTGGGTGCAATATCCCCTACATCTGCATATGGGCACGGTGGCGCCTCCACATCACAGCCCGTCAGAACAGCGCTCATCAGCACGACACAGGCAGTGCGCTTTGTCTTAACCTTAAATGGACGAAGAAAATTGCGCACTACACCCCCCAGTCACGCAGCCGCTTTCGAATGCCGCCAATTATTACAGCGTAGGTTTGGCTAGTAAAACGTCGATAGCCAACAGCCGCGCTAGCTCCTACACTAGGAGTCCCGCATACCATTAAAAAAATTGGAGACCAACCTATGATCCATCCCGCACGCCTGGCAGCCCGTTTTCTCTTACCTGCGCTTTTACTTGCGGCCGTACCGATGATGGCACCGGCAGAGGTCGAGATTGCAATCAAAGGAGACGGAGAGCGCACGATAAGCAAGCAGATGTCTGCACAGATTACCGCGATTGATCACGACACACGCGACGTCACCTTAGAAGGTCCGTTAGGCAATACCGTAACCCTCAATGCCAGCGACGCCATTGAACGGCTTGATGAATTTGAAGTAGGCGATCTGGTGCAGGTGACCTACACCGAATCAATTAGTGGTGAGTTGCGTGAACCTACCGAAGCGGAAATGGAAGTGCCCTGGTTAGAACTCGATGCAGCGGCAATAGCAGACAAAAATCTACCTCCAGCCGCGGGTGTAGGTCGCATTATTCAAGCGGTTTGTACGGTCGAAGGTTTAAATAGAGCGACAGGAGCAGTAACACTGCTGGACCCGCGCGGTCTCTATCACGTTATACCGGATGTGGATCCCGCGCGCATGGAAGGCGTCAACATCGGTGATACCGTTATTATCACCTACAGTCAGGCCATCGCTCTGTCACTGGAGAAGTTACCAGCGGCTTAGCGATTATTGCCGCAACCTGATATTCGCTCTGACAGTAACACCCAGGCTACAGCGCCTGCAGTTCACCCTGCAGGTGACGCAGCCGGCGGATTTCGGCGCGCCTAATCTGTTTCTGTTTGCGTACGGTCCGTTTAACCGTTTGTTTGGCGCGTCGAGCTGCCCTGGATACAGCGGTGTAGAGATCGCCGTGCAGCGTCTCTAATCGAATACCCAGCCTTGACGCGAGCTGGATAGAAAAAAGGGCTTTTTTGTCATCTCCACCCTTGGGCCCGTTTACGTCACCAAGAAAGACATCCACGGCAATGATCTGTTCTTCCATCGAACCCAGGTTTCGACTCACTTGTTGCTGCACGTGGGTTTCGATAGCGGGTGTTAGGTCAAACCCCTGTGTCTGAATGTATACTCTCATCATGCACCTCCTTAGCGTTTTGGTGTCAATAATACGCCTCTCTTTACCTCTGAATAGTCGAACTATCCGACAGGTTCAACAGGTATTTTCGAAAGAAATGCACTACTGAAAAAACTCAGAGAATCGGGCTGAAGTCAGCGCTTAAGCGTATATGCAGAGCTGAGCCCGTGCGGCGAGAAAGGATAAATTGATCCTCCTGACGCACGCACAGATCAGCTGCGGGCCGCTAGCGCGTGAACCGATGCCAGTCATTATCGGCACCCCTATCTTTGCCAGCTTTACAAGCGCCGAGAGTGCTCTATACTCCAGACTATTCAAACGATCGTTTGTTTGAGCTTATTGCGCGATATGACTGCCACCACTGATACCCGCGAAAAAATTTTGGCCGCAGCCGAGCAGCTATTCATCGAGCGCGGCTACGCAGCAACATCAATGCGCGCGATTGCAGACCGCGCCGGCGTCAACCTCGCTGCCACCAATTATCACTTCGGCTCTAAGCACGGGCTGCTGACAGAGGTGTTTCACCGCAGGGTGGAACCATTTAATCAGCTGCGCTTGAAAAATCTGGACGCACTGGAGGCTGGCAGTAGTGCGCCGACCGCTCGTGACATTCTCGAGGCATTTTGCAGCCCTTTTTTGCAGGGAGATATCGCATCCAAAGCGCCACAGATCGTGGGATGGATCTATAGCGAACCAAACTCCGTAGCAAGACCGTTGCTTGAAAGAGAATTTTCCGTGGTTGCCTCTCGATTCCAACAGGCTTTCGCCGCGATCTACCCGGATGTCAGTGCACAAGAGCTGCGTTGGCGTTTCCACTTTCTGGTGGGATCGTTACTACATCTTCTCAGGCTGCAAGCGCCGCTGGGGGACAAGCCTTCCAACGCGTCTTTGAAAAGCGGAATGCAGCATCTAATCGATTATTCACTCGCCGGACTGGCACGACCCTAGAAGGATGATCGCGGCGCTAAAACGGTTCCTCGTACCCATTGCCATATTGCTGGGCGGTCTGGCGCTTGCGGCTCTCATTATTTTCACGGGCCCGGAGCTTGAACAGCTACCGCCACCGGCAAACGAACCCCTGGTGCGGGTCTGGGAGGCAAAACCCGACACAGTGCAACTGTCATCTTCAACCCATGGTGCGGTCGTACCTCGCACGGAAAGTGAGCTCGTACCAGAGGTTTCAGGACGCGTCATCAGCATCAGCGAAGCGCTGACTGCAGGCGGCTTCTTCAAAAAGGGCGAGGTTCTACTGCAGATCGATCCCAGCGACTACGAAATAGCGCTGGAACAGGCTCAGGCCGCCGTCGCCTCCGCTGAAAGTGAACTGGATAACGCTCGCAAGGAACACCAGCGCCAGCTCAACCTGGCCGACCGACAATCCACCAGCGAGTCACAACGCGACAGCGCGCTCAACCGTCTGCAGTTCGCCGACGCGGGTTTGCGCGAGTCACAGGCCAGATTGAGGCGGGCTGAACTGGATCTAGAGCGAACACAGCTGCTCGCGCCCTTTGATGGCAGAGTCCGCTCTGAACGCGTCGATATCGGGCAGTTCGTTTCCCGTGGTGCGCCTGTCGCAAGCATTTACTCCACTGACTTTGCGGAAGTGCGCCTGCCACTCAACGACAGAGAGCTCGCTTTTCTCGAGCTGCCACTGGCAGGGGTAAGCGAAGCCGGTGCCCCCCAGCCCAGGGTTATTCTCAAGGCAAATTTCGGAGGCGCAGACCATCAGTGGGAGGGACGTATCGTCCGCACAGAGGGTGAGTTAGATCCGCAAACTCGGATGATCAATGTGATCGCCGAGGTGGCGGACCCCTACAGCACGACCGGAACGCGACCGCCGCTGGCTATTGGTTTGTTCGTAGAGGCGGAAATTATGGGTCCCCTGCGGGACGGTATATTCATCTTGCCCCGGTCCGCCCTGCAGTCCAACGGTCAGATCTACACGGTGGATGGTAATAATCAGCTGCAGTTCCGAGATGTTGATGTGTTGCGCACAGTAGGTGATGAGCTCTACATCGAAAACGGCCTTGTTCCGGGAGAGCGAGTCTCTCTGTCGCGCGTCAGCAATGCGATCGAGGGCATGAAAGTTCGGCCCATCGCTGATGAGGCCCAGGAGGCATCTTGAAAACCATCATCGCATGGTTCGCAAACAACCACGTCGCTGCCAATCTCTTGATGGGGCTGATCATTCTTGCGGGGTTGTTCACCCTGCCACAAATGCCGACCAAGGCCTTCCCCGATATAGACATTCCTATGATCAGCATCTCGGTGCCGTATCTGGGCGCAGCGCCAGAGGAAGTCGAGGAAGGGGTTTGTATCAGAATTGAGGAAGAGCTTGAGGGTATCGAGGGCGTCAAGCAAATCAGCTCCACGGCAAATGAGGGTATTTGCAGCGTTCAGGTCGAGCTGTTTGAAGATGCGGATGAATCGAAAGCGCTGGACGATGTAAAAAACCGGGTGGACGCCATCGATACATTCCCAGACGAAACGGAAAAGCCGATTATTAACATCGTAACGCGCACTCGAAATGTTCTCGACGTTGCGATCACGGGCCCAGCGGATGAGCGCGCCCTAAAGGAGCTCGCACAACAGGTGCGCGACGATATCGTGCGCCTGCCACAGGTCACGCAGGCGACGGTCACTAACACCAGACCCTACGAGATATCCATAGAGGTTTCGGAAGAGTCGCTCAGACGCAACAGCCTCAGTTTTGATGAGGTGGCAAACGCGGTGCGCCGTGGCTCGCTGGATCTGCCTGGAGGTTCAATCAAGACTGAGGCAGGCGAGATCTTACTGCGCACCAAAGGCCAGGCTTACTCCGGCTGGGACTTTGAGAATATTGTGGTGACAACGCGGGCGGATGGCACCCGCTTATATCTGCGGGACGTGGCGACGGTGCGCGATGATTTTGCAGACACCGATCAATTCTTGCGCTTCAACGGTCAAAGTGCCGCACTGGTAAAAGTGGCACGTTTGGGCAAGCAGGATATTCAGGTGATCTCAAATGCGGTCAAAGACTATATTCAAGATGTGACACCCCGGCTGCCTGAGGGTGTTACCTTAACCATATGGAACGACGACTCGGTAAATCTGAAAGACCGCCTGCAGACATTGCTCAATAGCGCTCGCCAAGGCTTTATTTTCGTACTGATTTTACTGGCCCTCTTTCTTCGCCCACGACTGGCCTTCTGGGTGAGCGTGGGTGTGCCCGTGGCCTTTCTTGGAGCCATTTTTCTGACCAACGCTCTCGGCCTCTCCATCAACGCTATATCACTTTTTGGCTTCATATTAGTGCTGGGTATTCTGGTAGATGATGCCGTCGTGGTTGGCGAGAGCATTCACACCCATCAAACCGAGTTACCGGAACAGAATCGCTTACAAGGTGCCATAGCCGGTGCGCAGCGAGTTACAACCCCTGTAGTGTTTGGGGTACTGACCACGGTGGCCGCATTTATGCCATTACTGTTTGGCACCGGCACTCTAGGCCAGATTACTAACGTGGTCGCCGTGACCGTTATCTGCTGCCTGCTGTTCTCACTAATCGAATCACAACTGGTACTGCCCTCGCACCTGGGCAACCTCAGTGTGAAGACGCCATCAGCAGAAGTCGGTCTTATGCTGCTGCCGATTCTCGCCATCTTTCTGCTGGGATTTGCCGATAGCGCGCGCAGCTTCGTTGCGCTCGCCATCGCCACATTGGCGATCCTATTGGCCCTGCATACCGCGGGACTGTTCGCACCCTTTGCCGAAAAAGTGATGTCTCTGCAGCAGCGCTTTGCCGCGGGGCTGCATCACTTTATCCATAACCCTTTCAAAGCGGCCACCGAGGCGGCTCTGAACGCACGCTATATCACCGCGGCCCTTGCCATCGTCGCGTTAATGTCTGCCGTCGCGATCATCGCCAGTGGCCGTCTGCCTTTTTCCTTTTTCCCGCCGCTTGCCTCAAACCAGGTGATAGCCAAACTCACCATGCCGCTGGGAACAAGTGTGCAGCAAACCCAGGAGGCAATTGCAGCATTAGAAAATTCCGCCAATCGCGTTAAGGCCGATATCAATGCACGCTTTGACGAAGGCCTGCCACCGGTCACACACATTATGGCGGCAGTGGGCGAGCAGCCTAGCGCTGCCAGCGGTAACGGCCCCCCCGATTCGAATATTGGAGTCTCCAGCGGTAGCGCTAACGGCCACGTGGGCGAGGTCACCATGCAGCTCTCACCCGGCGAGAGTCGCCCTATTAGCACGCGAGAGATAGCCCAGATATGGCGGCAAGAAAACGGCCCCATTGCCGACGCGATCGAGCTTAAATTCGATGCAAATCTATTTACCTCGGGTAATGACATCGAAATTCAGCTGGAAGGCGACAATGTCGATGAACTCAGCGACATCGCCCGGCAGCTTCGACTGAAACTGGCCGAGTACCCGGGCGTGATCAATATCACAGACACTTTTCGCGATGGCAAGCAGGAACTGAAGCTGGATATTCTGCCCACCGGCGAGGCACTGGGACTCAGCTTAGGCGACCTGGCAAGGCAGGTTAGGCAGGCCTTTTACGGAGAGGAGGCACAGCGCATCCAGCGAGGGCGTGACGATATCAAGGTCATGGTGCGATATACCGAAGACGAACGCCGCACATTGGCGGCCTTGGACGATATGCGCGTGCGCACTGCCACAGGTGCCGATGTCCCCTTTAGCGCGGTCGCGGATGCCTCAGTGGGCCGAGGGTTTTCCACGATTCGCCGCAACGACAGCCGCCGCGTCGTCAACGTCATCGCCGATGTCGATAGAACGCAAATCACCGCCAATACAGTTCTCGAAGATCTGCGTTCGGGCCCCATTCAAGAGATCATGGCACCCTACCCACGTGTTACCTATTCCCTGGAGGGGCAATCGGCTGACCAAAGTGAAGCGCAGGCAACCTTGCTGCCGCTGACAGCGGTTGCCCTGTTTATTATCTATATGCTGCTGGCAATTCCGCTGAAGTCTTACGGTCAGCCCTTGGTCATCATGAGCGTCATCCCGTTCGCTTTGGTGGGGGCCATCTGGGGTCACCTGATCATGAAGTACTTTGGATACGTATCGGGTCTGGCCATGATGTCGGTGCTTGGCTGCGTCGCGGCCTCAGGTGTCGTAGTCAATTCCAGCCTGGTGCTGGTGGACAATATCAACTACCGTCGGGCGGCGGGGCAGTCTCTGCAAGAGGCCGTGCTCAATGCCGCGGTCTCACGCTGTCGCCCTATCATTCTAACCTCGCTTACCACCTTTTTTGGTTTGGGGCCGCTGATGCTTAACAAGGGGGTACAGGCACAGTTTCTGGTGCCGATGGCGGTTTCTCTCTCATTCGGTGTACTGTTTGCGACGGTTGTCACGTTGATGGTGGTGCCCGCGGGTTACCTCATCCTGCACGATATAGGCAGGGTCCTGCGCCGTTCTTCAAACGCGGGGAGCGCGGTTCATAACAGCTAGGGCACCCTTGAGCTTCTGATCTCCAGGTTTCTTTAGCTTCGACTAAAGCACTAGCTGAGTCTGCGTTACTACAGCGACGTCCTTACCGTCTTCACCTCTTATCGTCGTGGTTAAGACCGCAAGCCGCTTGCCCGCGTTTATGGGAACGGTCTCTCCCTGTACTGTGGTTCCTGCAGGCGCAGCTCGCAAAAAATTAGTTTTGCTTTCTATCGTCGTCGTGCCTGCGGCACCTTCAGGCAGATTCATAAAGGCAGCCACCGCCCCCAGCGAGTCTGCCATCGCCATGATCGCACCCCCGTGGAGATTGCCACCCAAGGTGCACATATCTTCTCTGACCGTCATGGTACCTTTTACTCGCGCTTTGTCGGCCTGGGTGATCTGAATACCCAACAAGGTCGCCAGCGGCATTGTGGATGCTAAATCAGTAGTCATCGCCGTTCCTCCCAAAAGTAGACGGTGCCTACATTAACGCATAATGTAGTCCTTGTCTACATTGCGCAGACATGGAACACTACAGTCTTTGAACTGGAACTCGCAGTGGCCAAAAACCAGTACCACCACGGCAATCTACGGCAGGCTCTGATAGCGCGCGCCGTAGAGATCATCGACAAAGAAGGAATTGAGGCGCTTACACTGCGGGGACTGGCGCGCGACCTGGGCGTCTCCCACGGCGCACCCAATAGACATTTTCGCAATAAACAAGAGTTACTGGCTGCGCTAGCTACCGAAGCCTACGAACAGGCTGAGCAGTCTACGATAGCCGCTGTCGAGCGCGCCGGCGACAATCCCATTGTGAAATTGAATGCCATTGGACGGGGCTATATTCGCTGGGCTCTGGATAATCGCGCTTTGTTCAACGTCATGAATCACCCCGATATCAAGCGCAGCGCAGACAGCGCCCTACTCACCACAATGCGCCGCTTCCAGCTAAAGGTGAGGGCAGCGTCCATCGAAGCCCAGCAGGCCGGTCGCTATCCCGACACGGACAGCAGGTTGCTGGCCCTATTCAACAACTCCGTCCCCTTCGGTGCGGTCCAGCTCATTGATCATCCGGTGTTTGCCGCTGAAATTGACCATATTCCAAGAGACGAGCTCATTGAACAGCTGATGGAGCTAGTGGTACCGGTGAAACCATTAGTGGAAGCTGCGGAGTAACGGACCATACGGCCACGACACGATGCCGCGGCCTCATAGCAAATGGGCGCGCTAGCTGGGGCGATCGCCTTCTATGGTGACCCGTTCCATTACCCGCCGCGCAGGCCAATAATCGGATACCGCATAGTGTTGCGATGAGCGGTTATCCCAAAATGCAACCGTGCCCAACTCCCACTTTAAGCGCACCTGGTTTTCCGGACGCCCTGCAGTTTCCCATAACAATCCCAGTAATTTATCGCTCTCGTCACGCTCCATGCCGACGATGCACTCGGTAAAAGCGATATTGACATAGAGGCTTTTGCGGCCCGATTCGGGGTGAGTGCGCACTACGGGATGCGTCTGAATGGGGTGCTTCTTTAGGATGTCTTCATGCTCTTCTTTCGGAAACAGGTGGCCGAAAGCCCGTAGGAAATTGTGTTGAGCCTGCAAGCCCTCTAGTTTTTCCTTGAGAGGGTCAAACAGTTGATCGTAGGCCTGCTCCATATCCGCCCACAGCGTATCTCCGCCTGCTGGTGGCAGCTCTATCGCACGCAATATCGATCCCATAGAGGGTTCTGGTCGCCAGGTGACGTCAGAATGCCAAAAATTTTCCGTACCTCTGTGGTCCTTGTCGTGAACCAATTTCAGTATTTCAGGTCTCTCCTGGTCGGTTGGAGTGAGGGGATGCACCTCGAGTTCGCCAAAGCGGCGTCCAAACTCGATATGCTGATCATCATTTAGGTTTTGATCGCGGAAGAAAAGCACCTTCCATTTGATCAAAGCGGTGCGCAGACTGGCGATCATCTCATCAGATAGGTCCTCAGTAAGGTCTACACCAGACACCAGCGCACCAATAGTGGGCGTTTGCGGCTCTAACTCAAACGGGAAAGTTTGTGACGTTGAGTCGGTAGATGTTGTTGAACTCATCGCGGGTCACCTCAGCTTGGTTGTGCTTCATGGATATTTCCGTACGGATTATAGAACGGTTTTTACTGAAGAGCCCCTCCAAGCTCGCCGCAGGCTTATCGAGTGAAAATCGGGTTCTTATACGGCTCATATTCGGTTACAATGCCGCCGCCCGCAATCCCGGGTCACCCCAGCTGCGTACAACTACGACCAATCCATGAGCTATTTGGAGGACGACCATATATGCTAACTGCTAAAAATCTGGAGCGCGTGATGGAGCTAGAAGAGAAGCTCCGAGCGGAGTACCAGGTTCAGCTCGATGCGAAATCGGATGAAATTGAAAAGCTGATCAAAGAGAGAGACGACAAGCAGGCTGTCATCAAGAAACAACTGGAGCAGATCCAGAGTCTGTCAAAAGAGGCAACAGCCAACAAACGTATTGAACAATTGAATCGCGAATTACAACAGCGCTGCGAAAATCTGCAGGGCGACGTGACTACGCACAAGAAGCGCGCCAAGGCACTGCAAAAAGACCTCGCGCAAGAGCGCGAGGAACTGAAAGCGCTGAAGCAGTTTGATCCAAACAAGATGAAGAAAAATCTCGATGCCACCAAAAAGAAACTGGCCGAGAGAACCTCTGGTAATGAGCTGCTGCAAAAGTCGCTGAGTCAGGTTAAAAACGACAATGCCGATTTGAAACGGCAGGTCGAAGAACTAGAAGCAAAGCTAGCCGAACTGGAAGGCGACAAAGACGAACAGCCTGAAAGCGAGGAAGCGGCTGCCTAGAACTGGTTGCCAGAACGGGTCAAAGGCGGTGAGCGAATGCTCTGCACGCCCGCCGCCATCGACCTATGCCAAACCTGATTTTATCGAGCTGATCGCAAATCCGTCAGCCCCATTGCCGAATTCAAGTTCGCGCCTGATTTTCATCGCTCAAATGTCGGTTCCAGTTCCGCGCGCAGCAGCGTGCTGAGGCATACCCACTGCTTTATGCGTGGGTTACGCTCGCTTTCAACACAGACTTCGACCCAATCTCTAGGCTGGGCCTGCTTACATTGAACTATAGGAAATCGGGCCACGCTTGACTGTGGGTAGCCCCGGTATTTCGGGGCGTTTACGCACGGTAATTGAGTCCGCATCTACCGGCTCATGACACTCAGGGCATGTCAGTACAGGCTGTATATCGTGACCGCAAGACTTATGCTGTCGCAGAATCGGTAGTTCCGACTCATCGAAATAATACTTGTCGCCCCAGCTGGCGAGTGTGGTGATGACGGGGAATAGATCCCGACCCTTCTGAGTCAGCCGATATTCATATCGCGTGGGTTGCTCCCGATATACACGCCTGTCAATAACACCGTGGTCCTGCAACCGCTTCAGACGATTGGCGAGCGTGGTCCGCGGAATATTTAAGCGCTCCTGAAAGTCGTCAAAGCGACGCACTCCTAAAAAAAAGTCCGATAGAATCAGTAGCGACCAGCGATCCCCCAACACAGCGCTCGCGCGCGCGATCGGACACTGTTGCTGTGTTACCTCTTCCCAACTCACCTGT
This sequence comes from Pseudomonadota bacterium, assembly GCA_039025905.1. GTDB lineage: Bacteria > Pseudomonadota > Gammaproteobacteria > Pseudomonadales > Halieaceae > JARRPM01. The sequence goes on along the minus strand of JBCCNJ010000102.1, from coordinate 3,925 downwards.
TTTCGCAACCTTTTACACTTTAGATTTCGTTATTTTAGCAAGCCAGCTGGACTTAGTCTATTTTTTAGACTAACCTCTACAAAAAATAGGGAGATTGACTATGCCAGCCCCAGCCCCCTTCGATCCGCAGGACATTGCTAACGCAAAATATAAAGAGCGTGCAGTCAAGGAGGGTGTGACAACCAAACGCACCATCTGCCAGAGCTGCGACATTGCCTGCAGCGTTGTCAGCGAGGTGAAGAACAACCGCGTCGTGAAAGTGCGCTCCTCAGACAATCCGATTTTTCGCGACAATATCTGCATGAAGGGGATTATGGCGCCCAAGGGCTTTGCCAATCCCAATCGCATACTTCATCCCCTAAAACGAGTGGGCGAAAGAGGCTCGGGGCGCTGGCAGCAAGTGGGCTGGGATGAGGCAATGAGCGATATCGGCAGCAGGCTGAAAGCTGTCATTGCCGAGCACGGCCCGGAAGCCTGGGCAGTATCAACCAGCCAATGGAATACCGCCACAGACCACGGACTGGGACGTCGCATCATGAATCATATTGGCTCGCCAAACTGGCTGAGTGGCGTGGCTCTGTGCGCAGGCAATACGGCGGCAGTGAACCGTTTCACCTACGGCTGGTTTCCCTTCGGCGACTTCAATAACACCAAGTGCATCGTATTGATGGGCCACAACCCGCGCCGACATAGCTGGACGCCGCTATACAACTACATCCGATCAGCTCAGGCGCGGGGCGCGAAACTGATCGTAACCGATCCGCGTCAAAGCTCCAGTGCCAAACGCGCCGATATTTGGCTGCCGCTAAAGGCTGGCAGCGATACGGCGATGATGTTTGGCTGGCTCAAAGTCATCTTCGACGAAGAGCTCTACGACAAAGACTTTGTAGCGAACTGGACAATCGGTTTTGAGGAGATAAAAGCCCGAGTGGACGAATATCCGCTGGACCGGGTAGCCAAACTGACCGGCTGCGATCCAAACATGATCGCGAAAGCGGCCCGGATGTATGCCACATCGGGGCCAGCGATTATTCCCTGGACCCCGATCACCGATATGCAGCGAAACTCCACCTCCGCCATTCGCCTGCAAGGCATATTGCGCGCCGTTTGCGGTAACATCGACGTCGCCGGCGGTGAGCTGCTGCAGGGCTTTAACCCGGACATCGTCAACGAATCCACCATAGAAATGCACGAGGTGCTTTCCAAGGAGCAAAAAGCCAAGCAATTGGGATCCCAAGAGCATCCGGCTTTCACCTACCGCGGCCAGGAGTACTTTAAAGAGCCGACAAAGCGCGTCTATGGTCAGGAGTATGCCAATTTGGTCATGGGGAGCTACATGGCGACACCCTCGGCCACGTTCCGCGCCATGGCGGGGCAGGGGCCCTACCCGGTGAAAGCATTCTTCTTTTTGGGCAACAACCCCATGATGAGTTACTCAAATATGCCGCTCATCATTGACGCCATGATGAATCAGGATCTGATCGTAGCGCACGAGCAGTTTATGACGCCCTCAGCACAGCTCGCCGATTACATACTGCCCGCTGACAGCTGGCTGGAACGACCTTGGCTTGCAGACTTCTGGGGTTGGATGTCGACTGTACGGACCTCAGAGAAAGCCATGGAACCCCCTGGAGAGGCCCGCAGCACCTTTGAATTTTGGAAACTGCTGGCAAACTCACTGGACAGACCAGAGATCGTACCGTGGGACTCACTGGAAGATCTGTATGACTATCGGGTTGCAGCAACAGGCATGACCTGGGATGAGTTTGTTACCACCAAAGACGTTCACTTCGCCAAGCCGGAGTTTCGTAAATACGAAAAAGTCGGCTTTGCAACGCCCAGTGGCAAAGTGGAGCTAAAGTCTTCCGTGCTGGAAGACTTGGGCTTCGATCCACTGCCGTACTTTCGAGAAGATCCGCCAGCCGATCCCAACTTCCCGCTCAAGCTGTTTACAGGTGTGAGGGAGGACGGCTTCTTTCAAACCGGCCATCGCCACATTCCCGAAATGCGAGCGCGTCATCCCGAACCTCTGATGTTTGTCAGCCCTGGGACTGCCAGGGAATACGGCATCGAAGAGGAGGAATGGGTCGAGGTGGCAAACGAACTCGGCAAGATATCGATTAAGGTGACTATCCGCGACACCATGCCCGACGGCTTAGTTCGCATCCCTCACGGCTGGTGGAAGCCTGAGATGCAGCAGGGAGCAGGACATCTTTCCGGTGCACTCAAGTACGCCGATGCACAACTGTGTCGGGACGACGACGAGTATCTGGATCGCGAGCAGGGTATCCCTCACTTGAAGGGCGTGCCCTGCCAGATCTATAAGCTTGCACCCAAGTCCGAAGAGACTGCCTCCCATGAAGCTGACCTGGAGGTTACGGCGTGAGCAGCTCGCGGCAGACCAGCCTAAAAAGCGAGCGCAGCGCCAAGCTCACCATTTGGCTGGCGGACCGCTCCTCGCGCAATAAGTCTATGCTGGATAAAGTGTGTCGGTGGCTGGTAGTAAGAGAAACCACACCATCACCCGATGACGACTTTATGCGCGATGATTTCGTCGACAACGACCTGGGTTTCGATCCCGATGAACTGGATCGCTATCAACGCGGCGAAGATATTGAACCCTTGAATCGCTAACCAGCATCCGGCATAACCGCGCGCTCAAAGTAGACCAAAAAACGTCCTTATGCGCCGCCGCTCTGAACACCGCGCAGTCTGAAGTTGTGCTTCGCAATATCTGCATCCGCGAACCTTTTTTTTCTTCTTGTTATCCCCAGGCAGGTTGAAGATTCAGTAGCGGCTTGAATGCATACTGGCCGGTTGGGTTATCATCAATCGCTCTATACTTATTTCAGGATGCAGCATGCCCCGTTTTCTTCTCGCACTCTTACTCGCGATGCCTTTCACAGCGGCCAACTCCCAGGCGGAATCTACCCACCCCTGCTCTATAGATGGCGTCGCGATAGGTGGCTACGACCTGGTCTCCTATCACCAATCCGATGGACCGATGATGGGTCTTACGGAAATCGATGTTCAATACGATCATCAGACCTACTTGTTTGCGAACGAGGATAATCGCGAGCTATTTCTATCGAACCCGTCGCAGTATCTTCCGCGCTACCAGGGTTGGTGCGCTGCCACACTGGCAATGGGCAGGCTGGCCTGCCCGGACTATACCAACTTCAAAATCGAAGATGGCCAATTGCTGCTGTTTGAACTGGTTGGTTTCACGAACGGCAGGACGTTATGGAACAGTGATCCTCTCGGGTTCAGGACACGGGCCGACGCGAACGCTCTAGAGCTGTTGGACTAGGCGAGAGATATCAAACAAATGCGTGTCTTTGCGGGTGTGTATTTACTGTTATTTTGTCAGGGCCTCTGGGCACAGTCAGAACTGCTATTGGGTATTCACACCGATGAGCCCGCTCCCAGCATTGGCGCACTACTGGCCGAAAATCCTCCCGAGGGATACAGCATTGTCTTAGAGCCTTTTGCCGATGTGCAACAACTCAGAAGCGCGCTGACCGACGGCAATATCGATCTTGCACTACTGGAAGAAACCGGGGGTGATGAACCTGGAGCCGCACTGATTACTGAGCTCTACCCCAGCGTGCTACACGTCCTGACAAGGGGCGACCAATCATCCAAAAACATAGGTGAGGTACTTCGCGAAAAGCCAATTTGGGCGGGAGCACCCGGTAGCATAGGCCACAGCGTGGCGCGCGCCCTGGCGCGCGATTTTGGCATCGCAAATGCGGATCTCGAGCTGCTGAACGACGCCTGGACGGTGGAACCGGAGGTGTATTTTATTTTTGGCGGACTGCTCGCTCCGGACGCACTATCTCGCCTTGATGGGTTTGTGCTATACAGCTTCGACGTACCCAGCAGACTAATGCACGGCAGTGTTGTCGAGGGCATTGCTCTAAGG
>JBCCNJ010000101.1:0-15462 GCA_039025905.1 Pseudomonadota bacterium | reverse complement strand
TCATAGCACTCTTCCATACAATCGAACATTGCCTGCCAGTGCACTTCAGTTAGGCCCATACCGCGATGGGCCGTTGCCATATCGCGACCGCGGTACTTCACATTACCGCCCCAGTGGGCGGCCAGGAAATCTACGAAATTTATGTGCTCTTTATGAAACGTGGACTCAGACATGTGAGCCCAGATGTGACCCGTATCGGGGTGAGCCATGGCTTTTCGTAAAGAAGCGGCTGCGAAATGGTAGATGCCATCATATCCACCCACGCGGGTGTAAAGTGAAGGTTTGTCCTCGTCTACTTGGGATGCATGCTTGTCGTCATCAGCCATTGTCTTTTCCCTCTATTGGATCTGCTCTACAACAATTGGTATTCCAGAAATCTTCGAGGTTAATCACTTCCCTCTATTGCAAATTGTGCGCACCTCATGGTCGAGATCTCGATGCGCTCCTTCGCATCGTTTGCCCCAAAGCGATCGACGCGCGAGTGCTGACGACCCTGTGCTTCTAACTTGGTTTATCGTCCGGTCACGAGCAAGAGAGAGTTGCACATGTACTTAGTTCAGTGATTTAAGTGTTTCACCCTCCCGCGATAGCCTTCGGAGCAGCTTGTTGGGTTCCCAAAAAGCATCTCCCGTTTGTTCGCGCAATCCTTCAAGCTTACTAACCACGGTTTCAAGACCCAGTGCATCCGCATAGAACAGTGGGCCACCTCGCCATTTGGGGAAGCCATAACCGTTGAGGTATACCACGTCCACATCGCTGGGTCGGGCAGCAATACCTTCATCGACAATTGCGGCACCTTCGTTGATAAGCGCCAGGGTCAGTCGGTCAATGATTTCTTCGCTGCGGATCTCGCGCTGAGTGATACTCCACTTGCTGGCGATGGAGCGCTTGAGCTCGAGGACCTCTGGATCCGGCATGCGCTTGCGCGTCTCGGGGTCGTAGCGGTAGTAGCCAGCGCCTGACTTTTGGCCAAGACGTTCTCCGTCCACCAGGCCATCGGGCAGTGCACTTTCCAGTTGTGAACCCGGCTCAATACCTTGATCTCTTCGCGAGCGATAGCCGATATCAAGCCCGGCCAAGTCACCTACTGCGAGCGGGCCCATGGCCATGCCCCAGTCTTCCATGGCGCCATCGATTTGTGCTGGGGTTGCGCCTTCTAACAACAAGAGTTGCGCCTGGCGACCGTAACCTTTGAGCATGCGATTGCCCACGAAGCCATGACAGACACCGACGAGCACGGGAATTTTGCCGATGCGTTTTGCCAACTGCATAAAAGTGATAATCACGTCGTCTGCGGTTTCGTCAGCGCGCACCACCTCCAACAGCTTCATCACATTGGCGGGGCTAAAAAAGTGCGCACCGATCACGTCTTCGGGCCTTGAGGTTGCTGCGGCGATCTCATCGATATCCAGATAAGAGGTGTTGGTAGCCAGAATGCAGCCGGGCTTGCACGCGGCATCGAGTTTCGCGAAGACCTCCTTTTTAACGTCCATGTTTTCAAATACGGCCTCAATCACCACGTCGGCGTCGCCAATCGTGTCGTAATCTGTAGTGCCGGCCAGATTCGCAAGATAGCTGTTTACTTGCTCTTGCGTGAATCGGCCGCGTTTGCGGGAGGTGTCGTAGTTTTTCCGAACCAGCGCGAGCCCGCGTTCTAAGGCTTCCTCACTCGTCTCTACCAGGGTCACGGGCAGACCTGCCTGGGCAAAGTTCATAGCAATACCGCCGCCCATCGTTCCAGCACCAATAACGGCAATTCGGGATATTGACCTGGCCGCCACCTCCTTGCCGATACTCGGCACCTTGGCCGTGGCGCGTTCAGCGAAAAACACATGACGCATCGCCGCTGATTGCGGTGAGTTACGACACTCCAGGAAGTACTCTCGCTCCAGCGCCTGACCTTCTGCAATATCGAGGCTGGCGGATTTTTCTACCAGCTCGATAATGAAACCAGGCGCGAGCTGACCCTTGAATCGCTTGGCCGCTTTGTCGCGTTGCGTTTCGAAAAAACTCGCGTCTGGAGTGTTGGTTACCGATTGCAAGCCGGTGGGTCTGGGCGGCGCACCCTCGTCGAGAAGCTGTTTTGCGAAGCTGATCGCGGCCTCTTCGGGTGGCTGGTTGCTCACTGCATCAATCAGCCCCATCTCATGCGCGGCGTCGGCAGTCACTGGGGCACCGCCTAGGATCATATCCATTGCGGTCTCTATACCCACCAGTCTGGGTAGGCGCTGTGTGCCGCCGGCCCCCGGTAACAGGCCTAACTTCACCTCTGGCAGACCCAGCTTGGTACTCGGCTGAGCAATGCGATAGTGTGCGGCCAACGCGACTTCTAGCCCGCCGCCCAGTGCATTGCCGTGCAGCGCGGCGACAACCGGAACGGTTTGTGACTCCAGAGTCGCGATGATTTCAGGAAGGCTGGGCGGTTGTGGCGGCTTGCCAAACTCTTTGATGTCGGCACCGGCGATGAAAGTCTTGCCGGCGCAAACGATTGCGATGGCTTTGACGTCATCTGCAGCTGCCGCGCTAAGAGCATCACTAATGCCGGAACGCACCGGGTGGGAGAGGGCATTTACGGGGGGATTATCTATCGTGATTAATCCAATCCCATCGGTATGGCGATAGGTCACAACAGCGTCTGGCATATTAAGCTAATCCTTACGATGATCGATCACGCGTTTTGCTTTACCTTCCGAGCGGGCGATGCCGCCAGAATCTTTTATGGCAATCGCGCATGATACGCCAACATGGGCTTTTATGCGTTGTTGCAGTGTGCTGGAGACGTCGTCTCGGGGTTCCGTCGCCCCGGACGCCAGTTCGACATTTACGGTCATATGGTCCAGATTGCCGCGTCGCTCCAACTCGATAACATAGTGTGGGCTTAAACTGCCCACCGCCAGAATGTGCTCCTCGATTTGCGTTGGGAACACGTTAACGCCGCGGATGATCATCATGTCGTCGCTGCGCCCCGTGATCTTGTCCATTCGGCGCATGGTTCGAGCGCTGCCGGGAAGCAGGCGTGTCAGATCCCGGGTGCGGTAGCGGATAACCGGCATAGCCTCTTTGCTAAGGCTGGTGAACACCAGTTCCCCTTCTTCGCTGTCGGGCAGTACTGCTCCAGACTTTGGATCGATGATTTCTGGGTAAAAATGATCCTCCCAGATGGTGGGCCCGTCTTTGGTCTCAGCGCACTCCTGTGCCACTCCAGGGCCCATAACTTCTGACAGCCCATAAATATCAACTGCATCAATGCCCATGCGCGCCTCGATCTCTTCGCGCATCGCTTGGGTCCAGGGTTCTGCTCCGAATATGCCGACGCGCAGAGCAAGTTTATGTGGGTCGATACCCTGGCGATCCATTTCGTCAGCAATGTTGAGCATGTAAGAGGGCGTAACCATGATGATGTCGGGATTGAAATCGTGGATCAGCTGCACCTGTTTTTCGGTTTGGCCGCCGGACATGGGTATCACCGTGCAGCCCAGTTTCTCGGCGCCGTAGTGCGCCCCGAGACCGCCCGTGAACAGGCCATATCCGTAGGCGACATGGACCTTGTCACTTCTTTTACCACCCGCGGCATGAATCGAACGAGCTACCACACTCGCCCAGTTGTCGATGTCTTGTTGCGTGTATCCCACCACCGTAGGTTTGCCGGTAGTGCCGCTGGAGGCGTGCACCCGCACCACGTCTTCCATGGGTGGGGCGAACATCCCGAAAGGATAGTTGGCACGCAGATCGGCTTTTGTCGTGAACGGAAATCTGGCGAGATCCTCAAGGGATTGCAGATGGTCTGGATGTGCCCCTATGTCGTCAAAGGCGCGTTTGTAGTGAGGGACGTTGTCGTAGGCGTGACGCAAGCTCCACTGCATGCGCTCAAGCTGCAGCGCGCGCAGTTCGTCCTGGCTGGCCGTTTCAATGGGCTCCAAGCTCATGATGTTCACCTGTGCTTATAGATTATGTTGTTCAATAAAGTATTACAGAAAAACTTGTAAATCAATCAAAAAATGTATCATAATGGCTCGCAGCTTGTGGACTAAAACGATAAATCCACAGCACCCAGGTGGAGAACTCATATGAATTTGCATAGTTACGTGGTTGGACAGTGGCACGAAGGCCAAGGCACCGCGATTATCGTCAATAATGCCATTACGGGTGAGCCTGTTTGTGGTGTGAATAGCGAAGGCATTGACTACGCGGCGGTGCTTGGCCATGGCAGAAAGGGTGGTGAAGCACTGCGTGCCATGACGTTCCATGAGCGGGCAGCTGCACTCAAGGCGATGGCCAAAGATTTGATGGCTAAGAAAGAGCAGTTTTACACGCTGTCTGCACGAACCGGAGCCACCCGAAGCGATGGCTGGATTGATATCGAAGGCGGCATCGGCACTGTGTTTACCTATGCAAGCCTGGTTACAAGAGAGTTTCCTAACGACACGGTAATGGTAGAAGGTGACATGGAGCGGCTGTCTGCCAAGGGTAGCTTCGTCGGTCGCCATATCCTGGTACCCAAAGAAGGCGTATCGGTGCATATCAACGCGTTCAACTTCCCCTGTTGGGGCATGCTGGAGAAAATAGCGCCGAGCCTGGCAGCGGGTGTACCGGTTATTGTGAAGCCGGCCACCCCCAGCGCCTATCTCACAGAGGCAATGGTGCGGGAGATGATCGATGGTGGCTTTTTCCCCGAGGGGGCGATTCAACTGATCTGCGGTAGCGTGGGCGATCTGCTTGACCATCTTAACGAGCAGGATGTCGTCACGTTCACGGGCTCCGCAACCACCGGACGCAAGCTCAAAACGCATCCCAATATCGTGGCTAACTCTATCCCGTTCACCATGGAAGCCGACTCACTGAACTGCTGCATCCTTGGCGAAAGCGTTGCTGAGAACGATGAAGAATTCGGCTTATTCATCAAAGAAGTCGCCAAAGAAATGACCACGAAGGCTGGACAGAAGTGTACAGCAATCCGCCGAGTTATCGTCCCGGCAAGTAAGATGGCGGCGGTAGAGCAAGCGCTGCAGGCGCGGCTTGCAAAAACGGTTGTTGGCGATCCCGCGGTGGAAGGGGTTCGCATGGGTGCACTCGTCGGTCGCGATCAGGCAGATGACGTGCGCGCGAAAGTGAACGAACTGCGACAGGAGTGCGATATCGTATTTGGCGATGAGGAATCGTTCCCGCTCACCGGTACCGATAATCGCGGCGGTGCGTTTTTTCCACCCACCCTGTTGCGATGTAACGATCCGCACAACAAGCTGTCGGTGCACGAAGTCGAGGCCTTTGGTCCGGTTAGCACCGTGATGCCATACGACACATTGGCCGACGCCATAGCCATCGCCCGTCTGGGTAAAGGCAGTCTGGCGGGTTCTCTGTTTACCTACGATGACGCTGAAGCCAGAGAAATTGTTCTGGGCACTGCTGCCTATCACGGCCGCATGCTCGTGATTAATCGCGACTGCGCCGGGGAATCGACCGGCCACGGATCACCACTGGCCAATCTGGTGCACGGTGGTCCGGGTCGCGCGGGAGGCGGCGAAGAGCTGGGCGGTGCTAGGGCGATCAAACACTATATGCAGCGTACGGCATTGCAGGGTTCACCTACCAGCCTGATGGCGATTACAAGCGAATATCACTCAGGGGCTAAGACTTACAGTGACGATATTCACCCGTTTAAAAAGTACTTTGAGGATCTCAGTATCGGGGAAACGCTCATTACCCATCGGCGCACCGTGACTGAAGCGGATATCGTTAACTTTGGCTGCCTTAGCGGCGATCATTTTTATGCACACTTCGACGACATTGCAGCGAAGGATTCTTTTTTTGGGCGCCGGGTTGCCCACGGCTACTTTATTATTTCAGCAGCGGCCGGCATGTTCGTTGAACCCTCTCCTGGTCCGGTGCTGGCGAACTATGGATTGGAAAACCTGCGCTTTATCGAGCCGGTTGGCCCGGGAGATACCATCCAGGTCAAGCTCACGGTGAAACAGAAAATCAAGAAAGCACCGCGGGGAGATGAGAAACCCAATGGCGTCGTGGTCTGGGCGATTGAGGTTACCAATCAGGAGGAAAAACCCGTTGCGGTTTATGACATTATGACCCTTGTGGTCCGCCGCGAAGCATGAGGTCACCGCTATGAGCTTTGAGAACATCGAATTCGAAATAGATCATGGCGTGGCCATACTGCGATTGAACCGCCCCGATGCGCTGAACAGTTTCACCGTAGACATGCACCTGGAGGTGCGCGAGGTACTAACCCATGCAGCTGAAGACAAGAGCGTGCGCTGCGTTTTACTCACCGGCAATGGTCGCGGTTTTTGCGCCGGGCAGGACCTCAATGATCGCTCGGTCTCGCCGGGGGAGGCGATGCCGGATTTGGGCCACTCGGTGGAAACCTATTACAGTCCGCTCATTACGCTGCTTAGCACGATGGAAAAACCTGTTATCTGCGCGGTGAACGGCGTGGCTGCCGGTGCGGGCGCGAATATTGCACTGGCCTGCGACATTGTGATCGCCGGGCGTTCCGCCAGCTTTATCGAGTCCTTTTGCAAACTGGGGTTGATTCCCGATTCGGGTGGCACCTGGATCCTACCCAGGTTGGTGGGCATGGCCCGCGCCAAGGGACTCACGATGCTGGGACACAAAATCAAGGCTGAGCAAGCTGAGGCCTGGGGCATGATCTGGCAGTGCGTCGATGACGACGATTTGATGCCAACCGCCCTTGAGCTAGCACAGCAAATGGCGACACAACCCACCCGCGGCTTTGCTTTCACCAAACAGGCATTTGCTGCCTCGGCAGCGAATACGCTGGAAACGCAACTGGAATTGGAGCGGGATCTGATGCGTGCGGCTGGTAAGACTCACGACTATCAGGAAGGCGTGCAAGCCTTTCTGGAAAAGCGCGAGCCGGTGTACCGCGGTGAGTGACACTGTGGTGTACAAAACCAGTGCAGATCGAAGAGGCTAGGCGTGGATAAACAGGCACTCGCCCGCGCTGCGGCGAATAAGATGTACGAGGGCGATGCTGCCTCACGATCACTGGGTATTGTGATCCAGGAGGTGTTGCCTGGGAGTGCCACTCTGGTGATGGAGGTGCGCGACGATATGGTCAACGGCCACGCGATCTGCCACGGCGGTTTTATTTTCACGCTGGCTGACTCGGCCTTTGCCTTTGCTTGCAATAGCCATAACGCCAACACGGTTGCCGCCGGTGCGCGCATCGATTTTCTCGCGCCTGCACACGCGGGAGATCGGTTGACGGCGACAGCAGATGAAGTCCATCTGCGCGGCAAAACTGGCGTGTATGACGTGGTTGTACGCAATCAGGATGATGAACAAATCGCGCTGTTTCGCGGCAACTCGTTTCGAATAGCAGGGAGCCTGGTGGAGAATGTCTGACGCCTATATCTGTGATGCAGTGCGCACGCCAATAGGGCGCTACGGTGGCGGGTTCTCCAGCGTGCGAGCAGATGATCTGGGGGCTATACCGCTGCGAGCGCTCATGGAGCGTAATGCCGATGTGCAGTGGGAGCAGGTGGACGATCTGCTCTATGGCTGCGCCAACCAGGCGGGCGAAGACAATCGCAATGTTGCGCGTATGAGCGGATTGCTGGCCGGACTGCCGGTCGCCGTGCCGGCGGCTACCATTAATCGTCTTTGCGGCTCCGGTATGGATGCAGTTGGCACAGCCGCCCGGGCGATTAAATCGGGCGAGGCACAACTGGCGCTAGCCGGCGGGGTGGAAGCCATGTCGCGTGCGCCCTTTGTGATGCCGAAAGCAGCAACCGCTTTTAGCCGCAGCGCAGAAATTTTTGATACTACGATGGGTTGGCGTTTCGTTAACAAACTGATGCAGCAACAGTACGGCGTCGATTCCATGCCAGAGACGGCGGAAAACGTAGCCGAACAGTTTCGGGTAGGCCGTGAAGATCAGGACGCTTTTGCACTTTGGAGCCAACGCAAGGCGGCAGCGGCGGGCGAGCGCGGTGAGTTCGAAGATGAAATCATTCCAGTCACTATTCCTCGTCGCAAAAAAGAAGCCTTGGAGGTAAGCGCCGACGAACATCCCCGCGCTGACACTACGGCTGAAGGCCTGGCTAAACTACCCGCACCTTTTCGCGAGGGTGGCACGGTCACCGCCGGTAATGCATCGGGTATCAATGACGGCGCATGTGCGTTGCTACTGGCCTCCGAGTCAGCTGCGCTAAAACATGGGCTGACACCTCGCGCTCGCGTGATGGGCATGGCATGTAGCGGTTTAGAGCCACGCATTATGGGCTACGGCCCAGTAGAAGCCGCGCAAAAAGTACTACGACATACCGGATTGTCTTTGAGCGATATGAGCCTGATCGAATTGAACGAAGCGTTTGCTGCGCAGGCCTTGGCGGTTACGCGCGCACTTGGCCTGGCCGACGACGATCCCCGTATTAACCCCCTGGGTGGAGCGATTGCGCTCGGCCACCCCTTGGGCATGTCGGGAGCCAGATTGGTCACCACGGCAATGTGGCAGTTACAACGAACAAGCGGCCGTTATGCGCTGTGCACGATGTGTATCGGTGTGGGCCAGGGTATAGCATTGATTATTGAACGTATCTGAGGAGCGGCACATGAGTATTTCCACAGACAAGACCGAAGCAGAGTTAATGGCGGCGTTTCAGGCGCGCATAGACGATGAGCAGAAAATCGAACCCAAGGATTGGATGCCCGACGCCTATCGTAAAAACTTGATTCGCCAGATATCTCAGCACGCCCATTCCGAAGTCATCGGTATGCAGCCGGAAGGAAATTGGATTACCCGTGCGCCGACTCTGCGTCGGAAGGCGATTTTGCTGGCTAAGGTTCAAGACGAGGGCGGGCATGGTCTTTACCTTTACAGTGCCGCCGAGACCTTGGGTGTGAGTCGAGAAGAGATGATTGCAGCCTTGCAATCCGGTGAGGCGAAGTACGCATCGATTTTCAACTACCCGACACTCACCTGGGCCGACATTGGTGCGATCGGTTGGCTGGTGGATGGTGCTGCCATCGTTAATCAAGTGTCTTTGCAGCGTACTTCGTATGGCCCCTATGCCCGGGGCATGGTGCGTATTTGTAAGGAAGAGAGTTTTCACCAGCGTCAGGGTTACGAAATCATGCTGGCCTTGTCGCGTGGCAGTGATGCCCAGCGGGAAATGGCACAGGATGCGATCAATCGTTTTTGGTGGCCCTCACTGATGATGTTCGGCCCTCACGATGCGGATTCAGCCCACTCAGGTAAGTCGATGCAGTGGAAGATCAAGCGCCAGAGCAATGATGAGCTGAGACAGAAGTTTGTCGATCAATCTGTGAAACAGGTCGAAGTGCTGAACTTGTCTCTACCCGACCCCGATATCAAGTGGAATGAAGAGCGCGGACACTACGACTTTGGCGAAATCGATTGGGATGAATTCAAGCGTTCCATGACCGGAGGCGGTCCCTGTTCTCGGCAGCGAGTGGCGCACCATGTGGCCGCTCATGAAGAGGGCGCCTGGGTGCGCGATGCACTGCGCGCATATCGCGCTAAACAGAAAGCGCAAGCAGAGCAGGCTGCGGCTTAAGCGAGAGGGCATCATGGCAGAAGAAAACATGCATTTGTACGAGGTCTTTATCCGCTCCAAGCGCGGCCTGGACCATAAACATGTGGGCTCATTGCACGCGGAAGATCCCGAGCAGGCGTTGGAGTATGCGCGCGATGTGTATACGCGGCGTAATGAAGGCGTCAGCATCTGGGTTGTGAAATCGTCAGATATTTTTGCGTCTCAAGAAGACGATAACGCATCGTTCTATGACCCCATGGACGACAAACCCTATCGGCATGCCACCCACTATGTGCTGCCGGATTCTCTGAACAATATGTGAGGGCGGGTTAACTGATGAGCACACTTGAAACCCTGTCTCCGCTGGAGAACTACGCTGTCCGTCTGGGTGACGATGCGCTGATACTGGGTCATCGTCTGTCTGAATGGACCAGCAATGCACCGTTTCTGGAAGAGGAACTTGCGCTTGCTAACACTGCTCTGGATTTTATTGGTCGGGCGCGCATGTTTTTCACCTACGCTGGCCAGCTGCGAGAGGATGGCACCAGCGAGGATGACTACGCTTATCAAAGGGATTGCCGGCAGTACACTAACTTGCTGATCTACGAATTGCCCCGGGGCGATTTCGCTTTCACCATGGCGCGCCAGTTTATGTTGGATGTATTCAATCTGGATTTCTTGAAAGCGCTGAGTGAATCTAAGGATCAGTCGTTGGCGGCCATCGCCGCAAAAGCGATCAAGGAGTCGACCTACCATTTGCGCAGAAGCAGTGAGTGGATAATGCGCCTCGGTCAAGGCACGGAAGAGAGTTTGGAACGGCTGCAGCATGCGGTGAACGAGCTCTGGGGCTTTACGCCTGAGCTGTTTGCGATGGACGAACTGGAGTCCGGGTTGTTGCACGAAGGCATTGCGGTAGATCGTTTAGCCCTGCGCGATCAATGGCTGTCTCAAGTAAGCGCAACATTGCGCGAGGCCGGCATCGCAATTCCCGATAGCAGCTGGCAGGTAGAGGGCGGCCGCCAGGGTATCCATACCGAACACCTGGGGCATCTGCTGAGCGAAATGCAGTTTGTGCAGCGGGCCTATCCAGGGCTGCAGTGGTAGACCCGTGACCTTGCCGCAAACCATACCGTTGATGCCCGCGGAGCAGTACGCGGTACTCCGCGCCCGTGAGGAGTCTGATATTCCGGAGGTATGGGATCTACTGGATACGGTAAAAGATCCTGAAATTCCCGTCGTCAGCATCTGGGAACTGGGCATTCTGAGAGCGGTTGAAATGCAGGGGGATGAAGTGGTGGTCACCATTACGCCGACCTACTCCGGCTGCCCCGCGATGGACGCCATTACACAAGATGTTGAGCGAGCGCTTGAGGAGGCGGGCTATACGCGCCGCAAAGTGGTCATGCAGTGGGCGCCGGCCTGGTCCACCAGTTGGATTGCGCCTGCGGCGAAAGAGAGTTTGCGTCAGTTTGGTATCGCGCCGCCGGGCACTGACCAACTGGTTTGTCCTCACTGCGGCTCAACGCACGTCGAGCAGGTCAGCGAATTTGGTTCCACGGCCTGCAAGGCCTTATATCAGTGCGGTGATTGTCTGGAACCATTCGATCTATTCAAAAATTTATAGGCGACACTATGGCAGAAGGCCGTTTTCATGAAGTAACAATCCAGCGCGTGGCACCGGAGACCGAGCAGGCGGTGCGCGTACGCTTCGATATTCCAGACTCTGCGCGCGATGCGTTTCAGTTTGTGCAGGGTCAGTATCTTACGCTGCGCACCGATATCGATGGCGAGCCCTGTCAGCGCTCCTACTCCATTTGCTCGGCGCCAGCAGAAGGTTTTTTGGAGGTCGCCATTAAGCGGGTAGAGGGCGGCGTGTTTTCGAACTATGCCAATGAGCAGCTGAAAGCGGGTGACGCCATACAGTTGATGCCACCTCAGGGCAGCTTTTCTGCCAGACTGTCGCCAGAGCGCAGCGCTAATTATTTGTTTATATCCTCGGGCTCGGGCATCACGCCGGTGATTTCCAATATCAAGGCGATTCTGCAGACGGAACCCAACAGCAAAGTCACGCTGCTGTTCGGCAACCAGCGCACCAATACCATCATGTTCCGAGAGGAGCTGAGTTTTCTAAAAAATCGCTATATGCAGCGCTTTGTATGGGTAAATATTTTGAGCCGGGAGGACCAGGGCTCAGATATTCTCAACGGGCGCCTGAATAATCGCAAGGGCGCCGAGCTAAACCAGCGTCTTGTCGATCTTTCCAGCTTCGATGAGTACTTTATCTGCGGCCCCGAATCCATGATCTCGGAGGTTTCGCGTGGTCTTCGCACGGTCGGCGCGCAAGAGTCGCAAATCCATTTTGAACTGTTTGCCTCCTCAGCCGAAGACGCGCAAGCGGTGATCAAAAAGCATCATGAGCGCGCCCTGGAGCATGGTGATAAGCGCAGTGAAGTATCGATCGTGTTGGATGGGCGCTCCAGCCAATTTGATCTGGCGGTCAATGGCGAAAATATTCTTGATGCCGGTATCAACCATGGTATGGATTTGCCCTACTCATGTAAGGGCGGCGTCTGCTCCACCTGCAAAGCCAAGCTGGTTGAAGGGCAGGTCGATATGGATATCACACATGGCCTTGAAGCCGGTGAACTGGAGCAAGGGTTTATTTTGACCTGTCAGGCACACCCCGTGAGCGACAGCGTGGTCGTCGACTTCGATCAGAAGTAATGCTCTGGGGCGTGAACGGATGTCCCTATTGAAAACCACCAGCATCTTGCTCGAAGCCTTTCGAGAACAGCGACCTCTGCGCGGCGGCTCCTTGATCATCACTGTCTTTGGCGATGCTATCTCGCAACATGGTAATAGTGTCTGGTTGGGCTCTATTATTCAGGCGCTTGAGCCATTTGGGCTCAACTCCCGTCTGATACGTACCGCCGTGCACCGCCTGGTGCAAGAGGACTGGCTGCAGTCAGAACAGGTGGGTAGACGCTCCTATTACAGCTTCACCGATGCCGGATTGCGGCGCTACGAAAAAGCAGCGCGACGCATATATGCGGGCAGTGCGCCCGATTGGGACGGCACCTGGAGTCTGCTGATCTGTAATAAATCTGCTGAGGCAGGTCGAGAACAACTGCGTAAAGAACTGTCCTGGCTGGGCTATGGCGCAATCAACAGTAACATTCTGTTACACGCTGGTAGTCAGTCACATAGTCTCAAGGAGACCTTGGAGGACATGGGCCTGAGTGAACAGGTCGTGGTGCTCGATGCCAGCACCACGGGCTTCACATCGGAGCAGGCGTTAAAGGAGCTTGCCCGAGAGTGCTGGCCGTTAGAGGACTTGGCGAAGCGCTAC
This sequence comes from Pseudomonadota bacterium, assembly GCA_039025905.1. Lineage (GTDB taxonomy): Bacteria > Pseudomonadota > Gammaproteobacteria > Pseudomonadales > Halieaceae > JARRPM01. The sequence goes on along the minus strand of JBCCNJ010000101.1, from coordinate 2,580 downwards.
GAGGCCTTCCTTGCGCAGTTCAAGCCGGTTCAAAAAACACTGACCAGTGCGGCTAAACTTTGCCCAGAGCAGGCGTTTCAACTGCGTACGCTATTGGTCCATGAGTATCGTCGCATTTTATTACGCGATAGCGATTTACCAGCTCGGCTGTTGCCCAGCGACTGGGCAGGTCATAGAGCACTAACGCTGGTCGCAACGATATATCGCGAGATTGAAAGTGCCGCGGAGTTATATATCAGGGAGACAATGGAAACGACTGCTGGCGGCTTGCCGGCGGCCATTCCGGCTTACAAGCAGCGCTTCGGTGGCCTTTGAACTACCGGTCTGTCGTGAGTATTGGCATGCCTGATAAGCGCTTGCTTGTGCGGCGAGTTTGTACTCTGGCTGTGTGCAATTACGTTGGCGATGACGGCACCGCTACCGCGTCTCGCCAGGGTCGTGGGCGTATAGGACCATGCTGGCCTCTGGTATATTCCAATGGACAATAAAAAAGTAGGGGAGAGCTGATTTGGAAAACGAAACACAGCGCGCTGCGATACGGCGCAAGACGCGCATGCGCTTGAGCTTCGCACTCGTTACGCTGTTGCTCTATTTCTGCTTCGTGCTGAACTACGTTTCCATAGGCGATTTCCTGTCCCAGCGGCTCGGTTCGTCTTGGATTACCGGGTCACTGGCGATGTTTGTCCTATTAATCGTGACGTTTATTGTGCTGGAATTTGTCTTTCTCTTTTTTGATACGGAGGACGATCCCAAGGCTGGGGATTCCTGATATGTGCCCGCAGCGAAGGCAACTCCTCTTTTTATGGATACTTTTCTTGGTTTTCCTGCCAACTTATGCTGTGGCCGCCGAGCAGGCCGTACAACGCCAACCATTGAACATGACCGCCATTACGCTGTTTTTGGTGTTCGTGGTGGTGACTCTTTGGATTAGCTACTGGGCATCGCGGCGCACGCAGAGTAGTGGCGATTTCTATAACGCCGGAGGTGGTATTTCCGGCTTGCAAAACGGTACGGCTATCGCCGGTGACTTTATGTCCGCCGCTTCTTTTCTGGGTATCACCGGACTGATATTTATTGGCGGATTTGACGGGTTGGTTCTGGCTCTGGGCGCATTCGCTGCCTGGCCGTTAATGCTCTTTCTGTTGGCGAAGCGTGTGCGCAATCTAGGCAGCTATACCTTCATTGACGTGATATCGCTCCGACTGGAGCGAGGGCCCATCAGAATCGTCACCGTCATCGGCACTATTGCTGTCGTCGTGCTGTATCTCATTGCGCAGATGGTGGGAGCTGGCAAGCTTATCGAGTTGTTATTCGGGTTGCCCTATGAAGCAGCGGTGGTGATCGTCACTTTGCTGGTGATGGCTTACGTCGCTTTCGGCGGTATGCTGGCAACGACCTGGGTGCAGATTATTAAAGCGCTGCTGCTAATTTTTGGTGCCACCCTGGCGGCCGTGCTGGTCATGAACCAGGTGGGATTCAGTATCGATGAGCTGCTGGCGGGTGCAGTAGAAAAACATCCGCGCGGCGAGTCGATTCTCAGCTCGGGCGTACTGTTCCAGGACCCAGTGCAAATCGCCACCATTTTGGTCTCTATGATGTTCGGCACCCTGGGCCTGCCGCATATCTTGATGCGCCTGTTCACGGTGCCAAACATGCGTGAGGCGCGTAAGTCAGTGTTTGTCGCTTCTTTGTTTATGGGCTATTTCTACCTCGTTATCATTATTCTCGGATTTGGTACCGTCTATCTGCTTTACGGTCAGCCAGAGTATTTTGGCGCTGACGGCAAGCTGATTGGTGGCAGCAATATGGCGGCCATACATCTAGCAAACGCCGTAGGCGGCGACTTTCTGACAGGCTTTATGTCGGCAGTCAGCTTCGCCACTATTTTGGCGGTAGTGGCGGGCTTGACAGTGGCGGGTGCCGCCGCGATTTCCCACGACATTTATGCCGAAGTCATTTGTAAAGGTGAGCCCAATCCAAAAACCGAATTAAACCTGACGCGCGCAACCACTATAGCGATTGGCGTCATTGCCGTTATTTTGGGCATCATGTTTGAGAATGAGAACGTCGCCTTTATCGCCACGATGCCGATGGTCGTGGCGGCTTCGGTCAACTTTCCGATTTTATTCCTATCGCTATTTTGGCCCGGGCTAACAACCCGCGGCGCTATCGCTGGGGGCGTTGTGGGACTAATAGCGGCAGTAGGCCTGATCGTGGTTGGCCCGCAGGTGTGGGTGTCTGTGTTGGGTCACGAAAAGGCCTTGTTTCCCTATAATTACCCGGCTCTGTTCACCCTACCGCTCGCGTTGATCGTAACCTGGTGGGTATCGATAACGGATCGCTCATCCCGGGCAGAAATCGATAGGCGCAACTACGAGGAACTGCTGGTGCAATCTGAGTACGGATCCACGGATAAACCACTGAAGGTGCATGCTTGATATGCATGCTATGAGATCTAAGCATGACTGAGTATTGCGTACTGGTCGCCGACGATCACCCGCTGTATCGCGATGCACTGAGCAATCTGGTGTCGGCGGCGTTTGATGATGTGCGGGTTCGGGAAAGCGAAGATATCGCCAC
>JBCCNJ010000100.1:0-15734 GCA_039025905.1 Pseudomonadota bacterium | reverse complement strand
AATGAACCGGTTCCCCGCACGTCAAGAGCAGAGGAATTGGTTCGAATCGTGGGCGACCTAACGGTGCTGTGGCGAAACCACTTTGATGAACTTCCTAAAGCTTGGGACGGGTCGCCGTTCGTCCGAACGGTCGAGGTGCTATGGCTGCGCCTTGCTAACGAGAGTCCGCCATCCTGGGTCTCTATTCGAGATGCCCTGCGCGATTGCTCCGCCAAGTTCTAGTCCCACCCCTCAATTCAGAAAGCCGAGCTCCAAAAAAGGCCGCTATCACTTTCTGGCTAGTAAGCTAGTCAGCGTCGCAATCTATGGTCATGTGTTCAACGGACCCCCAAGGAGGGCAAACACATGGCAGAAGCAGCCAAAACATCCAACAGCCGCCTAATTCGTATTGGTGAGGTATCACAAAAAACCGGTATGGCCCGTAGCGGCATCTACGCCGCCATCGCAGAAGGCAAGTTTCCCGCTCCCGTAAAAATCTCTCACCGTTGTAGCGCGTGGCCTGAGTCCGAGGTCGATGCCTGGATTGTCGAGCGCATTGAGGAACGTAACTCTCAGAGTCGCTGTCTTGCCCAGGGAGGCATAGCCCTATGATGACACCTGCCCTGCGACAGCAACAGGCGCGCACTCGGATGCGCGCCTCAGATATCGACATGAACCGCGAGAAGATCATGGCGGGTGTTTATGAAATGGGGACACTGCTGCGCGTTAGTGCGCCGGTATTTTCCAACGCGCAAGCCATATTGGCGAGGATTAGCGCTGCTGCTGATTCCATCGAGCGCGCTACGCTGGCGCTGGAAGGCTACGTGGAATACGGTGAAAAAAATGTGGTTGTCGGAGACGCCGTAAAGCGCCTCACGATGCACCAAAGCAAAAAAAACCAAGCTGGCACCAGGTTGGGACCGAATGCCAATTCCAAAGGTGACCGGCATGAACTTACGGTCTGAGTGTACTGCTATCCACACGGGCTATTCTCGTCTTCGCGGTCTCCTGCGCCGCATGGACGACGCTCCCAGTGCCTCGGCGTGTGAAACACTCACGGGCAGTTCCTGCCGTAACCCTGCGGGTGCATCAGTGAGGGCGAACCGCAATTTTGGGAAGTTGGGGTGCATCATCACGGATGAGTTGCCGTCATACTTTTGGCAGGTTAGTTCAAAGTGACCGCTAAACATCGACCAGAGCTCCACTCGATAAGAGACATCGAATCGGCTGGCGCGATGCTGTTATGCCAAATGCTTACGCGGGGCGATGTCGTAATGATCCGTAACGGTCGTCTGAGTATTGAACCTGCGAGCGGGCAACCCGTTCCAGAGAGATGGCTGTGCGCGAAGCAGGACGCCCTATTGGAAGCCATAGTGAGGGCTTTAAAGTTACCTGCATATCGCTTTCGAGGCTATAGTGCCGGCAAGTTTAACCTGGGTCGACACTCTGGGGTAAACCTCCGGTTTGCCGAAATTGTTTCGGGTTTGCCGGCGTACGTAATCTTCAACGCGAAAACCACGCGCGCTCGAAATAGCAGACATGGAAAAGCTGGTTCTGCGCTGCCTAATGGTCAGTTTCGTGTAGGCGCTGGGAGCAAGTTCGTGGAGTTTTGGTCTAGGACAGGTCTGGCGAAACCTCGCCGGTTAGCTGCATTTCACGATTACATGGGCAACTTGAAACCGATAATATTCCGCGGGTCTGTAGATATGGGTGAAAAGCTCAACAAAGATAGCCTGAGTCCATTGGAGGTGAATGCCGATCAAGTTGCGCACGCCATCTTCGATAGTTCGCCAGACAACCATCGGACAAATCCCGGACTAACCACGGACAACTCGCGGACAAGCGTCACGGACAAGATTCTGGCTGAATCCGAGATAACGTGCGGCTTTCGGAACGTATCTGGTGCGGGACTAATTGAATGCGGTAATGAGGTCAAAGGTAATGCGGGAATACGGCCATACCCCAACCATAAGCATACTGCGTGCAGGCTTCGCGCCAACCTCCCAGCCGACCCTGCCGATTGGACTATAGCTGAGTGGCTTGAGGATCTGGGGCCTATGAACTAGTCGAGTTGAGCGACCTGCGTTGTTGCCAGCACAGCCAGTATCGCAGATGGTTCATCGCAATGTAGTTCGCACTAGGTTGGCTTCCGTGTGATTGCCCACAAGAATTGGACAGGAAAATAGCTGGGAAAAGGTGGGTGGTGAGAGCTTCTGAGTAGCCGAGCGGAATGTCGCCAAATCACAGTCATTAGGTTTACGGTATGAGTCGGACACGGCTGATGGCGAAAAAGTGCTGCGAACCAACCGACCACCGAAACTCAGTATTGTTAACTAGGAGGGGGAACATAATTGTAGTCATTATCACAGCAGCGTTGGCTGATTCGCCTGCATTCGCTCAAGCCGATTTCTACAACTGCACTAACGATCGCGGAGCTACGGTTTTTAGTGACAAGCCCTGCGGAGCAGACGCGGACAAGCAAACGGTAGGACACGCAGTGGAGACAGGTGAGCGACCTAATGACTCTGCAGCCTGGGCAACGATCTCAGCCGACAAGAAGACCCGCGACATTGAGCGTGACCAAAAGCTCGCTGTGCTTAAGAACATAAAACGCTATGCAAACAACAACCTCGCAGGTGCGCAATGGGAGCAGAGCATCTCGGCAGAAATGCAAGCGGTGACGGATCAGTACACCGCCAAGATTGATGCAAAGAAACGGGAGATAGAGCGACTGGAAGAAAGGATCGCGGACCTGCGAAATGACGAACAATAGTTATCCGTAATGACTCAGATAATCCTCATTCCTTTACGTAGCACTGGAAAGAAGCGCTGGGCGAAGCTGTACCGTCCGTCCCGCGGAAATCATAGTAATTGGTAACGCCGTCCGGTTTCATATGGAACTGGTGATCGCCTCCAGACATTGTCCAGGAACGCATCGCGCCACTCTCCAGGTAAGCCACTGGTTTCGGGTCCATCCCAGAGATTATGATCTCATCAAACTCTTGATCCGGCATCCTGCGAATCTCCAGCTTGTTACTGTTGCTTGGGTTTACTCTGTCGAAGCAACTGAAGATCGTATCCTGCGCCGACACCTTGCCGCTTGAGATGAGCAGTAGAAAAATTGAAATCAAGATCCAGAGGGCGTGTCGGTTCATTTTACTTACTCATTCTGTCCATTAATCTCGCTGAGCACGTCTTCCGCCAGGTCACGGTTTAAAAAGCCACCAGCACAAGCTTGGCAATGTTCAGCGATAGCTGCCTCGTAGGCCTTAGCCCCCGTTTCGCTTTTAACGCCAGTCACATACAAACCCGCTAACTCAAGGCAATTGTCTCGCATCCGCTGCCTCTCCTGGATATCTAAAGGTTCATACTCCTCCCAAGGAAAGTTTAAGCAAGCACTTCTCATCTCTTCCTCAAACTTACGGTCACAGTCTGACTTGTGGCTCGATCCAAAAGAAGCACAGGTGCCCCAACAGATATCGTGGTTGTTGCATGCGGTTTCGAATGAGGCCATCGCCGGGTTGTTGGGAAATTTATCGCCGCCTGCGGCACCGCAGCCGTTGGTGGTGGGGGGGACTTGCTGCTTCATGACAAGTCCAGGCAACCAAAACCCCTTGGTATCAAAGCGGGCGTCCCCCTCCTCGTTCAGATAGATATCTCTGCAGTCTGTTTGCGCTCCTACCTGAAGGCTTGAGGTAAGCAGTAGAAAAATAGAAAACAAGATCCAGGGAGAGCGTTGGTTCATTTTACTTCCCCTCAATGCAGTAATGAATTTTGGCAACGGCGAACTTGCCTACATCCTGAGATGGTTTTACAGCCGCGTATGCCATTCTCTTGGTTTCTGTCTGTGGAATACAGTGGCCATCCTCCAGAGTTTCCTTTTTTGTATCACCGTCAAATTCCCAAGATAACGTTAACTTTGGCCTAACGGATGAGCCGCCTGGTCTTTTACACAACTCTGTAAAGCGAGGCGTAATAAGCTCGAATATCGTGCCCTTAGTGTCTCGCACACCGGGCGGAACTTTTATTTCGATGTCATAACAGTGTTTATTCAAAGACCCATTATTTGCCAGGCTAGACCAAGAAGCGACAAGCGCCATAATAGAGATCGAAATGATTAACCCAGCTTTCATTATGCGTTGCTCCCCCAATGTGTGATGGCCGATTGGCAAAAAGCGCAAAGCGGCTGGCTTATGCTATCCGCCTAATCTTTGTCCTTCCATACTCTAAAGCGCAGACACTCGACCGCGCAGATGGATGTGAAGATAACAGACAATACCGTCAGCAGGAATCCGAGCATGAGTATTGCGCTTTCCATTTTTATCCCGCTTTTTGGCCGTCTGGAATGCTAGAGCGCGGAGCGAGTGATTGGTAAACTGCTGTGCTAGGTGGTATTGCGGCTACAAGTGCAGTGCCCCAATCGGGTGCGTTGAGCCCACAAACGCCGCACCCAAGGGTCATGTATAACAACGAGAAAACGCATTTACTTAGCATCACATCACAGGATCAAGCTCGTCACAGTTGCGGCTGTCTTACCGATAGCGCTCGCCGCATCGACCAGTTGTTTTCTAATCGAGCATGCCTTGCCATCAAAATACTCAGCGCGAGCGAGCATTCGCTAGAATCAAGGTCGAGACTTCGCAGCGTTACACGTTTTGGACACGAGAATACATAGCGGCGAATACATAGCGGCGAATGCACGTGTCTCAGTCATTGGCTCTCAGTCGCCACTAACGGTTCTCAGACTCATGAGCACTGTTGTAAGGAGTAAATGTGGACGAGAATCATTCAGTGAGCGTTATTTAGACTGCAGAAATCAATCAAACTCCAACTTTCCATGAGAACACGGCACTATGGTCAAGAACCAACCGCGACCCAAAGCCTGTGCTTCAGACTTTCTATGGAACTGAAGCGTGAAAAAGCTGGCCGTTATATGAGGTCCGAATATCTTCTTCTTAGACCGCACTTACCAGATGGGTCAAAGAGGGAAGATAGGCATTGTTATCGAAGCTCAAAGGACGAAATATCTGCGGCTAGTCACGAACCGAAGCCGTGCTTGTGCTTATCACTAGGATCGATAATCTGGCACCGCCTGATGAAGTCCGATCTAGATTCTCAAGCACTTCTTTATCAGGAGACAGAGCACGGCACTTGGGGTAGTTCCTCAATCTGTAGCCTCTTCGCTCAGGTGTGAATATACCCCTGTTGCAAGGCATTAAACGGGTAATATAATTCCCGTGCGGGGACACTATGATCGAACGAGACATTAAAGCTGCACTGGTTGATAGGCTGGTTGAGCGGGGCGACCTCGCTGGCGATGCTGTAGTTGTCAACGAGATGGCCGTCGCTGACAAAGAACGGCGAGCTGATCTGGTGGTCGCTAACGGAAAGTTGCAGGCATTTGAAATCAAAAGTGATGCTGACAAGCTTGATAGATTAGAGGGTCAAATCGGTACTTTCCTCGCTCATTTTGACAAGGTGACTATTGTGTGCGGCTCCAAGCATACTAACTCGATACTTGATCAGGTCTCAGCTCAGGTCGAAGTTTGGGTCGTTACTAGAAGCCTCAATGGCGTTCAATGGAAACAAGCGCGTCGAGGCATTTCGGTGCCTGTTTCCGACCGAGACCGTATAATCTCGTTCCTACCCAAGAAGGAAGCCATACGAGCCCTTCGAGCAGCTGGAATTTCTTGTGCTTGGGACACTCCTCGCGCCGAACTAATTTACTGGGCAGAAAAGATGCCAGTTTCAGCACTCAAGAACGCCGTACTCGACTATGTGAAATCTCGTTATGCCGAAGTGAATAAGACCTTTATGCGACGAAGGAGTCGTCGAGGCACACGCCCCTCGCATATCGAGCTGCTGAGTCTGTACCGAGAAGAGCGTCGCGGAGAGCGAGATGAGCCAAGTATTGCCTTTGACCTGGATAACGAAGAACAAACTAGAGCAGCATCTCACCCTCTTGCCATTGATATCACTAAGCTGCCTGGTGCTTGTAAAAATGAAACTGGCCCAATCTTCGTCATTCCCAGAGGCTAGTCGGTTTAGAGCGCCCAGTTCTCGTCGTCCTCGATTCCTTCCTCTTCAAACGCATCATCGACGTAACCAGGAGGATTGAGCGTCTGCTGTGTGAGGTGGAGATTGACGCGCACTGCAATCCAGTTCGCTGGCGATCCCATCTTCGTTGCATCCCCTTCCGCTACACGTGCGATTTGTTCGACACCCCAAGCTTCCAGAAGCGGGTCCCATTCGCCAAGGTCCATGATACGCTTGGCAGATGCAATATACCCATCGGATTTCGGCTTATCCTGCTTTCTGAAGTAGTGCCAAAACTCAGGCGTTGGGTAATCAACCCTGGGTACATAGCCATATGCGACAGGTCCGATTTCAGGGTGGATCGACGAGTAATCGCCGTATAGAGCTACGTCTCTGCCACCAAGCTTTCGGTAAATGCGCCTCTCAAGTATAGGGATTGCACCTTGCCTCTCGCCGTGAGCCACTACTGAGCTTGGGAAACTTGAGCCGCAAAGAACAATGTTGACCATGCTTGCAACCGACCGTAAAGAGTTGATTGAAGTAACTGCCGCTCTCTCTTGAGCAGGCATATTGCCCTCGGTAATGAATCCTAGGTCAATATAGACGATAGCGTTTCCGGGATCCTTCATCGCGCCAAGTGCGAACATTGTGATATCCAGCTGCTTGCCCTTGGCTGCATTAACTCGCAAGGCAATCTGCCCATAGTCCTCCTCCAACTGCAGGGTCTGTTGCATGATATCTCTGGGGTTCGCTTCACCATGCAACTGGACTGTGGGAATCAAGTTCGTGCTTTCTTCAAACTCCGATAGGAAATCCCTCCACGCCTTGAACGCTCTGGCTGGCTCCACGAGGTCATGGACGGTAAAACCCTTTCCACCATCTCCTCTGTGTTCAGCCAATCGAGTTGTATCAATAACAAACGGATTATCTCCGACCACCTCGGCACATTTCTTCATTGAGTCGCGGATATCATCACTTTTGGGCCACTTGCCGAGTATGAATACCGGCAGAATTTGGCGCTTTATCTCGGCTGTTAGGTTTTTGTACCCAACGAGCTCTGCGCGCCTGGAGCGAACCAGTGGTGAGTAATCATAGTTGTCGAATTCAACTGTCATTCATCTTCCCTCGGGATTGCTTTTTCAGTCACATCGAGCCTGTCAATGAGAAACTTATCGATATCGAGAACCTTCTGTAGCGTGGATTCCTTGTCTGACATCTCCCGCTTCTGTTCAAGGATTATCCCGTTTAAGGTCCTTATGCGTTGCAGGTAGTCACCACCTTTTTGCCTCAGCCGCTTCTCTTCCCTAGCATTTTGATGCTCTCCAACTAAGTGAAGTACAAATATCGCGAGAGCTACCAACCAACCTATCCAAACGGCAGAATGCTCGAGAAACGCCTTGCCCTCGGGCCAGAACAGCGCTATGCCTGCTAGAGCAACGCCTAAGAACGTCAGAACGCTAACGATGGTTTTACCCATTATTGCCTGCCATAAGCACCACACTTGCTAGTCACCGCGCTTGATTACCCTAACACAACTGTTAGGACTCAGTGTCTATCCCTTGTCCAGAGTGGCGTTGTAGTCGCAGGGCATGCCCTCTTGCTGGTAAATTGAGTGGCTCGCCAACACCTCAGAAAAAGCAGGACCAATATCGGAATCACCAACGCTACAATTCTGCGTCTGGAGCCAGCTTGCTTAGCAGGGCTGCGCACCTAACCATTTTCTGGCTCGAATATAGCGATCGAGCAGCTAACAGTTGCATCTGCGTATAGTGTCCATCTCGATATCTGCTCCAAGCGATTGTGGGATCGTCAAACCGCCAGCGTTAATACTTTGGGGGTATTTTTGGGGGTTCTTTTGGAAAGCAAGTATTACTAATAACTTTGAAAACAGCCACATGCGTTGGCTTTGCGGGCGATCTCACACGACCAATCCTCACCGGTCTATACTCGTTAACCCTGGTTCCTGGTCCGACCGATCCGCTTTGCCAGAGCGGGGCCAGAGCCTTCCAACACTCGAGCAAAACATGCCGATTGCGCCTGACAAAAAAACATGTGCGCTTTTCTAGAAAGTCAGGCTGATCCTGGGCACTGCAGCAACACCATCATTGTCATCTTCGTATAGGCTGAAAGTACCCCTTGAGGTGTTCTCCGCCTCGCCGTTTCCACGCCAGGTATAAAACGGGAAGAAGCTAAGGGTATCAACGCCTAAATAGGCCTGCTCTAAAGTATTCGTGCCTACCGATTGATTGTTAATCGAAACGCTTTCCTCGACCATGACGCGACAGCTGTAGCCTTCAACCATTTGATTGGAACCGTTGGTGCCAATGCCCACATTCACTGATACTGGCGAGCGTCCGTAATGCATAATCTGCTGTTCGATCTTGATGTCGTCGAAGTCAGAGGGATCTATAACCGCGACGGGAGTACCCCCTTGCCAAATCTTGCCAGTCACCGTCGCGGTATACCGGGGCATGGATATCGATAGATCAGCCGGAAACAAATTCAGCCCAGGGGAATCGAAGCGAGCCACCGAACTCTCCGTCACTCCGTTAATCCATTCCGTGGTCACCCTCTCATAATTGACATAGAAACCGGCAGGAGCGCCATTGGCTTTGTAGCGCACAGTGACGTTCTGCTCACCTTGCCTTGTGCCTAGTCTATTCATACCCTCACTAATGATGGTTGTTGATATTCGGTCTAATGTCGCCTGATGTGGCCCGTCCAACGTGAAATTTCTGACATTGGTTTCCGATTCCAATGTGAGATCACGCCCCTGAATGTTCCACTCGCTGGTTATACTCAATCGGCTTCCGTTGGAAATCTGAAGGTAAGGCATGCAGATACCAAACGACTCTTCCGTACTTGGTTGCCCGTCTTCAAAGGAAAGTGCCATATTAAATTTTAAGGGCTCATCCCTATCATAGAAGGGTTCAAACTCCGGGCCGTTTGCCCATGTCGTTGTAAGCGATAACAAGGTGTCATCTCGTCCGGCAAAGAGCTTGCCCGAACCCTCCTCCCCCCAACCGATTGCGACTTTATCCAGAGCGGGCACGCCCATGAGGTAGAAGTTAAAGTTGTCGTCATTAATGATTAAAAGACACTCTAGCCATTCAAACATCAGGGGGTTACCGTCTAGATCGGGATTTTGTTGCCAGCAGTTGTACCATGCCTGCAGATACTGCAACTCTTCGTCTGTTAATTCCTCAGGGTTGACTGCTGGTATCGGTAACAAGGCACCCTCGCGAGGGTCCAGGCCTTCGAAGAATAGTTCGCATCCGGCGAGTGCCAGGCAGCTCAAAATAACGGCGATCTTTTTCATCATTTCCACCCGCTAAGTCGATATAGTTTGGGATCTCTGAAGTCTAGTACTGTTCGAAGCTTCCGCCACTGGAGTGTCGGTCCAGCAAAAAACTAAGGGGCGTGGCGTGGCCTGAATCCGAAGTGAGAGAAACTCATGCTTTGCCGTAACCTAAGCTCTTTGTCGAAAAAATCAGGGTCTTCGTCATGACTCGGGTGACACTGACAGACCCAGGGCAATACTAGTCGATCACTACCTGGTACTCAGTCGTGCCGATATAGCAGTTTCGCACTTCATTGCAGGGGCTGATCACGATTGTGTGCGCGCCAAATCCGAACCTGTGGGTGAAGGCGCTGTCGGAGGAGGCGACCAGGTTCTTAGCGGCGTCGTATACGCGTATGAAAAAAGCCTGGTTGCTGAAGTTACTGGTGCCGCTAATGCGTCTCTCACCGTTCAGGGACAGGCTGTAGCTATCCGCATCGGTTGCTGTATTGAATCGGCCAGTTAGCACGCCCGCCTGCGGTTGCGAATCGGACTGTTCTAGCGGGTAGTTCAAATCCAGCAAGTCGAAGCGATTTATCATCACCGGGTAGGAAATGTTTTTGCTACCGCCATCCGGCATTGAGATGCCAGTTACCGATACGGTGTAGGGCGTATCATATTGCCAATCGTTAACCATCCATGACAAAAAGTTAGGAATGCCAAAGGGAATACTGTCCGTGTGGCGGTTGCTAATGGTGAGCTTTCTGCCTGTGTCATTATCGGTTACGGTGATGACAGCGTCTTGGAAATAGTTGAAATCGCCGATGACGCCGGCAGGCGGAACGATTGACAGGCTCCAGGGCGTTGGCAAGTTATCACGAGTCACTAGCACATAGGGATAGTTCTCGTAGGGCATTGCGACAAACTCGGGCAGGCTATTCACCGGCACAGGCGGTGCATTGCTGAATCCGAAGACTTTCATTGCGGAGAATCCGAATGTCTGTCCATAGGCGGTGAGGCTCAGTCCGGGGAACAGAACCCAGCGCCTGTGCCCCGCCTCCATCACCGCAGCGATATTGGCATTGTCGTTAACCCAGCCAAATATGTCTTGAGCTGGGTCTACTGAGGTGTTTCCACCCGCGGCGCCCAGGTTCGAGGTGAAAGCGCCAAGGCTAGCCTCCTCGGTGTAGCAGCGATCGCTGGGTCGCGGGTTATGGTTGAGGTAGTTATTGGCGATCTGCATCAACGCGGCTGATTGCACCATCGCATTGAAAGAACTGTCGTACTGCACCGCAGGCAGCTTATGCAGCGCACGAGTTTCGTTCTTTGCTTTAAGCGCGCGCTGCTGTGCGGCTGTGGTGGTCGTGCCAGGGTCACAATTGTCCACATTGGGTAGCGCGCCGTAGAGTGATGCGTCTGCCGTGAACGCGTTAGTGTCGATAGCTCGCAGTGTGGTCTGCCAATAGTTTAGATCGAAGGGTACAAAAACTGGCTCCAGATAGAATGACTCATCTGAATCCAGTATTGCCTGCAATATCTCAATACTGCCGAAGTTTGCGGTCGTTAGATAACAGGGGTCGCTGCCATTGCCACACAGAGCGCTGGACCTGGCTCGCCAACGGGTGAATGTATATCCTCGATCCGGTACCGCAGTGAAGGTGCTATCAAAATCTTCAGTGCTTACCTCTATTTCACACTTTTCGCCCGCACTACAGACAAAACCATCCTCGCTGACGACCTGCCCGCCCGAGGGCACCACCACTACGATCTTGCAAGCCTGTAAGCACAAACAAAGGGTAAGCAGCACCGCCGTGCCGATGTCGGGCGCTTTGTGATAGCTCGTGAGTAAAGAAAACGTAGTTTTTATTTTAAGCGCATCAGAAGCCATGGCGATTCGCTTTCTATTTGCTACAAGTTCTGCCAATCAGGTTTGGTGATAGACGACCTCGCGAACAACCCAATGAAACAACCCGGGCAGACAATGAGTCTGTCGCTCATCACCTTATATACTAGTCCAAATTATCAGAATAGCACCGTTAAAATGCGGCTTTGTTTGAGCTGGTTGTGATGCAGTTCCGCTACTGGACTATTGGCCTGTATAGATCGCAGTCTTCGATGTTTCTCCCGCCACTTCTTTCACCAGTTTGGGTACCAGATAGCCTGGAAGTGCTTGCGTCATCTCTCGATGCAAATCGAGTGCAATCGATTGATTTACCGCGAAGTGAGCTGCGCCCTGAACCTTGTCTAGCAGATGCAGGTAGTAAGGAAGGACACCTGCCTGAAAAAGTCGTTCACTGAGTGCGATAAGTGCTTGGGAATTGTCGTTGATATTCGATAGTAGAACCGATTGATTGAGCAGGGTTATGCCAGCGCTGATGAGGTGTCGCATCGCGCTATCCACCGTTGAATCGATCTCGTTCGCGTGATTGCTATGCACCACCACTATGGTTTGCAATTTACGGTCTGTGAGTGCGTCGACAAGGCTTGGAGTGACCCTATCCGGTATGACTATCGGCAATCGGCTGTGAACTCGCAGCCGCGTTACATGAGGAATCTCGGCAATCTGCTCCACAAGTTCATGCAGGAAGCTGTCGCTGACCATTAAGGGGTCACCCCCGCTTAAAATGACCTCGCTTATCTCCTTGTGCTGTGAGATGTAGCGAAGCGCGCTGCGCCACTCTTGGCGGCTGTTGCGATTGTCGCTGTACGGGAAGTGCCTGCGGAAGCAGTAGCGACAATGAATGGCACAGCCACTGGTAACAATCAGCAACACGCGGCCGTGATACTTGTGGATCAAACCGCTTATCGGATTGGATTCGCCTGTTTCACCTACGGGATCATTGCTGTAGCCAGCCACGTTCAGTGCCTCTTCGCGCTGTAGCATCACCTGCAACAACAATGGGTCGGTCGGATCGCCTCGCTGCATGCGATTGACGAAGGCCTCGGGCACTCTCAGTTCAAAGCCAGCGATTGCATCGCGGTCAAGCCCCACGTCCCGTCCGTGCAGATCCAATCTGCGCAGCAGTTCTTCTGATGATTTGATGACATTTCTTAATTGGCTGTGCCAATTCTCTTTTTCAGCGATGGGTAGAGGTTCAAATTTCACTGCTTTACGGCGACTCTTTTGCTGATCATTGTTTCGGATAGTTTAGCAATGATCGATGCAAGTTTGCGTTTGCAGTGCTTGCGTTACTGGCAAACCAGGATTGTGAGGCGCTGACTGAAGATCCGAGCGCTTTGAACCTAAACCTAATGACTGTGCGAGCAGAGCAGGTGATGAGTAGTAACTTCCTGTCCAGCTACCGATGCACACGTATGTGGACTCACTCTCGTTCTCATGCTCGTAAGTTCGAACTGTCTGAAAAGCCTTGAACAGAGATTTTGACTGCTGCGATACTGATGCCACTTAAAAATGGGGGCGTCATGGAATCCGATACAGAAGCAATCCAGCACTGGCTGAAAAAGCACGCTATCTCTCAGGTGGAGGTGCTCGTACCTGATATGACTGGCGCGGCCCGAGGTAAATTCATTCCTGCCGATCAGTTTTTGAGTGGGGGCGAGCCGCGCCTGCCTGAAAGCATTATGGTGCAGACGGTGACGGGAGAGTATTCAGAGTCGCACTGGGATTACGTAGAGCCCACAGACGCCGACATGCTGCTACGACCCGACGCGAGCACCATGCGCGCGGTCCCATGGGCGCGCGAACCCACTGCTCAAATTATTCACGACTGCTACACCATGGACGGTGAGCCACATCCACTTGCCACGCGCAATGTGTTGCGCAAGGTGCTTGCCTTGTTTGAGGCGGAGAGTTTGCGACCTGTGGTGGCTCCCGAAGTGGAATTCTACCTGGTGAGTCAGAATGTTGATCCTGACAATGTTCTTATTCCACCCACTGGCCGATCCGGTCGCAACGAGTCCTCACGTTTGTCCTATAGCATCGATGCGGTATCCGAGTTCGAAGGTTTCGTTGAAGACATGTATGACTACTCGCGAGCCCAGGAGCTGGACATTGACACGCTGATTCACGAAAACGGCGCCGCGCAGATGGAGATTAATTTTCTTCACGGCGATGCCCTGAACCTGGCAGATCAGGTGTTTGCGTTCAAGCGAACGGTGCGTGAAACCGCGTATAAACACGGGTTTTACGCGACTTTTATGGCAAAGCCTATGAAATCCGAACCGGGTAGCGCCATGCATATTCATCAGTCACTGGTGAATGCAAAAAACGGCGATAATGTTTTCAGCTCTCGCAATGGTGGCCACAGCAAAAAATTTCAGAGCTATATCGCCGGCCTGCAGCGTTATACGCCGGAGCTGATCAGTTTGTACGCGCCCAACGTAAACTCCTACCGCAGGCTGGCACCGGATATCTCTGCTCCGATCAATCTCAACTGGGGGTTGGATAATCGCACGACAGCATTCAGGGTTCCGCACAGCGGCGCGACTGCCCTGCGCGTTGAAAACCGCTTCCCTGGGGCTGACGTGAATCCTTACCTGGCCTTTGCAGCTAGCCTCGCCAGCGGCTATCTAGGGATGAAGCGCAAACTTAAACCCAGTAAACCGCATCAGGGCACGGCTAATGAGGAGGATGTTGAGGTGGCCAGGACGTTGGAAGAAGGCTTGCGTTGTTTGCTCGATTCCCCAGAGGTAAAGGAGGTGTTCGGCGAATTGTTTTTGAAAGCCTTCTCCGCGGTGAAGTTAAATGAGTTTGAGGAATTCAATCAGGTCATCAGTTCCTGGGAGCGTGAGCATCTACTGCTGCAGGTGTAAACGTTCGCGCCAATGCGGGGCAGCTGCTGGTGAAAGTTTGAAAGCGTCTTTCGCGACAGCCGGAGAACCATTTTGAGTCTCGATGCAACTGCCGCTCAGGATACGGGTGAAGCGCTGTGCAGCTTACGGTGGAACGACACGCGCCAATGCACGGAGGTAATCGACCAGACTCAATTGCCACATGTACTCGAGTGGATTGAACTCAGCTCGCTAAAGTCCTATTGCCACGCTATTGCGGCTATGCAGGTTCGCGGCGCGCCGCTGATCGGTATCACGGCGGCCTTTGGATTGGCGCAGGCAATCGCACGAGACTCGAGCGACGCATCTATACGGCACGCTAAGGCTGCGCTCCTGGCCACCCGTCCGACTGCAGTCAATCTACGCTGGGCGCTGGATCGCATTGTGATGGCAACCGTCGACATCGATATGCCATTGCGTGCCGCTGCAGCTCTCGCACTAGCTCAGCAGCTACGCCACGACGATATCCAGGTCTGCGGACGCATTGGTCAGAACGGACTCGGACTACTGCGTGATTTGAGCGAGGGCGAGGTTCTCAATGTGATGACTCACTGCAATGCCGGTTGGCTGGCTACCATTGAATGGGGAACGGCGCTGGCGCCGATTTACCAGGCGCAAATGGCAGGCTTTAAGCTACATGTGTGGGTATCGGAGACGCGACCGCGCAATCAGGGTATGAGTCTGACCGCTTGGGAACTAGAGCGCGCTGGCGTGCCCTGCACCATTGTCGCCGATAGTGCCTGCGGCCATTTGATGCGCGAGAAGTTGGTCGACTGCGTGATCGTTGGCACGGATCGTACCGCTGCAAACGGGGATGTTTGTAATAAAATAGGCACTTACTTAAAGGCGCTAGCAGCCAAAGACAATCGAATTCCTTTTTATGTAGCCTTGCCTACCTCGACAATCGATTGGCAGTGCGCCAGCGGCGATGATATTCCCATCGAGCAGCGGGATTCGAACGAGTTGCTATGCGCTGATGGCCTGAATGACTCCGGTAACAGGCAGAGATTGAGAATGGCCGCAGACGGAGTAAAAGCCCAGAATCCGGCCTTTGATATTACACCAGCGGCGATGGTGAGCGGGCTGATAACAGAGTTGGGCATTGTTGAGGCGAGTGAGGCTGGCTTGGCTTCATTGCGCGAGAAATTACAAGCAAACTCGCCGCAGTTGAATCCGCATCATTAACCGCCGCTGCGACGATTTGAGAACCCGAAATGCTTTAGGGTGCGAATTGGCTATTGAGAGCTTCAGATGAAACTTGGGAGTGAGCGCTTACAGCCGGCCGTTAGACTAACCAGCAGTGCCAGGATTCGATGTCGGCGCTTGCTGTAGGCCTCAGTCGTCGTCCAGGCTCAGATCAAAGTAGCCCAATTCATCTCTGAGTCTGCGCTCTTCTAGCCGTTGCTCCGCTCGACGGCGTTTTTCGGCCAGACGCTGCTTTTCCGACGAGATCGGCGGCAGCTGTGACAGCTCTTCGTCCTCCAGATCACCCAGCATGGGCTCGAACAAATCATCCAGAGGTTCGTCTTTTTTGGGCTCCTGTTTTTGTTCCGCCATAAATCACCTCCCGATGACTTGTTATTTGGCGTGTTCCAGCAATATCCCTCACCATTATGGGGCTGTAAATCCCTTTTTAGACCCAATTTTT
>JBCCNJ010000099.1:0-15775 GCA_039025905.1 Pseudomonadota bacterium | reverse complement strand
CGCCGCCTCACTGATGTGCTCACGTGCGACCTACGGTGACAACGCTTCAATAGTCGAGTGCGCCGACATTCTCGACGATAGCTCGCGTCTGCGCTGCTACGATGAGCTCGCCGCAGACATAAGCGCAGCCGCAGAACCAGCCCGGTCACAGCAAAACGGTATCGCCATAAACCTCTCAGCTGCCCGTCAAGACAGAGCACCGGCTCAGGTTGAAGACGCCAGGCCAGATTTTATTTCCGAGAGAGTACAAACTCAAAGCAAGGTAGCAGACAGTCGGTTTGTTATTATCCCCTATCATCGAAACTACTTATTGCCACTCACCTACAACAGCAACATCAACGAGGAGGCTTGGAATATCGCCTACCCCGACACCGGCATGGACAAAGCCGAGGTCAAGTTTCAGATAAGTATGAAGGCGATTATGTGGCAGAACCTATTTGGAACCGATATCGATCTGTGGGGCGCCTACACACAAACCAACTGGATGCAGGCCTACAATACGGATGCGTCCTCTCCCTTTCGTGAAACCAACTATGAACCGGAAGCGATACTCAGTATGCCCAACGACTGGTACTTTCTCGGGCTGCACAACACCAGACTCGATCTCAGCTTCAATCATCAGTCTAACGGCACGTCGGAGCCGCTATCGCGCAGCTGGAATCGTATCATCGCGTCTGCTCTGTTCGAACGCGACAACTTTGCGCTGATCACAAGCGCCTGGTATCGCATTCCCGAGCGCAGCAAAGACGATGACAACCCAGACATAGACCGCTTTATGGGACACGGCCAACTGCAGGGCGAGTGGAAGTGGTCACACTATACGTTCGGCTTCACATTCCGTAACAATCTCAGGAAAAACAATAAGGGCGCTATCCAGCTGGACTGGACCTTCCCTATCAGCAAACGCTTCACGGGCTACGTACAGTACTTTAATGGCTATGGTGAAAGCCTGATAGATTACGACGAAAGCAGCAATCGCATCGGCATTGGGGTCAGCCTAACCGATCCTTTTTGACAGCTCTTGCCTCGGACGCCACGCGGAAATCTATAGATCAAGAGCGACCCGGAACCGGACAACCCTTTCTAGCACTTGTGGCGCGGTCGGGTTCTTGGCTTTACTCAGAAGCAATTGAAAACAGCAGTGCTTCCTTTTCACCGGGCGCTACACTGATTGGCGTTCCCGGCTCGCCCGCATTCAGGACCGCTTCGATGGTCGCTGCCTCAGACGTATGGGCGACAAATCTCTTACCCTGCTCCGTCTCAGCGATGACAATGGCCTGAACGGGTGCCCCGCTTTGGTAGTTAACGACATAGCTGAGTATCTCACCGAACTTTGGCGATGTATCGATCTCCTTGCGCGCAATGATCTCAGTGTCCAGCTTGGTATCTTGCCGAGACCAATCAAGCGCGCAGGGAACACGAGAAAATAGACCCACTGCGTGTTTAGATAAAAACCCGCCCAGGGCCGCAACAAGCGCAAACTCCTCGGGTAATTCTCGCAACTGGGTTACCGCCTCGGCTAATGCGTGCATGCTGTAGTTGTTGCCAGCGCCGCCAAAGAAGGCAAGACCCCCCGTCAGCGACAGCGCAGCTGGATCGCGCGCCTCGACTCCCAGGATCTCAGCGGAAGATGTGACGGCACATGGAAAGCAACTGTACAAATCGATCAGCTTGATATCGTCAATGGTCTTATCAGTGCACGCAAATATGCGTTCAAATACCGCCGCCACCATAGCAGAGTGAGTAAGGTCAATTCGTTCGCTCAAATTAACATCTGCACCCTCCGCTAAGGCGTGCATGAATACCCAATGTTCCTCTGGTATTCCCAACTCTCGGGCGGCAGCCACACTACACAGCACCAGAGCTGCACCCTGATTTACGCTATCCTGCGCCACCATTCGCTTGCTATAGAGATGGTTAAGCGGGTCCGCACCCAGGATGTCCTGCTCAGTCATTGCAGCTGGAAATTGTGCGTAGGGTTGCGACGTTGCCACACTGTTCAAGCGCTGCAGCAACGCGGCCATGTGTTGGCGATGTTCGTCGACAGAGCGCCCTGCAGCGAACGCTCTGGCCTGTTCTATCAATGCATAATAGGCCATCGGAGCTAGCAAGCCGTTGTGCACCTCCTGCATGGTGACAAAAAAATCGCCCCAGCCACGATCTTCCAGCGGAAACGCTTTTTCATCGAAGTTCTCGTTCCAATCCAGCTGCCTGCCGTCGCGCTGTGCGCTGCGCTGATTGCGTATCGCCTCCGCACCACAAAGTAGAACAACAGAGCGCTCGCCACGCGCAATGGCGCCGGCAAATTCTATTAGGCGACTCTGAGGGTCGTTGCCGCCGACGGGACCATAGACGTAATGGGCGGGATTGGCGTTTATTCCCTGGGCCACAGATCTAGGCGGGTTACTACTGCGACCAAAAGGACAGGGCGGCATACCCATGGAATCAGCGAATAGGCGGGTCACTGAGAGAGTATCAATCGCCGCAGCCACGCCCCGTCCCGCAGTATGCTCTAGCGCGCGACGCGCGGCCTCGGCCGCCAACTGCATTGGAGATTCGTCAGTCACCTCTCGCCGCACAACCTGGCCTGCGCCGACCAGCACCGGTGTAGTCTCCGGTAATTGATCTATTTCCATGCTTGCAATCTGTCGCCTCAATTAAATCGGAGGGCGAGTGTAGCAGGCACTCGCTCTTTTGTCGGCTCGCTCAGATTTGCACATCGCTGCCTTCAAAAAGTAAACGGGCACAGCCTCTCGAAGGGCAGATTCATTGAGTGTTACTATTTCAAAAAAATCTGGGGGATACCATGAATCACAACCTGTCCCGTGCGGTATTGCTAGTCGCACTGATCGCAGCCGGCTGCAGTGACTCACAGACAACGACACCAGCCGACGCCGAGGCGGACTCTGAAGCCGCGATATCCAGCACTGACTCGCCACCGCAGTCCGAACAAGAGGGCAATCAGGAAAGCGACCGCGACGCACTGATATTGTCGGAAACGCTGCGAGAAATAGATGGTCTGTTTCCCGAACCCCACACCGGAGATCTCGATACCATGCAGGAGCTGGGCGTGGTTCGCGTGCTCACCGTGTATAGCACCGGACAGTACTATATTCACAGGGGAGAAGAGCGCGGTATCACCAAAGAAATCGCCATACTATTCGAGCGCCATTTGAATCGCGATAACAAGAGCAATGTCAAGCAGCGAGTCTTGATTGTACCTGTGGCCCGCAATGAGCTCATCCCCGCGTTACTCGACGGTCGCGGCGATATCATCATGGCCAATCTGTCTATCACGCCTGAGAGGCAGGAGCTCATCGATTTCAGTGATCCGATTAGCAAGCCTGTTTCTGAAGTGCTGGTGACCGGGCCCTCCGCCCCGCAGCTCAGTTCAATAGAGGATTTAGCGGGTCAGGTCGTTCACGTTCGTGAATCCAGTAGCTACAAGGAAAGCCTCGATAGACTCAATGCCCAGTTTGCCGAAAAGGGCAAAAGCCCAGTCGAGATCGAGCCTGTGTCAGAGTTTCTTGAGGACGAAGATCTACTTGAGATGGTGAATTCAGGCCTGCTGCCATGGGCTGTGGTCGACAATTACAAAGTGCACCCATGGCAAGAAGTCTTCCACAACTTAACACCGCGTTCGGATATCGTGCTAAATGAGGGTGGCAGGATCGGCTGGGGCATGCGGCCAGACAGTCCACTGCTGACCGAGGAAGTCAACGCCTTCGTGAAGACCCACAAACAGGGAACCCTGGTCGGCAACGTGCTGTTCAACCGTTATGTCACTAATTTCGACTGGGAACACAACGCTTTTTCAGAAGACGATTTCGCACGCTTCCAGTTGTTGCTGGAGTATTTCAAAAAGTATGGCGAAATGTACGAGGTTGACTATCTGCTTGCAGCCGCCCAGGGATACCAGGAATCTAGGCTGGACCAGGGCGCGCGCAGCGCTGCTGGGGCAGTGGGTATCATGCAGTTGCTGCCGAGTACAGCCACAGATCACAACATTGCGATTGCCGATATCGATCAGGCGGAAAATAATATTCACGCCGGCATCAAGTATCTGAGTTTTCTGCGCAATCGTTACTTTGACGAACCCGATATTGATTTAACCGAACAGACACTGCTGGCCCTCGCTGCATACAACATCGGCCCCTCTCGCATGATCAATCTACGCAACAAGGCCGAGAGCAAGGGCTACAATAACGATATTTGGTTTGACAACGTCGAGCTGGTTGCCGCAACCCATGTCGGTCGTGAACCGGTTCAGTATGTTTCCAATATCTACAAATATTACGTGGCTTACCGCGGCGCGCTGCGCGATGTCACGATGCGCCGCAAGGCGCGAGCGGAAGCTGGAATTGAGGACAATTAGCATACTCCCGGTTCGCCGTGACGACGCTTGCTTTAGGCGCTATTCATCGCGGTCACCTAAAGCGATGAAATCGAAAAGGCATATGAGTCTAATTACATCCCAATGGTGCCGAGGTCGAGGATAGCGGTCATGGGCAAGTTCAACCAAGACGATAACTTTGTCTATCTGACGCTGGCGCTGCTGGGGTTGTTGCTAGCACTGCCCCTATTCGAGATGTTTGATGAGGGGCCACTCCAGTGGATGACCAGGATACTGGTGATTCTAACACTGCTGGTAACTTACCTAAGTCTAGACTTCGGGTACTGGTGGGGGCGGTTTGTATTGCTAGTGTTGTTTATGATGATCGCCACTAGCCTTGTGCATCTCACAGCACCCCAGGTATCAACGAGCTGGATTCAGCTCACGCTCATGTTTTTCTTCTTTGGCTCGGTGGCCTACTCCGCCTCGCGCCGCGTGCTGTTCCGAAAAGAGATTGATACCAATCGTATTGTCGGTAGCATCGCGGTTTATCTCTTGCTGGGCTTGATATGGGCGATGCTGTATCTGCTTGTGCTGGAGCTTGAGCCCGGCGCGATCAATGGCATTGAGTATAGAAGCTGGGAAAACAACTTTTTCAACGTCACTTACTTCAGTTTTGTAACCCTCACAACCCTGGGCTACGGTGATATCTCGCCCGCCCACCCCACCACCACGACACTCGCTTTTCTGCAGGCAATCGCCGGTCCGTTCTATATGTCCGTGGTGGTTGCCAGTCTGGTCGGGGCCAGAAAGCCCAAGCCGCACGCCAAGACATAGCGCCACTAGGTCAGGCAAGTCAACCGCGCACGTGCTGAAGGTGTCCAGCTCACGCAACCAGTAAAATGTATACTTTTGTATACTTTTACGGAAATTGCTAGACTGCCTTGCAATTCGATTTTGCTGTGCACGACTGCCCGCCAGCGTGCACGAGAATGTGGAGACACATTATGGCAGGTGCAAACGCCGAGCTTCGCCCAATTGAGCAGATCTTTGACCCCAATTCCGCGGATTATCTGGTCGATCCCATCACGCCGTGCCTGGAACTGGCAAGACGGGGCCGTCTGGTCTGGTACGACCCCTGGCAGGCCTGGATTATGACGCGTATGCCTGACATTCTGGCCTGCTGGAAGGAGGAGCCCTTATCCTCTGACTTCTACGACTGGGAATTTGCACCGCCCCGCCCGCCCGAAGACCAATGGACTAATTTCGAACGCGCACTGATAGGCCACAGCCTGTTAGCAGAACACGATCATCACAGACTCGTACGCCGCGTTACCGCACCGGCATTCTCCCGCAATGTTGTCGACGAGATACAGCGCAAGATTGAACCCGACGTCAAGCGTTTATTCGATGAGTTGGGGACGCCAGAGCGCTTTGACTACATAGAGCACATAGCGGCACACATCCCGTTTATATCTATTACGCGCATGGTTGGCGTGCCAGAAAAGTACTGGCCACAAATCAAACAGGTCACGGTAACTTTCACCGAGACGTGGAATCCAACAATTTCCGAGGAGCGCCGGGAGAGTGCTCGTCAGGACAGTAACCGGGCTATAGACATTTTAAAAGACGTGATCGAGGAACGTCGAAGCGCGCCAATTCGGGACGACTTTCTCAGTACTCTGCTGCAGATAGAGCGCGAAAACCCCGGTTTTGAGGAAGGCGACATTATCACGCTCATCCTCGCCCTGATCGGCGCGGGCGCTGACACCACATTAGTGGCCCAGCAGTGGTCGGTGTATGCGCTTCTTAAACATCGCGATCAAATCCCCAAGGCACTGGCATCGCCCGAGGCGTTCAGTAACGCTTTCAGCGAAATCAGCCGCTGGGGTACTTCCTCTAAGATGGGCTTTGCGCGTTATGCTCCAAAGGATATGGAGCTTCTAGGCGAGCAGCTTCGCAAGGGGCAAATGGTATTGATGATGCCCCACCTTAAAGACCACGACCCCAACTACTATGAGCGCCCCGAGGTGTTTGACGTGGAGCGCAAGTTCAGCCCCGACGTGCTGTTCGGCTACGGCCCGCGTTATTGCATCGGCGCTGCGTTAGCGAAACGTCAACTCTATCTCACCCTATCTGAACTCTTCGAGCGATTTCCGAACGTGGAACTCGATGGCGAGCCCGATCGGGATGGCGGTGACCACAACGCGGTCGTGTTCAAACAGCTAATGCTAAAAACCAACCGCAATTAGCCCAGACAACGCCTGTCCAACCACTGGTCTGTCGATTACACTTGCCGCTGTAAAGCCACTTGGGCAATAACAAACAAAAGTGTTCCTGAGCCAGCGCATATGACGAAAAGAATAACCGTACTCGCTGTCGCAGCGGGTCTTATGGGCAGCCAATTCGGGTTGGCCGGTGGTCTTTGGCTCAACGAATTTGGCGATTTTTCCGGTGGCAGGGCGAGTGCCGGCGCACCGGCGGGTACAGATGATGCCGCCACCATCATGCATAACCCGGCGAGCGCGACGCGACTCGAAAGTAGTCAGTTATTTGGTTCCGCCGGTGCGCTAATTCCTTCGGTCAAGTTCGACACACAGTACAGCAGCCCGCGAAATGGCTTTGACAATGGCGATGATGCCGGAGTGCTGACACCCTCGGGAAGCATGGCTTACGTGCACGATACGGGCTCTGAGCAATGGGCGGCAGGTGTCTATCTCGCCGGTGCGGCGGGCGCTGGCCTCGATTACGGCAACGATTGGTCGGGACGTTATCAAGCAGAGGAAGTCAGCCTAATCATTGCGACCCTGGCACCCACCATCGCGTATCGACTGACAGACAAGCTGTCTATCGGGGCTTCGCTACAGTATTGGTACGCTGATCTGGAGCTGAAGGTTGCCGTTCCCCGGCTGAATATCACACGGCCCGATGGCCGCGCGACAATTGATGGCGACGATACAGGGTTTGGTTACACGGCTGGTGTCATGTATGAACTCACCAACCGCACCCGTTTTGGCATTCTCTACCAAAGCGAACTGGAACCGGATTTTGATGGCGGTCTAAAGTTGCAGTTTCCAGACGGTCCACCACCCGCTGAAGATGGCATTGACGTTGCTGCCAATACAGAGCTCAACATGGCAGAGTATGTGCGTCTCGCCATGCAGCACGACATGGATGAAAACTGGGCGGTGTATCTGACCATCGGCTGGGACAATTGGAGTCAGTTAGACAATATTCTGCTATCGACGGAGCGTGGTAGCGCCGGCATTCCTACTCAGTGGCGAGATACCTACCACTACGCCTGGGGAACACAGTATCGACTTGACGAGCGCTGGACCGTTACTGCTGGCTTTGCCTACGATACCAATCCTGTCAAAGCGCGGGACAGAAATGCACAGCTTCCCGTCGACCGTCAGATACGGTTGGCTTTCGGTGCCAAATACGATGTTCGCGAGACTTTGTCGATTGGTGGCTATCTCAACTATGCGGATTTAGGCAAAGCCAGAATCGAAGCCGAAGACTTTGGCGGCAAATATGACCGCAATCGCGTTTGGCAGATCATGGCCCTGTTCAACTGGGTTTTTTAGTGTCCATAGCACCCGCCATCAACCCGACTGATTACGCAGCTCCGGCGGCTTCAGCCTACCTTCTGCGCAAACACTAAGTCCGGCAGAGACCCTAAGCACCAAACACACCACGGTCTGCTGCCACTACAATAGTTCTTATTACTATTCCCTGAACAAGGAGATCGACAACCATGAACCATCAACGGTTGTGTGCAGCCCTTATGGCTTCGGTAATAGCGTTCAGTTGCCAGGCGCTCGCCAATAGCACGGACTCTAGCGCTTTGGCTGATCTGAATACTGACTCTAGCATGGCGGAGGTTATCGCGCTGCTCAAGGCGCAACAGCAGGACCTGGCCGAGCAGCGCGCACGTCTCGATATGCAGGCACAAAAAATTGCCACCCTTACCGAAGAATTGAACACGCTTCGCACTGCGCCGCCGTTGGCGGCTACCGAGGTCATTGCTTCCGACGTTCAAACTCAATTAAGCACCGCGGATCAGTCGAAGGCAGCTGTGGTAGAAAAGCGATCCAGCGCTATAGCCCAGACCGAGATTGTGGTCACGGAACTGGAGCAGGCCAGCGATACCGCACGGAGTCCTGCAGAAATTGATAAAGTCCGGGCGGACGACCCAACAAGGGATCTGCTCAAGAGCTTCCCGGGCGCTTGGCGGCTGCCTGGCACCAGTGCTGCCTTAAGCGTGGGTGGCTACGTACGCACCGCCATTGTTTTAAACAAAGATGTGCTGGAGATACCAGACAGATTTATCGTAGGTTCGATTCCAGTTGGCGTACCCGCAAACTCTGACAACGCTGCACAATCGAGTATTACCGCCGATCAGTCACGGCTCAACGTCGACATGCGCGAGCACACCAGTAGGGGTGTTTTGCGGGCCTACGTGGAGGGTGACTTTACTGGCGAGGGTAGTACCTTCAGACTGCGCCATGCATTCGGTCAATGGGACAGGGTACTGGCGGGCCAGACCTGGTCCACCTTTGTCGACACCCAGGCGACGCCGGACGAGGTCGATTTCGAGGGTCTGAATGGTCGAATCAATGTTCGTCAGAGTCAGATTCGGTTCTCGCCTTCGATCGGTGATAATTTCAGCCTGGAATTCTCACTCGAGGATCCGAACCCACAGATACAAAATGGTTCCGGCATTACTCGGGTGCCAGATATCGTCATGGCAGGAAAATTCCAGCCGCACGAGCGGCTGCACCTAAGAGCCGCTATTCTCGGTCGACAAATCCGTGGGCAGGAAACTCTACCAACTGGAGCGGCATCAGGCTCCCTTGGCGGAGGTGTGAAAAAGCGCTACGGCTACGGGATTAGCCTAAGTGGCAGCATCACAACGCCCTTATTCGGCAGTCGCGACCAGATACTGTTTCAATTGAATCAGGGCAACGGTATCGGGCGCTATGTCAATGACCTGAAAGACATAGGCAAATATGACGGTATCTTTAATACCAGCACCAACGAGCTTCAGTTGTTTGACGTTTTCGCCGGATACGCCTCTTTCCAACACTGGTGGGCTGACAACATGCGTTCAAGTTTCACGCTGGGCCTGGTAGACGTCAGCAATCCCAATTTTGTTCCCGCCAATGCATACAAGCGTACAGTTCGCGCCTCCGCCAACCTGTTCTGGGACCTCTCCCCCAGAATCGAAACGGGGGTGGAGTATCTATGGGGCCGGCGCGAAAATCAGGATGGCGAAGACGGCGATGCTCAACAGCTGCAAATGATGATCCGTTATTTGTTTTGAAGCTCAGCCCAGGTACATGCGTGCCCGAGCACGCTTTGTCTGTAGCGCCAGCTCTACCAGCCATTGGCATAAGCCTGCGCTGAAAACATAGTACACTTGCAGCCAGGTACACACAGGCTAGTCTACCGGTCTGTCTTATGAAATCAGAGAACAATGTTTATCCGATTCGTGATTCATGATACCGATGAGGATTCGGGTAAGCGTAAGGGTTTATTCCAGGCTTCCTATGAACTCCGAGAAGCCGGTGCGCTTGATCGCTACGAGGAAGAGCGACTCATTACAATACTAGAGTGGTTCAACAAGCATCTGGCAAGGCCGCACTCCTTGAGCAAATCGAGAAAACCACATGCAAAAAACGTTGCGATCAGTTGGTTTAAAGATTCCGCTCAAGAGCACATCGCGAAAATGTTTGAGCTAAAAACGATACTCGAAAGCCACGACCTAGGTGTAGATGTTATCAGGACTACTCGGCCTGGTTATGTCGTCTATGAAGATGAATTCCAGTTAACGGCACAGCCCTATGCAGAGACTCTCACCTAGCTTTTTCAGCAAGCGAGCGCCCTTGCCGTGGGTGGGCGCTAAACGGCGGAAGGCTAGTGTCACAATACTCACTGCGTTTTTACTATTGCTGATGAGCGGCTTTACTGGCTGCAGCGGTCTACCAGAAGAGTTCGAGAAGTCGAGCTCCAGTGCCTTGCGTGATAACACGTCAACGACGCTTGGCAACAACATCGCCAAAATCGCCGCCAACCACCCCGGAGAATCCGGCTTCGTCTTGCTTAGGTATGGTCGCGATGCGTTTAACTTGCGCGTGGGCCTCACGGACATCGCAGAGAAAACGCTGGACGTTCAGGTCTATATCTGGGAGGCAGACGAGACCGGACGGATTTTTGCAGAGCGCTTGCTACAAGCGGCTGATCGCGGTGTGCGCGTCAGGATTCTGGTTGACGACCTTGGCCTGCGCGCCTCAGACAGCATCGTCGCCGCCATGGATGCGCATCCGAACATGGAGGTGCGCATATTCAATCCCTTCGCAAACAGGAATTCCAGAGTCTTCGACTTTATTTTCGATCTGGGTCGCGTCAATCATCGGATGCACAATAAAATCTTCATCGTAGATAACAGCGCTGCCATCGTAGGTGGGCGCAACATCGGCGATCACTATTTCAGCGTTAATCAGGACACCAACTTTCGAGATCTAGACATCGGTGCAATCGGGCCTATCGTGCCCGACATCTCCGAAGTATTTGATCATTTCTGGCAGGGCGAGTGGTCGTTTCCCATTCACGTACTGGTCGAGTCACCTCCTTCCAACGAAGAGGTTAAACTACTGCAGACGCGGCTGCGGACGGAGATCGAATCCGGGAGCTATCCCTACGATATCGAACAGGATCAGGCGGCGTTATTTCAGTATCTTGCGGATAACAGCGGCCAATTTATTTGGGCCAGAGGGCAGATCGTCTGGGATGATCCGGCACCGGAGGATGCATCAAGCGGCCCTGCCAATCGAACTCGCATCGCCTCTAGCCTGGACGGCAAAGTCAAAACCCTTAAGCACTCGCTGGATATTGAGTCCGCCTACTTTGTCATCGGCGATGGCGGCGTCGCCGAAATTCAAGAGTTGATCGATAGAGGCGTTCGCGTCCGCATTCTCACTAATTCACTTGCATCCAATGACGTGCTTGCCGCTCACGCAGGCCACGCTCAGTACCGCAAGAAAATTCTCAAAACTGATGCGGAACTCTATGAGTTGCGACCCGACTCTGCAGTTATCAAAAAAACCTGGGTTGGCGAGTCTAGAGCCGGCTTACATACCAAGGCACTAGTATTCGATGAAGAGTCAATTTTCGTTGGCAGCTACAATCTCGATCCGCGCTCGGCAAACATCAATACCGAAGCGGGCCTGTATGTGGAGAGTGAGGAACTCGCAGCGCAACTGCTTGAGTATATGGAAGACGGCAAGCATCCTGAAAACGCCTATCAACTGTTTCTCGATGACCGAGGTGATCTCGGGTGGATCTCCCTGGAAAATGGCGAGCAGGTGCGCTACGAGGTCGACCCGCATTCAAGCTGGGGGCAGCGATTCATGACACGTTTTATCGGTCTGCTACCCATCGAATCACAGCTTTAATCATGCACCCATAGCACCATCATGCGCATCAAGATTGGCGCGGATCCGGTTCGTCACTGGTGCCAGTCACGCCACAGGACGATGCTCAGAGCGCGATTATCGACCCCATCGAGTGCCTCGAACTTGCACCCGTTCTCACGATAGTATTGCAAGCAGCCGCCGCCCGGCTGCCGCCGACCGCTGTTGCACGCTTTGTGTCGGGCCGAGAGCAGACAGCGACGCAAGCTGAAAATAGAGGCCGGCAATGCTCGTGGCAACAGTATCTCGATCAGAAGCCTTGCTGTTAGGAAAGGCCAGCAACAGCTGCTCTGCCAAAGCATCAATAAAACGCTCAGTCCAACTGACAACCAGTGCGCTTGCATCTCTACGATCCGCCGCCCAGTTTGAAAAAGACTCCAGCACACGGACAGCATGCGCATCGAAATAGCGCGGATCAAACAGCCAGTCCACTAGCACCTGCGCACGACCATTATCGGGCAGTTCATCGAACAGGGCTTGCAGTTGCTCGTCTGAACGCCGGGTAAATCGCTCCAAGCCGAGGCGGAGCATCTCATCGCGGTTGCCAACGTTGTGGCGAATAAGCGCTCTCGCCAGCCCAGCCTGTTCAGCGATGCGTTCCTGAGTCGCTCCCTCCAAACCATAGCGCACCAGACAGATTTCCAGCGCATCCAGGATCTGGTCAGTGCGCGTGCTTTTCAGGCTTGGTCTCGGCATATTTATAAATTATCAAACTTGACAATTTATAGCCATACCTTAGACTCAAGCAACATCCTGGAAGAGAACAATCACGTGTGGGAATGGCTTAACACGCCCCTATTTCCCGACGCCATGACCGAGTTCAATGGTGTCGTTGAGAACTGGATCGTTGCCCTCGCGCTGGCCCTGCTGCTGTTTGAGCTGCTTCGCTACACCTGGAAAAAGCGCATCAGCTGGTCCCTGTTGGGGGATACGCTCACAAATTTCATCACTTTTTTCGCGTTCGTTGTCGTGACCTACGGGCTGCTGGCTGTGATCTACATCGCCGCTTACTACACTGTCTGGGAGCACACGCCATGGCAACTTGAAGTCACGCCCTTAACCGCGCTGCTGTGTCTACTGCTGGCCGACCTCGCATATTACTGGGAGCATCGCTTCCTGCACCGTGTGGGCGTTGGCTGGGCTACCCATACCGTCCACCATTCCTCGCCTCACTTCAATATCTCTGTCGCGTTTCGCTTTGGTCCGATGGATGGATTCTGGCCACTGTTTTTCCATTTACCCCTTGTGATGATGGGCTTCAATCCCCTCCTGGTCTTCGCCGCTGAAGCCTTGGTGCAAATCTATCAAACACTTTTGCATACCGAGCTTGTCCGCAAGCTGCCCCGACCCATCGAAGGCATTTTTAATACCCCCTCGCACCATCGTGTCCATCATGGATCGAACGCGCGCTATCTAGATCGCAATTACGGGGGCATTCTGATCATCTGGGACCGACTGTTTGGCACCTTCGCCCGGGAAGTTGAGCCGGTTCGCTATGGCATCACTGAACCTATCAACAGCGTAAACCCATTGACGGTCTGGTTCCATGGCTTCACCCGACTCGCTCGCGCTATTTCAAACGCGTCCTCAGGAACGGCTTTGTATGCTGTTCTATTCGGACCTCAAGATGAACCCAGCGCGGACAGCGCGATAACCGGCACCCAATCGGAGTCCAGATCATGAAGTTCCTTCGCAGTCTTCCCGGTGCACTGCTGAGTTCGGTCGTGATCACTTTCGCTATAGTCGGAATCGCACACCAGGCTACGCCAATCCAAGCCGGTGAGGCTTCCACAGGATCTCAGGATGTCAGCGGTCTCACCCTAAGCATCTCAGGCATTCGTCCCGACGGTGGCAAGGTGCTCGTTATGATTTTTGACGATAAGGCGGCCTGGGAAGGTTTTGACGCTCAGCAGATGGTGGCTTACCGCGAATTCGCGCCAACAGAACGCCGAGCTGAGGTTTCATTTGAATCGCTCACCGACGGCCCCTATGCCATCGCCCTGTGGCACGATGAGGATGGAGAAGGCGATCTCGATATGCAGGCGGGTTACCCTTTAGAAGGCTATGGCACATCGGGCGCGAGAGACGCCTACGATGAAGTGCCCTTCTCTCGGGCCGCCATGGCACCCGGGCTGGTTCGGATTAAGATGTATTATCCCGACTGGTAAAGCTGAAAAGATCTCGCGCTGCCCCGCCACCACCTGTCCACAGGGCCGACCATCGAGGGCAAGCTCTAAGCTTCTTACGAGGTTGAGCAGCTAAGTGAATTCCCTTTTGAGCTCAGGCACGCACGTCTTGGCAAACCAGGCAATCTGCGTTATTACTCTTCGACCGCCAATGCACGCATCCCATTGAGGCATCTAGCCCATGTCAGACGCAATCACAGATGTAAACACCCTTGAGGCACACTTCGACCCACCACTGGATGTTGCCGTTGCCTGCATGTGTGATCAATTAGATCATTTCCACCGGCAGTTCATCGAGTTATGCCCTTTTATCTGCATCGCAACCGCAGATGCAGAGGGTTGTCCTTCCGTTTCGCCAAAGGGTGATGCCCCCGGCTTTGTGCGAATCATCGACGACAAGACGCTGCTGCTGCCAGACAGACCGGGTAACAATAAGGTGGAGTCTTTCCATAATCTGGTGGCCAATCCAGGGGTCGCGCTGTTGTTCATGATTCCGGGGGTGAAGGAAACCCTGCGTGTGAGAGGACGGGCACAGATCAGCACCTCACAGTCACTACTAGAAGCATCCCGAGTCGACGGCAGGTCGGTAAAAACTGGCACCCTGATTTCCATTGAAAAAGTGTACTTTCACTGCGGCAAGGCCATGATTCGCTCAAAGCTCTGGCAGGACGACCATCAACCGCAGCCCGGCACCCTGCCCAGCTTTGGTCAGATCGTCAAAGCGCAAGCCAAAGTAGAAGCGAGTGAAGAAGCCGTCGAACAACGAATTCAAGAATCCTATCGAGAAAGACTGTACTAAAGCGAGTCGACCCTCCGCGCGCAACAGAGTTAACCCCCGGGGCAGTCTGATAGATGCTGTGCTCGTTTACTCTAAAGCCAATTCACCCGCAACTAGGGGCGGCCTCTGGCGCAGTTTCATATTCGGACTACACTCCCTATCGTCGCGTGCGAACACAGCACTGCTACACTGAAGCACCCAATGAACAGACTGGAGGAAAAAGACAATGACCAAGGTAGCTGATATTGAATCAGTAGACGACCAATTCTTTGCCGCACTGAACGAGATGTTTAAAGGCAATGTCACGCCCATGGAGGCACTGTGGTCACACGCCGACGACGTTGTGTATTTGGGTCCTTCTCGCGATTTATTCCACGTTGGATGGGATGCTATCGACAAGGACTGGCTGCAGCAAAACGAAGCCCAGTTGGGCGGCTCGATCGAGGTGGTCAAACGTCACATTACATCGTCGGACACGCTGGCCACCGTGCATCACGTTGCAGAGGTTTCTAGCCAGGGTGGCGAGGACAAAATTAGCATGCGGGGTACCAACGTCTTTCGCAAGGAAAGTGGAGAATGGAAGTTGATTGCGCACCACTCCGACCCCCTACCCTATCTGGACATACCGCAATAAGTCTCTCGCAACTGTGCGCGCTACGACAGGACGCAATGGCCCGGATCCGCGGCGCCTACCCTGCGCTAACCCGCCTGGGATAGTCCGAACCAATCTGCACCGATTGGGCGGCACCCGGGTGGCCACTCACTCCTTGCCAGTCTGGCGATAATTCCACGGGCTGACGCGAGCTCTCCCACTCTTTCGGCGGTCAGCATATTGATGCACAGTGTCGCTATCCATCCCCAGGAACAGGATTGAATTAGACGTGCAAAAATTCAAGACGATTTATCGACGCGCCAGCGAACGTAAAGGCAGTGACACAGCACTCAATCAAGTGCTTCCAAAGGTGCGCAGTGGGCGCGCTTTGAGCAACACAGGTGATGATCG
>JBCCNJ010000098.1:0-15883 GCA_039025905.1 Pseudomonadota bacterium | reverse complement strand
TCAAGCCGCCAGCTCCTCGCGTTCTTTCTGCGGATGTAACATCAAATATTCAAAGGCCGCGAGCGCCGCTTTTGCACCTTCACCCATCGATATCACGATTTGTTTGTAGGGAACGGTCGTTACGTCGCCACAAGCGTAAATGCCCGGTTCCGAGGTTGCACCCTTTTCATCGATGACCACTTCCCCATATTGCGTCATTTCGACGACGCCATCGAGGAAGTGACTGTTGGGTACCAGTCCTATTTGCACGAAGACACCAGCCAGATCTACCGAGTGGTCTTTTTCGGTCTCTCTGTCTTGGTACAGGATCGATGTCACCTTGCCATCCGTTGCAACGATTTCCTTAGTAGCCACATTGGTCAGCATGCTGATGTTCTCGCGCTCCCTAGCCCGGTCCACTAACACCTGGTCTGCCTTCAGCTCTGGCAGAAACTCGAAAACCGTCACCGACTTCACTATCCCTGCCAAATCCAAGGCCGCTTCGATACCAGAGTTGCCACCGCCGATGACTGCCACGTCCTTGCCTTTAAAGAATGGCCCGTCACAGTGCGGGCAGTAGGCAACGCCGTTGCCTATATTTTCTTTTTCACCGGGCACGCCCAGCTCACGCCAGCTGGCACCGGTGGCGATAACAAGCGTTCGAGTGTCGATTCGCTCACCGCTGGAAAGCACTAGCGACTTGGTCTCACCCTTTTCAACAGACATTACCTTGAGATGTTCTTTCAGAGTAACTTCATGACCGTTGAGATGCTCTAGGAGCGCAGCGGTAAGTTCCGGCCCAGTAGTTTCAGGGACAGAGATAAAATTCTCGATCCCCATAGTGTCTTTTACCTGGCCGCCTATTCGATCCGCAATCACGGTTACCTTCAGGCCTTTCCGGGCTGCGTAAATCGCGGCGCTTACACCCGCAGGCCCACCACCGATAACCGTCACATCCTGCAGCGGCATGGAGGCCCTTTCGGCCACCTTCACCATACTGGGATAGCGCTCTAACAGCTTGTCTACCAGCGCCGCAGCATCTACCTTGCCGTTGGCGAAAAGCTCGTCGTTCAAGAAAACACTTGGTACACCCTGTACATCGCGTTCTTCAATCAGCTCCGGATAGAGGCCGCCATCGATCATCTCCACGCTGATTCGCTGGTTGAGCAGTGCAAACTGATTGAGCGCCTGCACCACGTCGGGACAGTTGTGGCAACTGAGGCTTACGATAACTTCGAAATTTAGCTCATCGGATACATTGCGTATCATGTCCGCAATGCTGTCGTCGAGCTTCATGGCCGTGCCGGTACTTTGCAGTAATGCCAACACCAGTGAATTAAACTCATGGCCGCTAGGAATGCCGGAAAAACGAATGCCCGTGTCTTCGCCATCGGCCTCCAATAAAAAGCTCGTTGGGCTGCGCAGTGTCTCCGGGAGGTCACGCTCTATCAGCGAAATCTTGTCAGACACGCTGGCGACTCCCTGAAGAAACTCAATCAATTCGCCTCGCTTGGCATGCTCTCCTGTTTGCAGAACGAAGGTCGCCTCTTTCTGCATGGAAGCAGTGTACGTTTTTAGCGCCTCAAGAATATCCTTGGATAACAC
Source organism: Pseudomonadota bacterium (assembly GCA_039025905.1). Classification (GTDB taxonomy): domain Bacteria; phylum Pseudomonadota; class Gammaproteobacteria; order Pseudomonadales; family Halieaceae; genus JARRPM01. The sequence continues at coordinate 14,299 of JBCCNJ010000098.1, read as the reverse complement.
GGTATAACTCCTTTTACGGGTAAGCGGGCCCGGGGGCCCGCTGTCGGTAAGCTCAGATCTTGCCAACCAGATCTAGAGAAGGTGCGAGCGTCTCTTCACCTTCTTTCCAGGCCGCAGGACATACTTCACCCGGGTGGGCCGCAACATACTGAGCGGCTTTTACTTTGCGCAGCAGATCCTGTGCGTCTCGGCCGATACCTTCTGCGGTAATTTCCATTGTCTGGATAATTCCTTCGGGGTCGACTAGGAAAGTGCCGCGATCTGCCAGGCCTACACCTTCGCGCATCACGTCGAAGTTGCGAGTAATCTCTCCGGTAGGATCACCGATCATGGTGTACTGTACCTTGCCGATGGTGTCCGACGTTTCGTGCCAGGCCTTGTGAGTAAAGTGAGTATCGGTAGAGACAGAGTAAATTTCCACGTCTCGCTTCTGAAACTCGTCATAGTAGTCCGCGATGTCACCCAGTTCAGTGGGACAAACAAATGTAAAATCTGCCGGATAAAAGAAGAAAACTGCCCATTTACCTTTCAAGTCTGCCTCAGACACTTCGATAAACTCGCCTTGCTTAAAGGCTGTAGCGCTGAAAGGTTTAATTTGGGTGTTGATTAAAGCCATTGCACTGCTCCTAGTTTGGTTCACATAGTTAAGGGGGTTCCCGTCAAGCCGCAGAATGTTAGTCAAGGCGGTCTTGTGAGCAAATCCAATATTTTCTAATTTGACGTTCTATAAATTAGATCGATATATTAGTTTTGAGCCAGTAAAATTGATGAATGATTTCATTGAAGCAAATCCACTATGCGCTCGCCGTAGAGCGTCATCTGCACTTCAAGCGCGCGGCTGAAGACTGCAACATCTCGCAATCAGCCCTCAGTACCGCGCTGTTAGAGATGGAAAAGCAACTGGGGTTCCCAGTATTCGAACGCGATAACCGCAAAGTGCTGGTCACCCCGCTGGGTAAGCAGGTGCTGCAGCGCGCGCGCTCCGTTGAGCTGCAAATGGAAGATTTGGTGAAGCTCGCGGACGCCCAGCGCGAGCCGCTGAGCACGCCGCTCTCGCTGGGAGTTATTCCAACTATCGGCCCCTATCTCTTGCCGCGATTGTTACCCGATCTGCAGCGGCGCTACCCCAACTTACAATTGGATATTGTGGAAGATCAGTCTGCGGAAGTTCTCGATCAGCTTCGCCGCGGTGTATTGGACGCCGCTATCATTGCCCTGCCCTATGATTGTCAGGGCCTGCTTACCTTTCCTTTTTGGCGTGAAAACCTACTGTGGATCGTACAGAAGCAAGACGAGCACGCGGGTTTAAAAAAAGTATCCCCCGAGGCGATGGCAGATGCCAAACTGATGCTGCTCAAAGACGGACACTGTCTGACCGAGCACGCTTTATCCGCCTGTAAATTAGAGCAAGGCACGGGCCATAGCTTTAGTGCTACCAGCCTGGCTACGCTCATTCCTTTAGTCGCCTGCGGTATGGGCTCAACCCTGCTGCCTGAGATAGCGGTGAGCCAGCTAATTGAAGGTAACCCAGAGCTGGTGAGCATTCCGCTGGAAGAACCGGGGCCACACCGGGAGTTGGCTATTGCGATCCGTCCGAATTACCCTGGTATCGCGAACGTCGAGGCACTGTTGAAACGACTAGAAGAAATTCTTGGGAATCCAATTCAGCACTAGCGCTTGATAGTTCCAGGGACGCGCTCGGCGGCTCTCGGAATGCCCCTGGCATCCACTCAAGAGCCAAATGCCACGTTACTCTGACCCCCAAAGCGATCGCATCAGCTTAGTCTCATGGTTGAGTCGATAGGTCGATGATGAGGCTAGAGCAAATGCGTTTTTTAGACTAAGTTACTGGCTGACATCAGTGAGCCCTAGATGTGCTCAATGCTGGACCGAGCAAGCTACCCCTTCGAGTTATGGAGCCGACTATGAAGAAGATTACGTTTCTTATCCTTTGCGCACTGCTCATAACTGTTGGCTGCAGTAAGGTTGAAGAGCCTCACTCGGAGCAAGCCGCCATGCCCGGATCTGACAGAGATGAACATGGCTGTATCGCATCGGCAGGTTACATGTGGTGCGAGCATACGAAGCAATGTGAACGGTCTTGGGAACTTGCCGAGGCACAGGGTTTTGAAAACACCGAGGCAGAATTCGAAGCTTACTGTGCTCAGTAGCGTTCCATCAGATTGCGATTGCCACTATCGCTGCAAAGGCTAGCTAACGTATCGGGCCACCGAGGGGGAGGAGTTATATGTTAAATGTGGATTTAGACGAGGTCGCTGGCATTGCCCTGCTAGAGCCTGAAGGGGATTTAGCTGAAAGTGACTTTCGTCAGGCATCGGAAATAATCGATCCTTACATCAAACGGGCGGATAGACTGAGGGGAATTATTATTCACACCGAATCCTTTCCGGGTTGGGACTCTTTCTCTTCGCTAGTGGCACACCTGAGCTTTGTTAAAGGCCATCACAAAAAGGTTTCTCATATTGCACTTGCGACAGATTCGCCAGTGGGCGGCCTTGCCGAACGTCTGGCGACGCACTTTACCAGTGCTGATGTAAAGAAATTCCGATTCTCGGAGCTATCACAAGCGAGAAATTGGATCTTGGACTCCGAAACCAAATAGAGGGCAATCCAACTCACCTATCGATTCTGAGCTTCAGCGGTATCGCGATTTTTTTTCGTTTGCGTCCCGCACTTGTCGCGTTTTCACGTCCCGCTGCGCCCATAAGCGAAGTCAATACGAGCACTATGTCAGCCAGATACTCTGGGAAAGACACCACTCGCAGCGCTAAAGGAAGTTCTGTCGAAGCATTCGATAGACGCTGCGCTGCGAAAAATCACCCTCTGAGAGTCGACCTGCGACTGCCACAGTTCCTGACTGCGAGGCAAGGCCTCAGCGAAGGCCTCTGCTGAATAAAGAGCGATATTGCTACCACCTTGCGGATCCCGCGCGGATGTAAAGAGCAAAATATGGGTGCCTGCCTCGCGGAGACGTGAACCAATCCCCTGAGTGTATTCATAGCTTGCTGGGTGGGTTAGTTGACTCATGTTTACCCTGTCGGTGCGTAGGTCCACCGTCAATCCGCTATCAACCATTACTTCAAAAACCGTGTGCTGAGTCGTCAGCGGCTTTGGTGGAGGCTGCCGCATATCGAGATAAAACAAAAATCGATAGTAGGCACACTCAGCAAGGCAAGTGGTAAGACTGAGCGAGCCATAAAATAAACTGGGTTCGAAGCAGCTGCCAAAACGAGAGCCGTGGCGTAGGGGAGGGTATCGAAAGGGCGTAGACAGTAGATAGTGCAACTCCTTTGGGCTGCTGCGAGGTTTGCTCTCTTCCAGCAGCTCTTCCAATCTGGACTGTTCTACTAAGCTGCGGGTAATTTTCGTTGTTGCTGCAACTTCTTGTGTTTCAACAATTCTGATCGCAACGCCCGAATAGCGCTGGAAAGTAAAGTTCAACCCTTGCCTCGAATCGCATCCAAATATTCACAGACTCTTACGAGACCACCTACCTGCTGGAGTTGCTCCAGAGGGACACCGCCAGTGCCAAGATTGGGTGTAACCATAAAATGCCGCATATTTTCGGTGTCGCCGCCCATCAAAGCGAAAAGTGATCGATAGATGCGCACAAATATGAGAGCAAGCTCCCCAGGCTTAGTGGCCGGGTCTAGCCCGCTGCGGTCGATGGTTGTCCTATTTCTGCCGACAATGCGGGCAATATTAGATTTGCTCACACCCAGCTGTGCTGCGGCGCTATAGGTCGCGTCGGCTAGAATCTCGCTATCTGTGAGTGATGTGACAGGTTCCATATGGGCCGCTCATTTGCATTTGCAAAATTATAGCCAAAATATTGCTTTTGCAAAATAGGGCGCTGTTTGCTTCAACTAGCAAAATATCCTGCGCTCAGGTATCCCTGTGATCTGTCAAAAGTAGTCCGACGGATTACACATCGAGATTCGCGACAGAAAGCGCATTATCTTCTATAAACTCTCTCCGTGGCTCGACGTGGTCGCCCATCAGCGTTGTAAAGATCTGGTCTGCTGCAATGGCATCTTCTATCGTGACTTTGAGCATACGGCGCACCTCGGGATCCATAGTCGTTTCCCAGAGCTGATCTGGGTTCATTTCACCAAGGCCTTTGTAGCGCTGAATGCTATAGCCTTTGCGGGCCTCAGACATTAGCCAGTTCAAGCCTTCGGCAAAATCTGTCGTTGCTAGCGTTTTTTCTCCCCGCTTAAAATATCCATCTTCCTCGATGAGCGTATTAATCGTGTCTCCTAGCTGCACCAGGGAGCGATATTCCGAAGAGGCGAAGAATTCATGGTGATATTCAGTCTCTGTTTCGATGCCGTGGGCCATCAGTTTGACCACAGGAAAGAACAGCTGACGCTCAAGGTCTTTTCGCACCACCACACTATAGAGACTCCCTTTGGGCGCTAGAGTAAGCAAGCGCTCACTTAGCGCATTACCAAACTGAGTAACCACTTGCTCATCTGTCAACTCGCTCTGGCTTAAGGACGAAATAGCAACCATCGCCCAGAGCACTTCAGGCGCATAAAGACGACTTAAACGCTCGATTATCGCAGCGACGGCGCGATATTGAGTAACAAGATCTTCCAATACACTACCTGCGATTGGCGGGGCGTCGGGGTTTACATGGATTGCCGCGCCGTCTAAAGCGCCTTGCGTGAGGTACTGGTTGAGCGCTTCATCGTCCTTTAAGTAATTATGCTGTTTTCCCTTGCTCACCTTATACAGCGGGGGCAGGGCAATAAAAATATGTCCGCGCTCGATCAACTCGCGCATTTGTCGAAAGAAGAAGGTTAGCAACAGCGTTCTAATGTGTGAGCCGTCAACATCCGCATCGGTCATGATAATAATGCTGTGGTATCGAAGCTTATCCGCGTCAAATTCATCTTTGCCGATGCCGCAGCCCAGGGCAGTGACGATGGTCCCAACCTCGGCAGAACCCAGCATCTTGTCAAACCGGGCTTTTTCAACATTTAGTATCTTGCCCTTCAGAGGCAGGATTGCCTGGTACTTTCGATTCCTGCCCTGCTTGGCAGAGCCACCCGCCGAGTCCCCTTCCACCAGATAAAGCTCAGAAAGAGCAGGATCTTTTTCCTGACAGTCGGCGAGCTTACCCGGAAGTCCGGCAATATCCAGGGCACCTTTGCGCCTGGTCATCTCACGCGCTTTACGGGCTGCTTCGCGTGCCCTAGCGGCATCGAGCATTTTGCCGACTACCGCTTTCGCCTCTACCGGATTTTCAAGCAAATAGTCATTGAATTGAGCGCCCATCGCTTGTTCGACAGCCGATTTCACTTCCGAGGAAACTAACTTGTCCTTGGTTTGAGATGAGAATTTCGGGTCTGGCACCTTGACCGAGATAATCGCCGTCAATCCCTCTCTAGCGTCGTCTCCGGTCGTATTCACTTTGGCTTTTTTCGCTAAACCTTCCCGATCTATATAGCCATTTAAGCTGCGAGTAAGCGCAGCTCTAAACCCAGCCAGGTGCGTTCCGCCATCCCTCTGCGGAATGTTGTTGGTATAACAAAAAATATTCTCTTGGAAAGAATCATTCCACTGCAGGGCAATCTCGACACCGATGCCATCACTGGTATCCATCTGAAAGTGGAAGGGGCGATTGACGGCCGTTTTATTGTGATTGAGATAATCGACGAAGGCTTTCAAGCCGCCATCGTATTGATAAATCTCCTGCTTTGCACTGCGCTCATCTTTCAGCACAATGCGTACTCCGGAGTTCAAAAACGCCAATTCCCGCAAGCGCTTCGCGAGCTGATCAAAGTGAAAGTTGATGTTAGTGAACGTCGCCGAGGAGGGCACAAAACGCACGCTTGTGCCTGTCACTTCTGTGGATCCTACCTCTGCCAAAGGCTTATCGGGCACACCGTGGTGATAAGTTTGCTCATACATCTTGCCTTCACGCCGAATGGTGAGCACCAGTTCTTCGGACAATGCATTCACTACTGAAACGCCGACGCCATGGAGTCCACCGGAGACTTTGTATGTGTTGTCGTCGAACTTACCGCCGGCATGAAGTACGGTCATAATCACTTCTGCCGCAGATACGCCCTCTTCATGCATTTCTGTGGGAATGCCTCGCCCATTATCGCTAACAGTGACGGACTCATCAGGGTGGATCGTGATCAGAATCTCACTACAGTGTCCAGCCAGCGCTTCGTCGATGGAGTTGTCGACCAACTCGAACACCATATGATGAAGACCCGTCCCGTCGTCAGTATCACCAATGTACATACCCGGGCGTTTTCGGACCGCGTCGAGGCCTTTAAGGACTTTGATACTGGAGGAGTCGTAGTTTTGTTCGTCTTGGCTCATTACTTGGCTCTCAGCTCACTGGTTGCTCTGTGCTCAGGCTTAACAGGTCTAAGCACTATCTAGCTGCAGTATTAATTCACGCTGCCATGTTCCACGTGAAACATTTTCAATCCCTGTCGATCGTCGGGCCAAACGCTGGCTATTTCACCCTTATCGACACAGGTAATAAAAACCTGTGCTTGCATGCGTGAAAGCAAACGGCACACATGCGCGTTGTGCTCGTAGTCGAGCTCAGAAGGCAGGTCGTCTACTAAATAGGTACAAATTGTGCCGCCTTGCTCAGATACCAGTTGGCCCTGCGCAAGCTTTAATCCACACACTACGAGCTTTTGCTGTCCGCGTGACAACGTCTCTGCCGCCAGACGCCCTTCAGTTATCACCCTGATATCGGCTCGCTGAGGCCCGAGATGGGTATAACCTTGATCAATATCAGGCTGCGTGCTATTCAAAAGCGCTTCTTCATAGGACATAGCGCGGTCCCAGCCACGCTGATACCGTAGTTCCAGCCCTGCGGACAGTGAAGGAAGGAGCTCTTCCATCACATCCTTGAAGCGCTGCTTTAATTGAAAAAAGTACGCTTCGCGATAGTCACCTATGACTTGCCCTGACCTGGCAAGATCTTTGGTCCACACCATCAGCTCGTTGCGGTTAATTTTACCACGACGAAGCAGCTTGTTGCGCTGTTTAATGCCCCTTTGAAAGCGCTGCCACTCCTCCAGGAATCGATGTTCCACGTGGAACACTCCCCAGTCCAAATACCGGCGTCGCGCTCCAGGAGTACCGGTCAACAAAGCAAAACTGTCTGCATTAATGACTTGTAAGGGCAGATGCTTAACAAGGTTTGCCACGGATTTTACTGTTTGACCTCCTACTTTTATAAGCGCGTCGCCTGATGGTCCGCGCTGCACACCCAGGCTGATTGCGGGCCCACCCCGAGGAGACACTTGCGTCAGACCAAACACGACACAGCTTTTTTCGTTATAGGAAATTATGGATTTGACGCTGCTTTTGCGAAAGGAGCGGGCCATGCCGAGTAAGTGTAATGCTTCGAGCACACTGGTTTTTCCGCTGCCGTTATCACCAAAAAACACGTTCACTTGCGCGAGTGCATCCAGTTTAACTTGCGTCAGATTACGTACGCGGTTTATCTGTATCTGCGAGAGTGGCACGGCAGTTTAAATCACGCTTGACGCAGCAGGAATATGGATATCGCTCAAGCCCCGTCTAGCAATGGATAGATTGCAGAATAATGGCAAAAACAGCGCTACAAGCGCATGGGCATAACGACGTAGAGGGAATCATCGGATTCTGACTCCTCCAAAAGAGCGCTGCTATTGGGGTCTGAAAGTGAAAGCTTAACCTGTTCGCCGCTCAATACTCCCAGCACGTCGAGTAAATAACTAACGTTGAACCCCACCTCCAAGGGCTCTCCCTTGTACTCAACAGAAACTGACTCCTCAGCTTCCTCCTGCTCAGGATTGTTAGCTACGATGTCTAGGCTGTCCGGAGTCACTTTTAGTCGCACTCCTCGGTACTTCTCATTCGAAAGGATTGCCGCACGTGTGAAGGCCTGACGTAATTCAACTCGGGAACCAAGTACGACCTTATCCGGAGAGCGCGGCAGCACACGCTGATAATCGGGGAACTTGCCGTCAACTAGCTTGGACGTGAAGGTGAAGTGTTCCGTTGTTGCCCGGATATGATTGCTGCCAATGACGATAGCGATATCCGCCTCGCTGTCGAGCAACAAACGGGCCAACTCCAGAACGCCCTTTCTGGGCAGAATCACCTGAGTATCATCACTGGGCGCTAATTTGTTATCTAGCGTGCACATTGCCAAGCGATGGCCATCAGTTGCTACGACTCGCAATAATGCGTCTTTGATCTCCCAGAGCATGCCGTTCAGGTAATATCTGACATCTTGCTGCGCCATGGCAAAGCCAGTTCTATCAATCAAACGCTTGAGCTGCCCTTGCTTCACCGTAAACTGGTGCGTGCCCAGACTGTCTTCCACGTTCGGAAACTCTCTGGCCGGTAGCGTTGCAAGCGTAAAACGACTACGACCCGACCTTATGGTTACCTTGTTTTCTTGCGCTTCAAGTTGAATATCACTGCCTTCTGGAAGGGACTTGCAGATATCAACGAGTTTTCTTGCGGGGACAGTCACTTCACCCGCCTCTCCCGCTGTTTCTAGCTTAACTCGCCCGAGCAGCTCGACTTCCAAATCGGTGCCGGTCAGTGACAACCTGTCTTCATCTAAGACCAGGAGTACATTAGCTAGGATCGGCAGCGTCTGACGGCGTTCTACAACTCCTGCAACCAAATTTAAGGGTTGAAGTAGCGCGTCTCGCGCAATAGAAAACTTCATATTACTAATGTTCCTTACCAGATTTAGCGTCGAGCATCTGTCCTAGTACGGACCGCAGCAGACCATACTCATGCACGAAAAATGGCTGCTATTACAAGGTTATCAAGTTGTGAGTGATCGCAACAGGTTTTTGTAATCTTCGCTAATATCGGAGTTAGTTTCTCGAAGTTCCTTGATTTTCCGGCATCCATGTAGGACCGTCGTGTGGTCTCTACCGCCAAAGCTATCCCCAATCTCGGGGAGACTATGGTTGGTCAATTCTTTCGCCAGCGCCATGGCAACCTGCCTCGGTCTGGCGACCGAACGGCTGCGACGCCTGGACATTAAATCCGCCACTTTGATCTTGTAATACTCAGCGACAGTTCTTTGAATATTGTCCAGGCTGATTTGCTTATCCTGTAACGCGAGAAGGTCTTTTAGGCTATCTTTTACCAAATCGACATCGATTGGCTTCCCAATGAAGTTTGCGCTGGCGATCACTCGCTTCAGCGCTCCCTCGAGCTCTCGCACATTAGAACGGATGCGTTGCGCAATAAAAAATGCCGCCTCAGGGGGCAAATCGATCTGCGCCTGCGTCGCTTTTTTCATCAAAATAGCGACACGCGTCTCCAACTCAGGTGGTTCGACAGCAACCGTCAGTCCCCAGCCAAAACGCGACTTGAGACGCTCCTCCAGGCCTTCTATCTCTTTAGGATAACGATCACAGGTCAATATCATCTGTTGACCTCCCTCCAGCAGAGCATTGAACGTGTGGAAGAACTCCTCCTGCGAGCGATCTTTTTTGGCAAAGAATTGAATGTCATCAATGAGCAAGGCGTCCACTGACCGGTAGTAGCGCTTAAAATCAGTGATCGCGTTCAGTTGTAGCGCTTTAACCATGTCTGCAACAAAGCGCTCTGAGTGCAGATAAACGACTTTCGCCTGCGGATTTTCACGCTGCAGAGCATTACCAACGGCGTGCATCAGGTGAGTCTTACCCAGACCGACACCGCCGTATAGAAAGAGTGGGTTGTATGACCCCCCAGGGTTTTGAGCCACTTGTTTCGCCGCTGCCAGAGCCAATTGATTGGATTTACCTTCAATAAAATTATCAAACGTATAGGTTTCCACGAGGTTATGCTGATGCTGCAGCGACCCTGTGACATCGACTCTTCGTGTTGTCGTGCTCCGCTGAGATTCCGGCCCAGGGCGCAACGAATGCTCCAATTGCCCGCTTAAGGCTCGGCCATCCAACATAGGATCCAGACCCGGTGGTGGTTTCATCGCCGATGGCGTGTCGGCAGCAATAGACGGCGATAGCGCCACATCATCAATCTGTAGCACAACATCCAAAACCTGTTCTCGCGCCAACTCTCGCACCAACTCTGATATGCGTTCAGAGAATTTGTCTGAGACAAAGTCTTTGATGAAGCGGTTAGGGGCAACAAGCGTTAAATTGCGACCATCAATCGTCGCCTGTAACGGCCTGATCCACGTATTGAATTGTTGCGACGGTAATTCGTCTTGCAGTCTAGTTATGCATTGCTGCCAAACGGCTTCAGGCAAAATAATCCCCTCGGTAACGGCTTCTACGGCCTGTCACTCTTCTTCAATTAACGTTGTTTTGCTCGGTGTATTTTTTGGTAATTATTGTCTTGAGAGGTGCTCAATAATACGCCGCAAAACGCTACTTATCCACATATTTCTGCGCTGCCCCTGAAAATTATTTTCCTTTATTTTTCATTTATTTATCGAGCAATAGAGTGTTTTTTAACCGCCACGACTACTTTTTTTTGCGAGCTAGAATTACTGTGGATAACTTGTGTATATCTTCGGGGCAAAATGTGGGCTGATGGCGCTAAAGCGCGCCGCTATTGGCTTTGCGCGGAAGTCGTACCTGGCGCTAGTTGGAGGAATTATATGGACCCACTCATTGTGACTTAGCACCTGTAGAAGCGCCTCAAAATTAACCGAGTGCACATAGGCTTTTGGCATTTGAATTGAGGACGGCATTTCACTAGAATACCCCACCTTTTTTTGGTCATCGACTACCGCTCAAGTTATTGCGATAGGGTCGCTCTGACGCGCACACATATGGAATTACCGTCATGAAGAGAACATTTCAGCCAAGCGTCCTGAAACGCGCCCGAACTCACGGATTCCGTGCGCGCATGGCGACCAAAGGCGGACGTCAGGTTATCAACCGCCGACGCGCTCGCGGCCGCAAGCGCCTCGCGCCCTGATACTGACGCGCTCACATCTTTGAGTGAGGGCAGAGACTCGCTGCGCTGGCTTCCCAAAGACCAGCCGCCTGCTTAATGCAAGTGACTACAGCAGGGTGTTTGACTACGCCGACTCCAGTGCCTCGCATCGCCATATGCTTCTGCTTGGCAAAGCCAATTCTGGGCCAACACATCGCCTGGGTCTTGTAATCGCAAAGAAAAACGTAAAACAGGCCGTACAGCGCAATCGCATCAAACGCGTCGCTAGAGAGTTTTTCAGACAACTGCCACAATCCCAGCCCACCATGGACGTCGTGCTACTAACCAGGCGCGGCATAGATCGGTTGGATAATCAGCAGCTATCCTCTATATTGCAGCAGCAGTGGCAGAAGTTGGGCCGCAACTCCCCGGAAACCAAATGATAAGCCAGTCAGGAGCGCCAATGCGCCGCGCCCTTATTTTCATCATTGATTGCTATAAGCTCTGTGTAAGCCCGTTCCTTGGTAACAACTGCCGGTTCTATCCCAGCTGTTCCAGCTATGCTCAAGAGGCAATAGCAACTCACGGCACCATCAAAGGAAGCTACCTGGCGATACGCCGGCTTCTAAAATGTCACCCCTTTCATGACGGGGGCCACGATCCTGTGCCCACCTGCCAACACAGCCACAAGAAATAATTCGTACTATGGATTTGCAAAGGTCTTTGCTCATTGGCGCCATTGCGGTGCTGTCTTTCATGCTCCTGACTAAGTGGGTCGACTTCAAGGACGCGAAAGAAGCAGCAACCGCTCCACAAAGTACTCGCCTGATTTCCAATGAATCAGATGCCCTGATTCCCGAGTTGCCTGAAACAACCGAAACAGAAGCAGCCGAGGACCTTCCGACAGTAGCAGACACGGTTGTGTCCGATGCTCCTGCCCCAGAGCCCGTAACAGTGAACCAAGGTCGCGTCCTTCAAGTGCGCACCGACGTCTTACAGCTCGCCATAGACCTAGAAGGCGGCGATATCATTGAGCTGGATTTACCAAAGTATTTGGCGAAGATTGATGAGCCCGATCCCTATGTATTGCTAGAGCAAAACTCCAGGCGAATTTATGTGGCGCAAAGCGGACTGATTGGCGCAAACGGCATCGACAGTAACGGCCGGGCCAAATTTTCAAGCAGCTCCTCTAGTTACAGCTTGCCTGATGGTGAAAATGAGTTAGTGGTGGACCTGCGCTGGGAAGAGGCGGGCGTAAAAGTTACCAAGCGCTTTACCCTGCGCAGAGGCGACTATCTCATTTCCGTGGACTACCTCATTGAAAACGGCGGTGCTGATCGCTGGCAAGCTAATTTATTCGGGCAACTAAAGCGAGACAGCAGCCCGCAACCGGCGTCAGGTTCATCAGGTGGACTTGGTCTAAACCCATTTCTAGGGGCAGCGACCACGCAACCTGACGACCACTTCACAAAATTCACCTTTCAAGATATGGCGGAAGATCCGTTCAAGGCGACTTTAGCCGGTGGCTGGATCGCAATGATTCAGCACTATTTTTTGAGTGCTTGGATTCCAGATCCCTCAAAAAACCACACTTACAGCACGCGCGTAACCGCAAGCGGTTTCAACATTGCCGGCTTCACAAGTCCTGCGGTTGTCATCGACCCGGGTCAACTGGGTGAGGTAGGCGCACATTTTTACGCCGGGCCAAAAGACCAGTACCGCTTGCGGGAAATTTCACCCTACCTGGACCTCAGTGTTGATTACGGCTGGCTATGGTGGATTGCACAACCTCTTTTCTGGTTACTCACTATGATCCACTCGTGGGTAGGCAACTGGGGCGTGGCTATTATTCTGTTAACAGTCCTTATAAAGGCGGTGTTTTTCAAGCTGTCGGCAACCAGCTATAAGTCCATGGCCAACATGCGTCGTGTGCAGCCGAAAATGATGGACATTCGCGAGCAATACGCGGACGACAAGCAAAAGCAATCCCAGGCAATGATGGAGCTCTACAAAAAAGAGAAGATCAACCCCATGGGTGGCTGTCTGCCGATATTGGTGCAAATGCCGGTTTTTATCGCTTTGTACTGGGTGTTGATGGAAAGCGTCGAACTCAGACAGGCCCCGTTTTTCCTTTGGATAAAAGATCTATCGGTCATGGATCCTTATTTCGTGCTTCCTATACTAATGGGCGTGAGCATGTTCTTTATGCAGATGCTCAACCCGCCGCCGCCCGACCCTATGCAGGCAAAGATCATGAAGTGGCTGCCCGTAGTCTTTACGTTCTTCTTTCTGTGGTTCCCTGCCGGTCTCGTACTGTATTGGGTCGTTAACAACTTGCTGTCCATGGCCCAGCAGTACGTTATCACCCGGCAAATCGAGCGCGGGGCGGCAAAATCCTCATAGACTCGGATACTGTCGCCGCTGTCGCAACGGCAGTAGGCCGGGGGGGTATTGGTGTCGTTCGCATATCGGGACCTAAAGCAATCGCAATCGCACATACGATTACCCAATCAGTTCTGGCGCCCCGCGAAGCACAATTAAGAACCTTCCATAATCTTGCCGGAGAAGCTATCGATAAAGGCATAGCGCTGGTGTTTGAAGCTCCCCATTCGTTCACAGGGGAGGACGTAGTCGAACTGCACGCTCACGGCGCTCCAGTCGTGCTTGACCTGTTAGTTCGAGAAGCCTGTGCTCTCGGCGCGAGGGCAGCTAGGCCGGGCGAGTTTTCGCAAAGGGCCTATATCAACGGCAAGCTAGACCTTGCTCAGGCGGAGGCTATCGCCGATCTAATAAACAGCTCTACAGAACAGGCGGCACTCAATGCAAGCCGCTCGCTATCAGGCGCCTTCTCTACAGAAATCAAAAACCTCATCGAGATGGTCACCAACCTTCGCGTTTATGTAGAAGCAGCTATCGATTTTCCAGAGGAGGAAATCGACTTCATTCAAGAGGGTGAGGTGGCAGACAAGCTTTCGAGGATTGCCCAGCAGCTGGAACTCATAAAGGAAAAAGCCCGTCATGGAAGCCTTGTGCAAGAGGGAATGAAACTGGTCATAGCGGGCAAACCCAACGCAGGCAAGTCGAGTCTCCTAAACTCACTTGCCGGTTCCGATAAAGCCATTGTGACCTCCGTTGCAGGCACGACGCGCGATGTGCTGCGAGAGCAGATTGAAATAGAAGGCATGCCCATCCATGTCTTCGACACGGCGGGCTTGAGGGAAAGTAAAGATGCTATTGAACAAGAAGGCGTACGCAGAGCGAAACATGAGATCGCATCTGCCGACAGAATTCTATGGGTAGTCGATGATAGTTCGGACGGTCAAGCCCATTCAAGTAGCGCGGTGCTTAAGCAAGACTATGCCCTACCAGACAGTATTCCGGTCACGAT